>JANYKL010000180.1 GCA_025361625.1 Acidobacteriaceae bacterium
GGCAATATCTGGAGCAAGCTGCCGCGCACCGTCCGCGGATCTGGCCATCGACTGCGGCAAACGGGCGCGGGTCGAGATGGAAGGGCAGGAGACGGAACTGGACAAGACTCTGATCGAAGCGATCAAGGATCCGCTCACCCACATCGTGCGCAACTCCATCGACCACGGCATTGAAGCGCCCGAGGCGAGACTTGCGGCAGGAAAGGACCCGGAAGGCCTTCTCTACTTGCGCGCCTTTCATGAAGGCGGGCAAGTCAACATCGAGGTCTCGGATGACGGGGCGGGGCTCAATCAAGAGCGCATCCGCCTGAAGGCGATCGAGAAAGGCTTGGTTACTTCCGACCATGCAGGGAGGATGAGTGACCGCGAGGTCGTGAATTTAATTTTGTTGCCGGGCTTTTCGACGGCGGAAAAATTGACCAAGGTGTCCGGACGCGGCGTCGGCATGGACGTGGTCAAGACGCACATCGAGCGCATGGGCGGCACGATCGAAGTCCACTCCCGGCCGGGCCAGGGAGTGCTCGTGAGGATGAAGATTCCGCTGACGCTCGCGATCATTCCGGCGCTGATCGTCACCAGCGCAGGAGAGTCCTATGCCATTCCGCAGGTCAGCCTGCTCGAACTGGTTGGACTCGACGGCAGGGAGTCAGGAAAGGGAATCGAGATCGAGGCCATTCACGGCGTCCCCGTTTATCGCCTGCGCGGGCGACTCTTGCCGCTCGTTTACCTGAAGACCGCGTTGCGTCTCAACGAAGGCGAGCAAACTGGAGAGTGGAATTCGAAGAGACGGGTTGAAAGCTCTTTGCTCGCTGGGATGGGATTGAGCAGCGCGCGCTCGAAGCATATCGAGTTGAAGCAAACCAAGTCCAAGGGAAAGGGCTCGAAGCGAATCAATATCGTAGTGCTCGCCGCCGACGGGCGGCAATTCGGCTTAGTGGTCGATGCTATCAACGACACCGAAGAGATCGTGGTCAAGCCGCTGAGCAAGCACCTGAAGGACATCACCGTCTACGCCGGCGCGGCCATCATGGGAGATGGCAAGGTCGCTCTCATCCTCGATGTGCTCGGACTGGCCAAGTGCTCGGGCGTTCTTAAGGAAGGAACGGAATCCGGCCGCGAACTTGAGCCCAAGGCGCGGGTCGAGAGCAATGGCGGCAAGCAAAAGCTGGTCCTCTTTTCGGGCCCCGCCGGGGCACGCATGGCAGTGCCTCTGAAAATGCTGGCGCGTCTTGAAAATATTCCGGGCGGGCAAGTGGAGCGTTCGGGCGACCGCTGGGTAACGCAATATCGCGGACAGATTCTTCCTCTGATTCGCATTACTCACGCGCTCGAAGAACGGCGCCGGGTGCTGCCGGCCGAGGACTTTCTGCGGCTTCCGACGAGCGAGATGCTGCAAGTGCTGGTGCTCGAGGATGAGAAGCAGGCGTTTGGGTTGGTGGTAAATCGCATTCTCGACATTGTCGAGAGCGCCATGGAGCCGAAGTCGGCGGCTTCCCGCAGCGGGGTCTTGCACTGTTGCGTGATTGCGGAGAAGGTGACCGAGTTGCTCGATGTGTCGACCCTCCTCCGCATTGGAGAAGCTTTTGAACCGTCAGAAGTTCCCTCAGGCCAGGAGTTGAACTGATGGCTAGCTCCGGGCAGTTTTGTACCTTCTATCTCAACCAGCTTCTTTTTGGCATTGAGACGCAGAAAATTCAGGAGGTTGTTACTTATCGCGAACTGCGTCCCGTGCCTTTGGCGCATCCCGCGGTCGGCGGCCTTATGAATTTGCGCGGTCAGGTGATCGTCGCGCTCGAACTGCGCCGTCAACTGGAGTTTCCGGAGCGTCCTAGCGAGATAAAGCCGGTGTGCCTTGTGGTGCGTGCCGCGGGAGGGACGGTCTGCCTGCTGGCGGACGAAGTGGGCAACGTCGTCGAAGTCAAAGAAGAGACCTTTGAACCCTCTCCTGAAACTCTTTCGCCGCGCCTCCGCTCCGTCATTCGAGGCGTGCACAAACTGGAGCACGAGTTGATGCATGTGCTCGATGCCGACCAAGCATGCGATTTTACCGCTAACCGTAGCCAAGCACATGATGCCGGGTTAAGCTCTTCTCCCGCCACTGCCTCCAAGCGACGTCCGTTAAGTCACGGAGCGCCGCGCCGGTTTGCCGGCGTCCCGTCGGCGTAAGAAAACGTCCATTTGTGAATGTGCCCCTCATCGCAAGGCCAGGCGCGTGCTGCGTTCCAATAAGCCGTACGTTTCTAATTTTTTCGGAAGAGTGTGGGCGCGAGTGGGTTGGCAATATCCCGATTGGGCAGGCCAGTTTTTCGCGATTGCGCGGCATGAGGATCGCGCCCCCGGGGACAGAAGACCTTCAACCGGCTGCCGATGGAATACTCAGGGACGCTTCGGCTATCGCCGCGAGGACAAGGACAAGGACAAGAACTAAGGACAACGACATTCTAAGGGCGCGCAAACTCGAACTCCGCCTAGAGAGCCGGGCATGCAGGGGTGAGTGGAACGATGAGAAATCTGTCACTTAAGGTGAAGCTCTTCCTGATGGTCGGGTCGGCCGTCGTCGGGTTCGCCACCTTCGGCATTCTCGCTATGACCACACTGAACAAGGCGGAAGTGGGGAGCCGTATCTTCGAGCAGATCATGATGACGAAAGACATCAATACCGATTATGTTCCTCCGGCGCAGAGTCTCGGGTTGGCCGTTGTCCACGCCATCAAGATGGAGGAGGCGCCGGACGCAGCGACCCTCCAGAAGTTCCGGGAATGTCTGCGTCAAGACCAAAACAAATTCGACGATGGGCATGCCAAATGGATGCAGCAACTCCCCGAGGGAAAGCTTAAAGAACTGCTAGGGGGCGAAGCCTACACGACGTCGAAAGAATGGTTTCGCCTCGCCGAGCGGGAGTTCGTCCCGGCACTCGAGGCCGGAGACCGAAAGAAAGCGCACGAGATACGGATTGCACAAATGGAGCCACAGTTTGCCCGGCAGCAAGCAGCGGTCGACGCCATCGAGAAAGCCACAAACGACATGGTGGTCGCCGACGAGGCAGAAGCAGCGGCCGTGGTAAAGAGCCGGACGCAGATGCTGGTGGTGGTGGGAATTCTGATGCTGGCAATGGTCGTAGGTCTCGGATTGATCACCGCTTTCAGCATCCTAGTTCCAATCAAGAAAACGCTCATCGTGCTGCAGGCGCTTGCCGAAGGCGATCTGCGGCAAACCGTCGCTGTCGATTCGAACGACGAAATAGGACTGATGGTGCGGGCGCTCAACCACGCGATCGGCGGGATCGCGAAGGTGGTGCTGTCGATTAGCGAGAACGCGGAGCAGGTGGCGGCGGCGAGCGAGGAATTATCCGCAACGAGCCAGCAGATTACTGCGAACTCCGAAGAAACGACCTCGCAGGCGAGAGTGGTCTCCGAGGCAGGCGGCCAGGTGAACGCCAACCTGCAAATCTTGGCGTTGAGTGCGGAAGAGATGAATTCGACGATTGGCGAGATTGCCAAGAACGCAACGGAAGCGGCTCGGGTTTCGGGCGAAGCGGTGGCGGCGGCAGAGTCGGCCAACCAGACGGTATCGAAGCTCGGCGAATCGAGCATCGAGATCGTGAAAGTGATCGAGGTGATTACCTCGATTGCGCAGCAGACGAATCTTCTGGCGTTAAACGCGACCATCGAAGCGGCGCGGGCCGGGGAGGCGGGCAAGGGCTTCGCGGTGGTGGCAAACGAAGTGAAAGAGCTGGCCAAACAGACCGCTAGAGCGACGGAAGAGATCACGCAGAAGATCGGCGTCATTCGGGAAAATACCGGCGGAGCGGTAAGGGCCATCGTCGGCATCAAGGACGTAATCGACAAGATCAGCCACATTTCAACCGTGATTGCGACGGCGGTCGAAGAGCAGAGTGCGACGACCAGCGAGATGTCGCGCAACGTGAACGAAGCGGCGCGCGGAGCGAGCACCATCTCCGACAACATTCAGGGAGTAGCGAGCGCCGCACAAGACACCTCAACCAATGTCGGCGAGGCCCAGATTGCGAGCGCACAACTGAGCCGCATGGCGAGCCAACTGCATGATTTGGTCGGGCGATTCAAGGTTGCGGCAGATACCAAGCACCAGCACTCCGCGCCGTTGTGGGCGGCGGGGGCCGCCGTCGGGAGACATTCGTGATCCGTCGGACATCGCATTCTGAAAGATTGTGCTTGCGGTTGGAACTGAGTTGGAACTGATTGAGATTGAGACTGACTTAAGATGACACCCTTTCGAGTTTTCATCGTCGACGATTCGGCTGTTGTCCGCGCGGTGATCAGCACCATGCTGTCCTCGGACCCGGAGATCACCATTGCTGGCTTCGCAGCCAACGGTTTTCAAACAATGGATCGTCTCCCGGAAGCGCGCCCCGATTTGGTCACTCTCGATATTGAGATGCCGGGGATGAACGGATTAGAAACCCTGGTTGAGATTAGAAAAATTTATCCAAAGCTCCCTGTGATTATGTTCAGCTCGCTGACCGAGCGTGGCGCGACGGCAACGCTCGATGCGCTCGCCCGCGGGGCAAGCGACTATGTGACGAAGCCATCAGGCGGAACTTCGGCGCGGACGCAAGAGCGGTTGCGGGAAGACTTGCTGCGAAAGATTAAATCATTGTGCGCGGCGCGCACCCTTCTTCCCTCGCGAACTTCCTTGCCACTGTCGCCGCCTCAGCCACGGCTCGTTGCAGGAGAGCAGCCCCCCCGGGTGGATGTAGTCGCGATCGGCGCTTCGATTGGCGGGCCTTGCGCCTTAACCGCCCTGTTGCAGCAGATACCCCCGGATTTTCCCGTGCCTATCGTAGTCGTCCAGCATATGCCGCCCGTGTTTACGCGGCTCTTTGCCGAGCGCTTGCATGGACTAGGGCGGCTCAAGGTGCACGAAGGTCGAGACGGCGTGCGGATTTTTCCCGGCCAGCTGTGGATCGCGCCGGGTGACTGGCATATGACTGTAGCGCGGGTGGGAGGAGAAGTCGTGCTCGCACTGAATCAGGGCGCGCAGGAAAATTCCTGCCGGCCCGCAGTTGATGTCCTCTTTCGTTCGGTTGCCGTGAGCTACAAGGCAAACGTTCTCGCAATCGTTTTGACCGGGATGGGAGCGGACGGAACCCTCGGCTGCGCCAGCATTCGTGAAGCGGGGGGGCAAGTGATTGTGCAGGATGAAGAGAGTTCGGTTGTTTGGGGCATGCCTGGAAGCGTAGTTGCCGCCCAAGTTGCGGCCGACGTTTACCCCCTGCATCGGATTGCTGCGGAGATGGTTCGCCGGGTATCAGCCCAGAGCGCTTTAGCCCACGCCGCGCAAGCATAGAAAAACGAGAGCAATCATGTCGAGCCAAACTGCTACCGCACAGGCCCTGTCGACTACGACTCTCGCCGATCCCGCGTTTCTGAAAATTCGAGATCTTATCTATGCCATTGCCGGGATCTACCACTCCCAGGAAAAAATTTATCTTTTGGCCGCCCGGTGCGCCCGGCGCATGGCCGCTCTTGGCGTCGCGACTCCAGCCGAATATCTTGACCACCTCACCACACGCGGGAACCGCACGGCTGAGCTTCGACTTTTACTGAACGAGATCACGATAGGCGAAACGTATATGTTCCGCCATCCAACTCAGCTCGACGCTTTGCGCGATGTGGTGATCCCGCAAATTCTCGAAGCGAAAAACCAGATTGGCCTCAAGAAGCTGCGCTTCTGGTGTGCCGGTTGTTCTACTGGAGAAGAGCCGCATACCCTCTCGATGCTGCTGCTCGAACATAAAGACAAGCTCCTCGCGGGTTGGACGTTCGACATTCTGGCCACGGACCTGAACGACAATTCGCTGGAGTCGGCGCGTGCGGGAATCTATGGGGAATATGCGCTCCGCAATACGACGCCAGCGCTGCGAAGGAAATATTTCACCGACATCGGGGACAAGAAACTGAAGGCCAATGACCAACTCCGGGCGCACATCCGATTTGACCGTCTGAACCTGAGCGATGACAGCAAGATGGTCTTTCAAAGAGGTTTCGACGTAATTTTTTGCTGCAATGTGTTGATCTATTTCGATCTCGCTTCAAAACGTCGAGTGGTGCAACACTTTTATTCCAACCTCATGCCTGGCGGTTATCTTTTCCTCGGACAGGCGGAATCTCTTTACCAGGTTGACGATTCTTTCAAGTTAGTGCACTTTGCCGGTACAACCGGATATCGCAAGCCGATCGCCGTCCCTCCCGCAGGAGGTAAGAAGTGAACGAGTCTTTGAGAGCGCAACTAAGACAGCAGATTCAGAAGCTTGATTCGATTTCGACCGCTCCGGCAATTTTGAAGCCGCTCCTCGACTTGATGCGTCAGCCCTCGGAAGCAATCAAACTTGACAAAGTTGTCGAGATGGTTTCGTACGACGGCGCCATCGCAAGCCAATGTGTGCGCATGGCTAACTCACCTATTTACGGACGGCGCGAGACGGAGACCGTGCGTGCCGCAGTGATGTCTCTTGGTCTCGAGCGCGTGCGGTCAATGCTGCTTGCACTTTGTATGAACCAGGTCATGCCCGCCGACAAGTGGGTCATGGATCCGAACGCTTTCTGGAAGCATTCTCTTGGCTGTGCGCTGGCGGCACAAAAGATGGCAAAGAGTATCGGCTGCCCGGAAGTTGAGAAGGCCTATCTGGCCGGGCTTATTCATGACATTGGAATTCTTGTGAACTCCGTTCTCTACACCGACAAGTTACGCGAATGCTTTGCTCGCGCGGCAAGCAATCACGCTCCGCTCCACGTGATTGAAGAACAGATTCTCGGTTTCACTCATTGTGATACTGGGCAGATGCTTTGCGAGCACTGGGGGTTATCAAAAGATCTGGCCGAATGCGCGGCTTATCATCACCATGTCAAGCCTCTGCCCACGGTCTCGCCGCTGGTTTGCGTCATCCATCTCAGCGACTTACTTTGCAGAACGCGCCATCTTGGATATGGCTATGAGGAAATTATGGGTGTCGATTTAAGCAGTAATGTGGCGTGGGAGAATTTGTGCGGTAACTATCCCCAGCTTGAGGCCATGGATTTGGTTCGGTTCACGCTCGACATTGACGGATCGATGGAAGAAATCGTAGCGACAGTCGACTCCGTGTTTGGACCGAAAAAAATGGCCGCTGGCGCGCCCCCGCAAAACAAAACGCCCTGAGCATTGAAGCTCAAGGCGCTCCGTCGGCAGCCCTCCCCCAGAACTGCCGGACTACCTGCTCATCTTAGGTCTGGACCGTAAGACAGTAAATGTCACTTCCATAATAAATTACGAGTAACGCCCAGATGGCCGATTGGACCCAAAAGTAATAGTTACTAAGCGGCAGATGCGTTCACAAGAGTGCAACTAAGAAAATAGCTACTTACAACCAACTCTTCGTTGGAGGTTTCGCAGCGAAGCACCTCACGTCAAAAGCTAATTTCGGCTCCAGGTAGCGCCGCCGTCAGCGCTGCTCCAAATCTCGCCCGCGCTTGTGGAAATTCGAATTGCGTCCGAGATTGTTTTCAGATGCCCAGTATTTTCCGCTTCCCAATCGATTTGCACGATGTCCCCACTCAGGTTTTTTGAGGCCTGGACGTTTGACCAAGTCATTCCACTGTCGATCGAATACAGCAACGTTCCTTCCTTTCCGCCCGCCCATATCTCAGCGTCGCGGGAAGCGTAGCAGAGCAATCGATGATCGGGGTTCAGCGCAGATTGCCAACTCTTGCCGCCATCAGCGGAGCGCTGCAGACTGCCAGCTTCAATCCTCCAAGTCACTGCGGGAAGGCTCACCGCAGCGGAGCTGCTATACACCTCAGGTTGCCTTTGCGGAACAGGCTTGGCCTTATAAATTGCGCGTGCGGTGCCGGCAACCGGGGGTAGCGTCGCGGGAAAGTTTTTTTCTGCCAATAAGTCGAGATTATTTTCCGTAAGCGACTTGGGTTGCGGGCCGCTTCGTTTCAAACTTCCTCTCGAAGGTTGATTCTCGTCAACTGTCGGCACGGAAAGCCTGCTGGAGGTCTCAGACGACTTCTCCCCCCAATGCGTCACGATTTCACTCGGGGCGGGCGCTGATGCTTGCCTCTGTTGAATCGGATGCAGTACCACCATCGAGGCGGCGACGGCAACGCCCGCTGCAAGCGCGCCCCACGCTAGGTTTGGGGGTACAAGCCCAAACCAGCGACTCTTCTTCTCCCTCTCGCTTGCGCCGGCAGAAACTTCCCGCTGCCCCAAGTCTTGGTCTTTCAACCGATCCGCCGTAACAACTTCTTCCCCGGAAGTCGGCGAAAGAGCGTTGGCCCTCTCCGGTGGCAGGGCGAGCGCCAGTATCTGCCTGCAAGCCTCGCATGCCGCCAAATGACTGAGCACCTTATCCCGCGCGCTCGGAGATAAAGTCTGCTCTACGAACGCCCCCAGCAGATCAGCATCTGCATGTCCCGATTCTAATTTCGTACTGGCAAATCCGGTAGCCTTTAACCGGCTTGAAACGATTTTTGGAATTTCCAACATTTGGCCTTTATTTTTTCTTAGTAAACCTAACTGTTATTAATCACGGCTCTGATTAATTCGAGCATATTCGGCTTACTTAGCAAGCCACTATTCCGCATTTTCTGACCTTTTCAATCCGCTTGCCGATGCCCTGTTTCCTAGGAACGCCTTCCCGCTGGAATCTTGCGCCAGCCGGGCCCGTAAATTTAGTTGCACATCACGCACGTCCGTTTCCAAAGCTTCGGCGGCTTGGGCGTGACTCATCCCTTTTTCGCGGAGAATGACCAAGATACGTTTACGGATTCCGGTAGCAAGGCGATCCATGCGCCGGCTGATGCTTGATTCGTGTAGGCCCAGCATTCGCGCAATCTCGGCGAGCGTGCGGCCATCAAGAAAATAAGCGGCCAATGTGAACCGGTCCTCGGACGAGAGTTCTGCTAGCGCCTGGTCGGTGGCCCCTTCCAACCTTCCATCTGCTTCCGCGCCGGTCGCGGACTCTGTAGTAACCGCCGCGAACTGTACCCCATCTTCTGTCTGCTCTTCGAGGCTAACGGTGCGCTTCTGCTTGCGATAGCGGTTCACGAATTCCTGCGCCATCACGGAGCGGAGCCAGCCTTCGAGCGAGCCGCGCCCCGTATAAGAAGAAAGTTTCGAATTCCGCACACCGTCGCGAAGTTTCACACCATAAAGCTCAGCGAAGAGCGAATCCGCTAGTTCGCCGGCGTGCGTGCCGTCGCGCGTGATGTGGAGAGCTACATGATGCAATTTCTGCCGGTAACGGCTTATGAAGTCCTGCCACGCCTTTTCATTTCCAGCAGCGCATCCGCGCGCAACGGCCAATTCTTCCAGTCGCAAAGTTGCAAGGAATGAAGACTTCTCTTGGCTGGTTGGATTGGCATTGCCGGGAAACGCTTTGCGCTCAACCTCACTCAGTATCTCAGCGAACTGCTCTTTACTGATCCCATAAATCTCGGCGCCGCTGCGTTTATAGAGAGCGCTGCCAACGCTATTTTCGTTGTCTAATTTCGCCAGTTTTTCAGAGCTTCGAATCGACATGCTCACCACGATGGTAGCAATTATTTTGATGCAAGAATCCGCCGCTAGTGCGTTCTTAAAGAGGAAGCAGTTGAAATCTCTTGGAAAAATGGCTCGTCGCCCCGCGGGCTGGTAAGGTCCTCTGATGCGGGCTTGGGGACCTAGCTTGTGTATCGAGCCAAGCCTTTGCGCACCACATCACTTGCGTCATAGGCGAGGCTTAGCGCAGGCAATTCTTCCGCTGTAAACCATCCGACGTCCGACGTCGGACGCGTCGCTAGCCGCCGAAAATTCACCACCCAGCCGTCGGCATAAAAAATCGATCAGCACATAGTGATAACGAATGCGGCCGCCTTCTCCGGGTATCACGCGTTCATAAACTCCTAACATCTCCTGCGCCTCGACTATCAATCCAGTTTCTTCTAACGATTCACGGACGGCCGCTTCGCGCAGAGTCTCGCCGCATTCGAGCAAGCCCCCCGGCAACGACCACTCCCCGAGCAATGGTGCCTGTCCACGCTTAATCAGCAGTACGCGTGGAGGCGCTTCACCACTTGGCCGATCGACGATGACCGCCCCCACGCCGACCAACGGACCTTCCGGATATTCACGTTTCATTTCTATGTTTCTTACCCGTGACGGCTTCGCCGCGCGACGAACCCCAAACAGTATATAAGTGCTGGAGTTTGATTCTCTATGGGCAACCGCAGCATCGGCTCCGGAGTCTTAGTCGACGAAGCGGTGGGCTGGCTCGGGCCTGTGCTCCAGTTGACACCAGAGAAGGGCGATCCAATACTAAATCCGCCATGTCACTAGACGAATACAAACGTAAACGCAGGTTTGAAGATACCCCCGAGCCTCCTCCAAAGATCGAAAATAAATCGCGACACCGATTCGTCGTCCAGCGGCACGCGGCTACGCGGTTGCACTACGACTTCCGGCTGGAGATGGAAGGCGTGCTCAAGTCTTGGGCTGTGCCTAAAGGCCCGTCGCTTGACCCGGCCGACAAACGTCTTGCCATGCAAGTCGAAGATCATCCTGTCTCCTACTTCGACTTCGAAGGCACGATCCCGCAGGGCAACTATGGCGGAGGCACGGTCATGGTTTGGGATAAAGGGACATGGGACCCGCTTTCGGCTGCTCCAGTGGATGGCGAATACAAAGTTGGCACGGAAAAAGAAGCGGCTGCGATGCTCGCAAAAGGAGACCTGAAATTTCGCCTGAAAGGGGAGCGACTCAACGGTGATTTTGCGCTCATACACATCAAGGCACGCAGGGCGGGAAGCAAGGGCAACGAGTGGTTGTTGATCAAGAAAAAAGATGACAATGTTGTCACAGGGTTTGATATCGATTCGTACGATACGTCGATTCTTACCGATCGGACTATGCGACAGATCGGAGGGGATGAAGGCTCGGCCGAATGGAAGAGTAGTCGTCCAGCCGTGCGGGGCGGGGTAAAAGCCTCGTGGCTCGCCGACGCGATAGCGCGGGTCGATTCCAAGCGCAGGACGGCAGTTGTTAAGAAGCCTACGAACGCAGAGAAAGGCGCGACCTCATCTAAAAAAGCGGTCGGTGTAAAAAAAAAGTCCCTAGGCGAAAAGAATACCGAGGAAAAGGCCGAGGTCGATCAAAACTCTCCAACGCCGACTAAGGTCCGGAAGTCGACTTCAAAGTCAACTTTAAAGACAAACGCATCAGCCATCCCAAGTACGAGAGCAGCAGCCACTCCAGTGGGCACAAGTCTAGGTGCGGTGCCGGGAGCGGTGGAGCGGCCGATGCCCAACGTTATTCAGCCGATGCTGGCTACGATTGTCGAAAAATCTTTTGATAATCCTGATTGGCTATTTGAAATCAAGTGGGATGGATTTCGCGCCGTCGCCTTTATCGATGGCGGTCGCGTACGGTTGGTGTCACGCAATCAAAACGACCTGACTGCGCAATTCCCTGAACTTGGCTCACTGCCGAAGTATGTGAAGGCAGAAAGAGCTATTATCGATGGCGAAATCGTGGCCCTTGACGATAAAGGCCGACCGTCGTTCAGTTTAATGCAGCAACGCACAGGGTTCCAGCCGGGTAAGCGTCGTTTGCCGGGTCGGGCGAACCAATCTCTGGGGATTACTTTTTACGCCTTCGACCTCCTCTACCTCGATGGCATCGACTTGCGGCGCGTGGTGCTTGAAGAGCGCAAGCGTCTGCTGCAAGAGCGAATTATCGCAAGCGGCCTCGTCCACTTCTCCGATCACTATTCCGAAAAGGGTCTCGATCTTTTCGCCGCTGCGAAAGACCGCGGTCTTGAAGGAATTGTTGCGAAGAAGCGCAATAGTCTTTACGAGGAACGCCGCTCGCGGGAGTGGCTCAAGATCAAAATTACACAACGCCAGGAGTGCGTGATCGGGGGATATACCGATCCGGAAGGGAGCCGAGAGCATTTCGGCGCACTGGTCCTCGGTCTCTATGACCGGCAAGGCCGCCTGATTCATGTAGGCCAGGCAGGCACGGGCTTTGACCGGAAGGGATTGAAGGAGTTGTTCGAGCGCTTGCAGCCGCTGAAGACGAAAGAAAATCCTTTTCATGGCTCGCTCGGTGGATTGCGAAAAGTTCATTTCGTTCGTCCTGAACTCGTGGCCGAGATCAAGTTTTCGGAGTGGACCCACGAGACGGCGGGGGGCGGAGTGAAATTGCGCGCGCCCGTGTTCATGGGATTGAGAGCAGATAAATCGGCAGCCGAGTGCCGCCTCGATGAAGCAATTGCAAGCTGAAAAAATTTTAGTTATAGAGACGCAATTCTCCCCCCGGTCAGCTTACTGGTTGTGGGAAGAGGGGCAAGCCGAGCCTCTACATTTGAATGGTTGTGATGTCAGTCGGGCTGGTCGCTCCGGTCGAATCAAACCGAGTAGGAAATATTGTCGGTGCTGTGGGCGTCTCGATTAGAGCCGTTTCTGCCGGCGTGGCCAGGCGCGTCCGAACGCGAACCCTGCTTGGCCGATTGGCTACCTCTTCTCATAGCCACGATTCCTGTGCGCACCATTTCTAAAATTCCGAAAGGGCGCAGCAGTTCCAGTAGTCCGTCAATTTTGTCTTCGGCGCCGGTGATCTCCATGGTGAGTGATTCGGGGGCAACGTCCACGACCCGCGCGCGAAAAACATTCGCCAGTTCAAGAACATGGGAACGCTCTTCATGCGTAGCCGCTACGCGGATCATCGCGAGATCGCGCACGATCGCAGGTTGATTGGTGATGTTCTCGACGAGCATGACGTTCACAAGTTTGTAGAGGTTTGCCTCAATACGGCGCGCCTGATCGTGATCGGCGTCGACCGTGATCGTCATGCGAGAAACTTCTGGCTTTTCGGTCCGGCCGACGGTGAGTGAATCGATATTGAAAGCGCGCCGACGAAACAACGATGCGACGCGAGTAAGCACTCCAGGTTTGTTCTCAACGTAGACCATGAAAGTATTCAGCATAATTTGCTCTTAACCGTGTGCCCTCAATTGCAGCGCCTGCGCTTTCGCCGGCCTGCTTACCAATTTCGATAACCGAATTCTCGTTACGCCGCCTGGAACTGGGGGGGACGCCGTTCGGATAGCCGCCGCTACTCTTCTTCCGCGGTTTCGACGATGGGACTGGGGCGGCGAATCATGTCGTTCAATGCCGCTCCGGCGGCCACCATCGGGTAGACCGTGTCTTCTTGTTCAACTTTGAAGTTGATCAAGACAGGCCCGTTGTGGCGTTGCGCTGATTGCACGGCGGGCACGACTTCCGAACGATTTGAAATGGTCATGCTTTGGATGCCGTAAGCTTCCGCTAAGCGCGCAAAATCCGGATTCAGCAAGGGTGTCGCGGCATAGTTCCGCTCATAGAAAAATTCCTGCCACTGGCGGACCATACCAAGGAAGCCATTGTTGATGATGGCGATGTTAATTTTCAGATTCTCCTGGACTATCGTCGCCAGCTCGCACATGGTCATCTGGAATCCTCCATCCCCCACGATGACCCAAACTTCCGATTCCGGGGAAGCGACTTTTGCGCCGATGGCTGCGGGTAGGGCAAAGCCCATAGTGCCCAGCCCGCCCGAAGTGATCAGCGAACGCGGCTGCTCATGTTTGTAATACTGCGCCTCCCACATCTGGTGCTGGCCGACGTCGGTCACGACGATTGTCTTTCCGTCTCGCGTCTGCCGCCACAGATCATTGATTACATGTGCAGCGTAGAGATGTCCGTTGTCGGGCAGGTTTTGGATATCGCGCACGGCTGAATCCCCTTTTAATTTATCGATCTTGTCGAGCCACTCGCTGCGGTCGATCGACTCGACGTGCGGCATCAGTTCCAGTAGCACTTCACGAAGATCACCGACTAGAGGCACGTCGACTTTGACGTTCTTGTTGATTTCTGCGGGATCGATTTCGATATGAATTTTCTTCGCGTTGGGAGCATAGTTTTTCAGATTGCCGGTGACGCGATCGTCGAAGCGCATGCCGAAGGCAAGAAGAAGGTCGGCCTCCTGAATCATGTGGTTGACCCACGCTTCGCCGTGCATGCCCATCATTCCGAGATTCAGAGGATGCGAAGCCGGGAAAGCCCCGAGCCCGAGTAGCGTCATCGCGACAGGAATTCCGGCGCGCTCGCAAAAATCACGCACCTCGCGCATCGCTCCTGAGATGATGATGCCGTGGCCGGCCAGAATGATCGGCCTCTTTGAATTGCGGATCAGTTCCAGAGCCTCCGCATACTCTTCCGGTGCCGGCGAAAGGTCGGGACGATACCCAGCCATGTGCGGTTCAGCCGCATCCCAGTCGAATTCGCAAGTACTCTGCTGCGCGTCTTTTGTTATGTCGACCAATACAGGTCCGGGACGACCGGAACGCGCAACGTAAAAAGCTTCGCGAATCGTCTCCGCGACCTCGCTCGCATGTGTTACTAGGTAGTTATGCTTCGTTATCGGAAGAGTGACGCCGGTAATATCAGTCTCCTGGAACGCGTCCGAACCGATGAGCTTGCTGCCCACCTGTCCCGTGATGCACACGATTGGCGAGGAGTCGAGCATTGCCGTGGCAATTCCCGTAACCATGTTCGTCGCGCCTGGGCCTGAAGTTGCGATTGCTACTCCGACTTGGCCACTGGCGCGGGCGTAGCCGTCCGCCATGTGGGTAGCGCCCTGCTCATGGCGCACCAGAACATGATGAATCTTGCTGTGCTTAAGCGCATCGTAGGCGGGCAGAATTGCGCCTCCGGGATAGCCGAAGACTACCTTCACGCCTTCGCGTTCCAAACACTCCCAAAGAATGGCGGCGCCAGTCATTTTTTTGAGCGCTGTCTTGAGCGGTGACTCGCCGGCTGGCTTCTTGCCTTGATCTGCGGTGAGTGATGCCGCCCTGCTTCGAGGGTTAGTCATATGGAAGATCGCGCGTGGCAATCAATCTTAACCGACCGACCGTCCGGTTTGCAAGCACGCTCCCTGTTTCCGACGGCCAACAGAGCCGTACTAAGTTCCTTCGACAATTGCGTTAACGTGATATCAGAACGGTCGAATAGGTGGCGAATATCAGCCGTCGGTAACACTTTCTCAATCACTTTCGACAACAAGAAACAAGGAAATCCGACGTTTAAGGTCATCGGAATCAGCCTGACCGTCGCAACCGGGGGCAGGTAACGGACGTCCTGAAATCTTTTTAACCATGCATTTCCGTGGAACACGGGCGTGCTGGGAGATGAATACCACACTCGACGAATCTGTTTGCCGGACGGTCGCCATGAAAGCCCGCGTTCTCCTGCAGACAATGCTAAAGGTATTCAGTGTGCCTCCCATCTTCGCAACCTACGCGGAGGATGGGGCACCCTCCATAGATGGTAGGGTCGACGAAAAGCTGGGCCACCCGGCGGCAAATCTATTTTGGCGGGATCGCGTACTCGGTGGAAGATGCATCTGCCAGCGACCGTCGCGGTGCAACCAAACAGTGGATATGTTTGTTTCGCCGGACATCGTGTGAGGTTCCCCCAAGCATCGATCGTGTAAGTTTCACCAGGGAATGACCCTATCGTCATCCCTGCCACTTCGCCAGGCGAGCATACGTTGCGATTGATGCGACGGTAAGAGTATCCCCAGAATCGGAGACCTGTGTTGCAAGTCCAGCCGCGCCCATGGTATGCGAAAGTGCTTTGAGCGGCGCGTTGTGACGGCACGTATCGAACCATCGGCGTTGTATGTGTACGTCACGTATTATGAGGTCGTTGATCTCCAATCGAACGCCTATCTCGTAGCGAAATCGCGTGTGAAAAGACCAATAGTTTTCTATTCATTTGAATCTCCACATCAGCTCGTTTTCTGGCTTCCGGCGAGGGTTTTCGTTTGACCGCAAGATTCGGATATCCCACGCAAAGCAGACGCTTTATGTTAGACGCATGTCCACAAATGCGATACTTGCAGACGAAACGAAGATGAAACGCACCACATTGCAAACGCCGACCGCAAACTATGCTCTGCTCGGGAGCCCTACTCTTCCCGGTGTTCAAGCACGCGGTGTTCAAGCAAGCGTAGTTCGAACAAGGGAAGAGGACACCGATCGCTGGCAGGCTGTGCTCAACCGAGATTGCGCGCTCGACGGAAAGTTCGTCTTCGCCGTCTCATCCACTGGAATCTTCTGCCGCCCCTCGTGCCCGTCGAAGCGGGCTCGCCGTGAGAATGTCGCTTTTTTTGACAACTCGGTTCAAGCGGAGGGGGCCGGGTATCGCGCTTGCCTGCGCTGCCGCCCGAAGGCAGCCGATGGGAACCCGCAATCCGCAATGGTCCGCGCGGTTTGCCGTTTTATCGAGCAGCAAGTCGGCGATCAGCAGATGGAAAGCAGTATTTCGCTGAAGCTCCTGGCAAAAGAATTTCGCCTGAGTCCATTTCACCTGCAGCGCACCTTTAAGTCAGTGTTGGGCGTGTCGCCGAAGGCCTACGTCGATGCATGCCGCCTGCGGCAAGTGAAACAGAATCTGCAGACTGGGCACTCCGTGACGACGTCGCTCTATGCCGCGGGATACGGATCAAGCAGCCGTCTCTACGAGCGCACCGCGTCACAACTCGGCATGACTCCAGAAAAATATCGCCGCGGAGCGATCGCGGCAATGATTCGTTACACCATCACCGACTCTCCGCTGGGCCGGATGTTGATCGCCGCCACAGACAAGGGAGTCTGTGCCATCACCTTCGGCGATTCGGACGAACTCCTGCACCAGGGATTGGTGCGCGAATTTCCCTTCGCCACCCGTAAGCGCGACGATGCGACGATGGCGGAGTGGAGCTCGAGTCTCAACCGACTGATGCAGAGGCAAGATGCCCCGGCATCGCTGCCGCTCGACATTCGCGCTACGGCTTTTCAGCGCCGGGTCTGGGAGGCACTGCAACAGATTCCGCGTGGTGAGACTCGATCCTATAGCGAGTTGGCAAGAGAGATTGGATCGCCTTTCGCCACACGAGCCGTGGCTCGCGCATGCGCCACGAACCGAATTGCGGTTGCGATTCCATGCCACCGCGTCGTCAGACAAGACGGGGGCCTGGGCGGGTACCGATGGGGCGTCCGCAGGAAAGAACAGCTACTGGCCTTAGAGCACCGAGCTTAAACCTCGGGCGGGCACTCGAGGCTTTTCATAAGCAGCCGATCGTAAGCAGGCGACCCCGCTTTTAGAGCTGCAGCATGGTTAGTTGGGAGACTGCTTTCCACCTTCTGGCACCGCGTTTTTCTTTGGGCCGTTGGCTGTGAGCCGGTCTTGAATCTTGTCATAGGTCGCTTGCGGCAGAATCTTCTTCTTCAAAATGTCTTCCTTCTTACTGAACGGGCGCCCGTCGATGATGTTTTGGGCATAGTCGGGGCCGACTCCAGGAAGCGCCGCCAGTTCCTTCTTTGTGGCGATATTCAGATCGACCGGCTGGCCCTTCGCCGCCGCCGTGTCTTTTTTTTCTTTGCTCGACATCTTGTGGGTCGCGGCTGGGTAGGTACTCTGCGTGCCGAGCGGCGGTGTCGATTGCTGGTCTTGGGCGAATGTAAGGGGGACAAAAAGAATGATTCCTACGAAAACTGCAGAAATAGATTTCATGGATACGCATCTCCTTCGGTTCGTCCCGCTTGGATGCCCGGAGGTGCCCTAGAGGTTTCCACGGCTTACCGATCTGTCGCGGCAGGTGAAGTTCGCAGGCCGAGCGGTGGCCTCATCCTGCCTGAATCTGCTTCATCAGATCGAGGTTATTCCGCCTGCTTGGTGATATTCAGCAGCACGCCCACGCACATTAGGGTCACAAACAACGAAGATCCGCCATAGGAAACAAAGGGCAGAGGAATGCCCTTGGTAGGCATCAGCCCAAGCACGACGCTGATATTGATAAACGCCTGCAACACAATCATTGCAGTGATCCCAACTGCCAGGAAGCGGCCAAAATTATCCTGGGTACGCAAGGCCGCGCGAGTGCCCCTCCACAAGAAAATACCGAACAACGCCACGACCACGAGGGCCCCCATCAATCCCAATTCTTCGGCGGTCACGGCGAAGATGAAATCAGTATGCGGCTCGGGGAGATAAAAAAGCTTTTGCTTACCTTCCATCAGTCCGAGCCCTGTCACTCCGCCGGTTGCGACGGCAATCAAGGACTGAATGATGTGAAAGCCAAAACCCTTGGGATCGGCGTAGGGATTCAGAAACGCAAGAATTCGGTCGCGCCGGTACGACACGTGGAAAATCAAAAAATAGAGCGGCACAATGGATGCAATCAAGGCATAGCCGAAATAGCGAACGCGGATTCCGGCAACAAAAAGAATGCAGGCGGTAATGCCGGCGCAGGCGATCGCTGTACCAAGGTCGGGCTGAAAGACGATGAGCGCGAGAAAGACGGCAGTGGGGACGATGGCGGGAATCATCGTGTTTCGCCAGTCCGCAATGGCCTCAATCTTGTCGTGCAAAAACCATGCAAGAAAAAGGATGAGGGCGGGCTTCGCCATCTCGGAAGGCTGAAGCGAGACAGGGCCAAGGTGAAACCAGCGATGCGTTCCGTGCGCGCGATCGAGGAAAAACACGGATACAAGAAGTAGCGTGGTCACGCCGAGGCTGGTGAAAACCAGCGCTGGATGCTGGAGGCGCTTGTAGTCGACCTTCATGGCGATGACCATCGCAATAAGACCCGCCACTGCCCATACAAGTTGCTTCAGCAGGAATTCGTAAGCCGATCCAAAGCGCTCTTTGGCCATAACGGCGGAAGCACTGAAGATCATCACCAGTCCAATGAAGACGAGCACGGTCGTGACGGTAAACATCCAACGATCGACGCTGACACGCTTGGCCATGGAAGGTTCATTTCACCACGCAAACTGCCGAGGGCGGGAGAACTTTCGCAGGAGAAAGCCCGGGCTGGATAACTTACTTGGTTCGGGTGTACCGATAAAGATAGAGGGTGCAAGTGAGGGTTGCTAGGTAGATCTTGCCATCGCCAATGAATGCACAAGTTCTTTGAACACGCGTCCGCGATGCTCGTAGCTCTGGAACTGATCGAAACTGGCACACGCCGGGGCCAACAATACAACATCGTCGGTGACGGCCACGGAGGAGGCATGATGGACCGCCTTTTCTAAGGTCTCCGCGTGATCAATCTCAACGATATCTCTTAATTGCGACCCAATTTTCTCCGCCGCCGCTCCGATTGTGTAGACCTTTTTGACTCGCGACCGCAACAAATCGCCGAGCATAGCGTAGTCACTGCCTTTATCTTTGCCGCCAAGAATCAGGTGGACATTCGATGGGAAGGACTCCAGAGCCTTTATAGTTGCGTCGACGTTCGTCGCCTTCGAGTCGTTGTAGTAATCGACGCCATTAACGCGAGCGACAAATTCGAGGCGATGCTCGACCGCTTTGAAATTCTGGATGGCCTTGCGGATCTGTTCAGGCTGGCAGCCGACGATCATTCCGATGGCAACCGCAGCCATGACATTCTCTTGATTGTGCACGCCCTTCAGCGGTATCTCGGACAATGGCATAATCTGGCGCTCGCTATTTCCGTCGCGATAATAAATACGCGACTCGCGAACCAGGGCGCCCTTCTCGACCGCCGTCTTCCGGCTAAACAGGATCACTTGCGCCTTGGTGCGAGACGAAAGCGACTTGGCGGCTGCGTCGTCTGCATTGAGGATTGAAAAATCGTCAGCGTGCTGATTTTCGAAAATTCTTGCTTTGACGTTGACGTAATTCTCAAACGTCTTATGCCGGTCAAGATGATCTGGCGTGATGTTCAGTACCACGGCGATGCGAGGACGAAAATCAACGATTGTCTCTAACTGGAAACTCGATACTTCGAGCACCGTCCAGGTCGCGGGGCCCGCCTGATCGACAAAGCTGACGGCGGGAGTGCCAATATTTCCTCCGACGAGGGTCGGGAAGTTACCCGCGGCAACAATTTCGCCTGCCAGCGTGGTAGTCGTGGTTTTGCCGTTCGCCCCGGTAATAGCCACGA
The DNA here is from genome assembly GCA_025361625.1 of Acidobacteriaceae bacterium. Lineage (GTDB taxonomy): Bacteria > Acidobacteriota > Terriglobia > Terriglobales > Acidobacteriaceae > Acidiflorens. The sequence goes on from JANYKL010000180.1 coordinate 19,999, forward strand.
TCGAGCCGGACAAGAATTGGGCCGCAAGTTCGATCTCTCCCATCACCGATTCGCCCATCTTGCGCGCCTGAACCAGTTGCGGCGAGTCGACGGGAACGCCGGGGCTTACAACGATGAGGTCTTGTCCGCGAAATGTACGTTCGCCATGGCCTCCGGTTTCGACGGTGATGCCGTGATCGAGAAGAAGGAGGATTTCGTTGCGCAGTTCGGTTTCAGGTTTCGAGTCGGAAACGGTCACGCGTGCACCGCGTGATTTCAGGAAAAGGGCGGAGGCGACTCCGGACTTACCCAGGCCGACGACCAGCACGCGTTTGTTGTTGAGTTCCATGAACGATGGTTGACAGAAAAGTTTTTATCTTAGCTTCAGCGTAGTCAAGGCAAACAGCGCGAACACCAATGATGCGATCCAAAAGCGCACGATCACTTTCGATTCAGACCAACCAAGAAGTTCGAAATGATGATGGATAGGTGCCATCTTGAAGATGCGTTTTTTTCGCAGCTTGTAAGAGCCGACCTGCAAGATCACCGACAGGGCTTCGATCACGAACACGCCGCCGATAAAAGGGAGGAGCAATTCCTGTTTGATCATGACCGCGACGGTTCCGATCGCTCCCCCCAGCGCCAGCGAACCAACGTCGCCCATGAAGACCTCCGCAGGGTGCGCGTTGTACCAGAGAAATCCGATGGACGAGCCCACCATCGCGCCACAAAAAATCGTAAGCTCGCCAATCTGCGGCATGCGCTGCAATTCAAGATAGGTGGCGAAAGTGGCGTGGCCGCTAAGATAAGTGAGGACGGCAAGCGCTCCTGCCGCAATTACCGTACAGCCGATAGCGAGGCCGTCGAGGCCATCAGTCAAATTGACGGCATTGCTCGATCCAACAATCACCAGCACGACGAAAGCAACAAAAGGCAGGAATGCCAATGGCCACAGGTGCGGATCGCCGAGCAGTCTCTGAATCACAAGATCAGGATGAATTTGCTTCACGAATGGCACCATCAGCCGGGTTGAATATTCCTGATGGTGCTCGAGCGCAATCAAGGCGATGGCGATTGCCACGCTGGCAGCGACCTGGTAGCCAAGTTTGGCGCGCGCGGTGAGCCCCAGGTTCCGGCGATGAACAACTTTCAGGTAATCATCGGTGAATCCGATCGCTGCGAAGGCGACCGTCGAGAAAACTGCGATCCATACAAAAGGATTGCTGAGATCGGCCCAGAGCAACGTCGGCACAAGAATAGAAATGGCAATCAGCAAGCCGCCCATGGTTGGAGTGCCTGCTTTTTTCTGGTGGGCCTGCGGCCCTTCCTCCCGAATGTACTGGCTAATCTGAAATTCTCGCAGCCTTCGAATGACGATGGGGCCGACGATCAGTCCGGTGAAAAGCGCTGTCAGGCTGGCAAAAGCGGTGCGAAACGTAAGGTAACGAAAAATGCGGAATGGCGGAAAGTAATGGAACAGTTTCAGATAGAGCAGCCAGTAGAGCAATCCGCCTCCGACAACCCGCTGGCAGCGCTTGGCTGTCAGGTCTCAGTGTTTTATTCTTACTGCGCAGCGTTTAATTTCTTGCGGCCTTAATTTCTTAACGTCCAGCGCTTTCAGCGTTGGCCCCCGCTACTTTGCGTTGCCAGCTCTCAAGAGCCTTTTCCAATTTCACGCCGCGAGACGCCTTGAGCAATACCACATCACCTTCCCGTGTTTCGTCTGCCAGCCAATCACCGGCTTCTTCCGGAGTCGCGACGAATTTCGCGTTCATTCCTGAGCTCTGTGCGGCTTTCACCATAGATTCTGCAAGACCTCGCACTCCGAGCAAAAAGTCGAACTTGCCGCCTTCGTCCGCGCGCGTTTCCGCAAAGTGGCGACCGCACTCGCGATGGAGTTCTTCGCCGGTCGGACCGAGTTCCAGCATTTCTCCCGCTACGATGATTCGTCGTTTCGCTGCCATCGCTGCGAGCGCATCCGCCGCCGCAATCAGCGCCTTCGGACTTGAATTGTAGCAATCGTAGAGCACGGTGATGTTATTCACTTGAACCACCTGCCCGCGTTTATCGGCAGCGGCCAGCGAAGGCAGCGCGGCGGCAATCTCCGATGGAGTGATTCCGTGTTCAATGGAGATCGCCGCTGCCGCAAGTACGTTATAGACATTGTGTTTCCCAAGCAGCGGGCTTTGGACCGATTGACGGAGATTATTAGTAATCAGATCAAAGCGCGCACCTTCTGGACCAAGCAACATGATGTTCTCAGCGCGCACGTTGGCCTCTGGCCTCAGCCCATAGAACACGACTTTGCCTTTAAAATTTCGCCCGAATTGAGACACATATTCGTCGTCCGCGTTGAGCGCCGCAAGACCAGTGCCAGGAAGGGCTTCAATCAATTCATACTTGGCCCGAGCGATTCCGGCGATCGAGTCAAAGCTTTCCAAATGCACGGGGGCGACGTTGGTGATGACGGCCTGATTCGGTAGCGCGATTTTGGCGAGCGCGGCAATCTCGCCGGCGTTCGACATTCCCATCTCAACAACAGCGACGTCATGCTCGGGCTCAAGAGTGAGCAAGCCTAGTGGAAGACCAAAGTGGTTATTGAAATTGCCTTTAGTGCTGTGCACGCGGTACCTGATGGAAAGAAGATGCGAGAGCGCCTCTTTCGTAGTTGTCTTTCCCATCGACCCGGTAACGCCAATGGCCGTCTTTCCCCACTTTTTTCGCACCGCGGTCGCCAGCGTTTGCAGTGCAGCGAGGGTGTTGTCAACCACTAGCAACGGAGTGGCGTTCGAGTAGCGTTCCGTCTGGCTTTTCTCGACGACGGCGGCCAGCGCGCCCCTTTTTAGCGCCTGCTCAACGAAATCGTGGCCGTCAAGGCGCTCTCCCTTCACCGCAAAGAAAAGTTCTCCCGGACATACCGTACGGGAATCGATCGAGTATCCATGGGCTGAGACGCTGTTGTCTGCCAGGCTGGCAACCGACGGAGTTGTCGCGGCGATGAACTCGGCTATGCGGGACAGCTTAAGCTTCATGACGTCTTCCCGGCAGAGCCGGATTTCGAGAAGCCTGCACAATCGAAACCGAGTTTTCTCAGCGCCTCCGTAGCCGCGGCAACGTCATCGAAGGGAACCTGCCCATCTTTGTTCATCTGCACCTTTTCGTGTCCTTTGCCGGCAACGAGCACAATGTCTCCAGGGGTAGCGCGGCTGAGTGCCAGCGCGATTGCTTTGCGCCGGTCTGGTTCCATGGCATACTTTGCGCCCGACTTCTGCAATCCCACAAGCGCATCGTTGATGATGGCCAGCGGATCTTCTGATCGTGGGTTGTCGGAAGTAAGAACAACAAAATCACTGCCTCTTCCCGCAGCTTCTCCCATTAATGGACGCTTGGCGCGATCGCGATCTCCGCCGCATCCAAAGAGCGTAATCACTTTCCCCTTCAATCCAGAGCGGGCAACGAAGTCGCGTGCCAGGGCGGTTAAATTTCGCAGCGCGTCGTCGGTATGCGCATAATCGACGACCGTGGTAAAGGGCTGGCCGCAATCGACGCGCTCGAAGCGGCCGGGAACGCTCGCCAGTTGCGCCACGCCCTTGGCAATCTGATCGAGAGAGCATCCCCGCGCGAATGCGCCGGCACACGCCGCCAGCACGTTATAAATGTTGATGTAGCCAATCATGGAAGTCCACATCGGAACCTTGCCCGCCGGGGTCGCCATTTGAAAGCGGGTACCCCCGGAGGAAATTTCCACCGATTCCGCGTGAAAGTCTCCCAAGGTCAGACCGTAGGAAAATACCTTCGCACTCTTCTTGCGGCTTAGTTGCTCCAACTGGCGGCCATGTTCGTCATCCGTGTTTAGGACGGCCACTCGCGGCGCCTCGGTTCCGCACCCGTCGAAAAGCACTTTTTTAGATTGGAAATACTCATCCATCGTTCCGTGATAGTCGAGATGGTCCCGGCTGAGATTCGTGAACACGGCGACATCGAATGGAACAGCGAAAACACGCTGCTGATCGAGGGCATGTGACGACACTTCCATGACGCATTCGGTGACTCCAACGCTCAGCGCTTCGGCTAGAAGCCGGTTCAATTCCAATGACTCCGGAGTCGTATGGGGCGACGGAAGAACCTTGCCCGCGATGTGATATTCGATGGTGCCTACCAGGGCCGTTTTGCGGCCTGCGGCGTTAAGAATTGCTTCCAGCAGAAACGTAGTGGTGCTCTTGCCATTGGTTCCGGTGATTCCGGTGATTGAAATTCGTTCGGCCGGGCGCTTGTAGAAATTTGCGCTAATGTTGGCGAGAGCTCGACGGCCGTGCACGACCTGGGCCCAGGCAATCCCAGCGCGCGGCCTCTCTTCTCCTGAATCTGTGACGACCGCAACCGCTCCCGAAGCAATGGCCTGATCAATAAAACGATTGCCATCGCTCGTCTCGCCCTTTATGGCGACGAAAACGGTGGCAGGACGCACTCGTCGAGAATCGTATTCCACTCCATCAATAGGCGGATTGCCGCTTTGTGATAAGACCTCGGCGCCTTGCAGGAGCTGCTGGAAAGTCATTGATTTGATTATAGCTAGGGCGGTTTCGGGGACGAAATGACTACCGCCCGAAGTGAACTATGATCCTCGAGCCTGCGGCAACATGCGCGCCTGGTTGGGGCATCTGGTCGCGGGCGACGCCGCTGCCAACGGCGTCAAGATCTAAACCTGCATCTTGCGCGGCTTCGATAGCGATTCGCAGATTCTTTCCTAAGAAGGATGGCACCTCGATCCCTCCTTCTTGAACATCAAGTACGACGGTTCCACTCGACGGCAGCTTTTGCGTGGTCGGATTATTGGACGCCGGCACTGAAGCGGCCGGACTTGAAGACAGGTGATTCCCGGATGTCGCCCCTGAAGTTGACTCCGCCTTCGCCTCCGATGCGCGCTCGCGAGAGAGTATGGCCGCGGGAATGATCGCCTCCGCGATGGGGCTCGGCTTAGGGGTCTCGACGGGAGGCAGAGGCACCGTGGTCGCCGCCTCCGCCATATCGAGCGTCGAGCCGAGGCGATCCGGAGAACCTTCGTCCAGACTCGATTCCGAAACCGTGCGGCTTGCCATCAAAGTTTGCTGGCTGGTCGCGAACTGGACATCATGCGGGACGTGCAAATATTCGAGAGATTGCTGCATGATTCGCTGGAAAACCGGCGCGGATACCTGGCCACCTTGATGTAGCCCAACCGCGGAATCGAGAATCACGACGACTGCAAGCTGCGGATCGTTGATCGGGGCAAATCCGGCAAACGACGCGACGTATTTTGTCTTTGAATACGCGTGCGTGTTGGGATCGACTTTTTGCGCTGTTCCCGTCTTGCCTGCGGAGCTATACCCTTCAAGCACAGCCTTTCGTCCCGTGCCATGAAGCACGACCCCTTGCAGCATCTGGCGCATTTGCGCCGCGGTCAGTGACGAGATGACGCGCTTTCCTTCCGCGGGTTGAAAGGCTATCGTCTGCGGCGTGCTCTGTGGGGCGATTGTTCCGGCAATGATTCGCGGAGGTACGTGCACTCCGTCGTTGGCGATGGTCGAGATGAGAGACGCGAGTTGCACCGGAGAGATGCCGATCTCCTGACCCATGGAGATTGCGCCAATCGACACTTTTGACCATCGCTCGACCGGCTTCGTCAGGCCGCGCGTTTCGCTGGGCAGTTCGATTCCCGTCGCTTGCCCGAACCCGAAGGCGCGAATGTATTTATAGAGGCGGTCGTCGCCGAGGCGTAGCGCAACTTTGATCGCCCCCACGTCACTCGACTCGGCAAGAATGTCGGCAACGGAGAGCAAACCGTGCGGCTTGCTATCGCGGATGCGCATGCCGTTGATGACGATTGATCCCATCTGGCAATCGAACATTTCATCGGGGCGCGTGATCTTTTCTTCGAGGCCGGCGGACAGCGTGACCATCTTGAAGGTCGAACCGGGCTCGTAGATGTTGCTTACGGCGCGATTTTGGAGCGCTTCGTTCTTTATTTCCTTGCGAATATTCGGGTTGAAAGTTGGGCGGTTGGAAAGCGCCAGAATCTCGCCGGTATGCGGATTCTCTACGATCACCGTGCCTGCAATGGCATGACTTTCTTGCATTCCGCGTTCAAGTTCGCGCTCGGCAATGTATTGAATGTTCTGGTCGATGGTGAGAACTACACTGTTGCCTGACTCGGGCTGCTTCTCAACGCTCGCAAACCAGTGCTTGCGGGCATCAACCGAGATCATCAGCTTGCCGGGTTTGCCGCGGAGTTGATCGTTAAATTGTCTTTCTAATCCGCTGAGGCCTTGATCATCGGTTCCGACATAACCTAGAACTTGCGCCGCCAGTTCGCGCTTCGGATAAAAACGCTTAGGCTCTTTCTGATAGTGAATACCTTGCAGATTCAACGTTCGAATTCTCTCAATAGTTTCCGTGTCCGACTTACGCGCAACCCAGCAAAAAGTCTTGTGAGCGCGGCAGTCGGCGAGAACCACTCGTGGATCTTCTTTCGTGATGCGAGTGATCAGGCTGACTGTATTCGGAAGGTCCGGGGTTTCCGACGGGACGATGAATGCGGAGTCGACTTGCACCGACATTGCGAGTTCGCGCCCGGCTCGGTCGAAGATTACTCCGCGCTTAGCGGAGAGATCGAAGCTGCGTTGCTGCTGGTGCTGGGCGCGGCGCTCAAAGTCTCCGTAGCAGAAGACCTGGAGATAGACGAGACGGATGCAGATGACGAGGAGCCAAAAGCAGAGAAATCCAGCGAGGGTGTAAAGCCTGAATCGCGTTCTATTCGATGAGGTGTTTGTTGCCACTTCCGGTCCTTAGAAAGATCGGGCGGCTCCGGAGTGAAGAGCCGCCGCATTTGAATCAAATATTTCGCCGACAAGACTCGGGGCAAAGAACCTTGTGCAACCAACCTCTGTGCCCTTTAGGCGCGGCGGAATGGGGGCGTTCCGCCTTCCATAAACCTACCAGCCGGAGATCACCGCCACCGGGGCAATGCTTGCCATCACTGGGGCGGTCGTCTCGGTTGAAACTTCCATACGGACGACTTGGCCCGGCTGCGGTGATTGCATGCCTAGCTTGCGGGCCATCATGTCGATGCGTTCCGGATCACGCAGTGACGCTTCTTCAAGACGCAGGGCGCGATTCATTTCGACCAAGCCATCGCGTTGCGAGCGTAAGGATTCAATCTTGTATCCGTACTCGATGGCGCGGAAATGTTGCAGGGCGTAACCCATCACCAGCAGGAACAGGCAGCAAAGGGCGAATCCGAACAATTTCATCTCCCGCCCGCGGCGCGGGTCTTCGACCTTCACCAGGCGCGAGTTGTCGATCTGCTTGCGGAAATAGATTTCCGGAGTTCCCAGCCAACAGGATTTGCTTCGGACGTAGGGCGCGGACTGCATTGCTAGGGCACTCATGATTTAAGCCACTCCAAAAAGTTTCGGATCGTAATTTAAGCTTTGGTCAACAGAGGCAAACCAGGAATTCATGGGGGAGGGCTCGCCGCCTCGCAGAGAAGCTTCGAGCAGGCAAAGATCGCCGCTCGATATTTGAATTGCACCAGATCGAACCGAAACTTCGCGCAAGCGCTCCGTTCGTTCCACCGTGGCCATCAGGTCTTGAATCAGGGTGCCGGTAAAAATCATTGAGTGTTTCAATTGAGTGTCCCAATTTTTTCTTCCTCAACGCGGCCTTATATTTTTTCCACTTAGCCGCTGGAGGAAAACTCCACCACAGAGTTACGGTTGCCAACTTCGAACTACCGCCGTTCAAAATTCGTTTCCCGGCACGCCATGCTTCGACTGCGCCGGGACCCCGGCTGGTTTTCCGAGGCAAAATCAATTTCGTTGTGCTTCTAAAATCGTTTGCTTCCAGCCCCGTTTATCTCCGCTGCCGCGAGATGCCGGCGTTACCCAATTTTTTCTGCGACTCGCATTTTGGCGCTTCTCGATCGCGGATTGCTTTCTATTTCTTCTTCCGTGGCCGTCAGCGGCTTTTTCACCAGCAGCGTGTATATCCCGCCTTTCGCGCCTTCGCGCATCGCATCTTTCACGATCCTGTCTTCGAGCGAATGAAAGCTGATCACTACCAGCCTTCCGCCCGGCTTCAGCACTCTGGGAGCGGCCACCAGCAGTGCTTTCAGATCGTCCAGTTCATGGTTTACGAAGATTCGGAGAGCTTGAAAAGTTCTGGTCGCCGGATGAATGCGCTCATGTTTCATTGACCGGGCCGCGGCTGATATCACATCGACCAATTGCTTCGTTGTCGATATCGGCCGCGACCGGACAATGGCTCTGGCGATTCTCCGCGACCTCCTTTCCTCACCGAATTCGTAAATCACATCGGCCAGCTCGCGCTCGTCGATGTGGTTTACCACTTGTTCGGCGGAGTCGCCGGACATCGGGTTCATCCGCATGTCCAGCGGTCCATCCGCCTGAAAACTAAATCCCCGGGCCGGGTCGCCTAATTGCAGGCTGCTTACGCCCAGGTCGGCCAGAATTCCGTCGTACGCTTCCCCCCGTTCGCGAGTCGTTAACTCCGCAAACGACATGTTCAGCAGCGTTATCGTCGGCCAATCAGGTTCCCCGCTCCTGCTTGCGCTCTCAGCGAGCCGTTCTGCTGCTTTCTTCAGCGCTGCGGGATCCTTATCGAAGCCAATCAAATGTCCCGGAGCGCCGAGGCGTTTTGCGATTTCGTAACTGTGCCCACCCAGGCCCACCGTGGCATCCAGATAGATTCCGCCACGCTTTACGGCTAAAAAATCGATCGCTTCTTTTAAAAGAACCGGGACATGGCCAACCACTGTTCCGACCGCTCCATGCCCACCCCGCTTGGGGGTGTTGGCTAACTTCGTATCTCGTTTCACTAGATGCCCAAGTCGTCGAGCGTCTTCGTGTCATCATCCGTGAATGGCTCTTTAACCTCTCGGTCAAGCGCTTCCATGTTCCGGACTTCCAGATAAGTCAGATTTCCGAGCACTGCCACTTCTCCGCGAATCTGCGCTGCCTCGCGCAGAATCTGAGGAATCAAGAGGCGCCCCTGCCCGTCCATCTCTACGACCTGTCCGTAATAGTTGGTGCGTGTCAAAAATTTTTTCTTGGTCGGGTTGTAGGTCGAAAGCGCCGCCAGTTTCTGCTCGATCCGCTCCCATTCCTCGAAGGGATACAACTGAGCAACAAGTCCATCGACGCTGGTGATGTAAAATTTGGGGGCATATTTCTCGTCGATCACGCGCTTGAATTCCGCCGGGACTTTTAACCGTCCTTTTTCGTCGACGCGCGTTGGGTGATTTCCGCGAAACATGGGCGTTGCTCGTTGGGCTCTTTTTATTTATGACCGTCATCGCAACCATCAGCATGAGGGAGGTAGAAGTTGCGACGGAAGTGGATTCGGGTACGTTGGGAGCGTTTTTGTCGGTGTCAGCCTCGGAACTCACTGGCGCCTCGAAAGTTAGCGTTACTACCCACGACCTCTATTGTTTGTTCCACTTTCAACCACTTTTGTCCACATCCTACGCCTAAATCGTTTGTTGTCAATAATAAAGTTTGAAGTTGCTACTTTAGTGTGGAAAAGCCATGCCAAACCGCGAAATGTTGCGGTTAACCAGAATGGTGACCACTAGAACTTGTGTTTAGAGAAGCGGTTCGGGAGCGGCCGAGCACGAGCCAGCGGGACTGAAATTCCTATATGGCTCTGAAGATTGGAGATTTATCTGGCGCAGTCCATGAATTGGAATAGACTTGGGCCGGAATTTTCGGCATGTTCGGAGGATGGATGAAGCTGAACACGATGCGGATTTGGCTCGGAGGGGTTGCAGGTGGACTCGGGTGGTCAATGTGGAGCGTCCTCATCGGCATAAAAGAGGCTCCATTCTATGAGGCGATGCAGAGGCAAGGGCTGTTTTTGAAACAGCCGCGGTATTCCCTTTTTGCCGCGTACTGGGTTCTGCTGATTTTTGTGATGTCAATTCTTCTCGCGCACCTATACGCGTGGAGCCGGGCGACAGCGGGGGCAGGTCCGAAAACGGCCCTGAAGATAGGAATGATAGTCGGTTTTTGTGCAGGCCTTCCCGGCAATTTTGCGCAAGCAGCCTGGTCGCCGGTTCCTCGCGTGATGCCGCTCGGCTGGATGCTTGACCTGTGGGGCGGAGCAATCATAGCCACGATGATTGCTGGGGCGTTGTACAAAGATCGAACTTAGCTCGTTGCGGACAGCGGGTGACTATGACCGCGCTACGCGATCATTTTGCGGCTTCGACAAAAACGGCGGTTCCGTAAGCGAGGACTTCTGTGACGCCCTGCATCACTTCAGTTGCATCGTAGCGAGCGCCGACAACCGCGTTTCCGCCGAGGTCCGCGGCATGCCGAAGCATAAGATCAAACGCCTCCGCCCGCGCGCGCTCGCAAAGGTTTGTAAGCAGACTGATATTGCCGCCGACAAGGGTCTGCAGGCTGGCCCCGATAGTCCCGAAGATGGAGCGTGAACGCACGGTGATTCCGCGCACCACGCCCAAAGTTCGCACCACGCGAAACCCATCCAATTCGAATTGCGTGGTCACCATGTTGTGAGCAACCATGCGTCCGGTTCCGGTCTGTACGGCGTAGCTGCCCATGGCAACCTCCAGGGAAATTCGATTTAACAACTGCGCGAAGAATCATTCTAGTACAGCATGAACGGCAAATTGCGCGCCGCCCTTGTCCCAACTGATATGCAACAGATTTGGTTTGCAGCAGACCTGACAGTCCTCGATATATTCCTGACGGCTGCCTGCCGATTCATCGACTGAGATGTCATTCCATTCACCGCATCCGGCGCAGGTATAGCCGCTCTCCATTCAGCTATTCTAGCGGTCCGTTTGGCGCGAAGCGCTCATTCTCGCTTCGCGATTGGGAAACTGACTTTGCAACGCGCCGAAAAATTGAGTTCTCTTTAGCTAAAGTCTGTGCCTTTTGGTTATTGTTCGTGTATAGAAATTGCTGTCTGACTATAATAGTTTCTTTTTGGAGGGGCTAGTGATTTCGCGTCGAGGCTTTTTGCAGAGTGGATCTGCGGCAGTTGGAGTTTGCGCAAGTTTACCCGCGTTCGCAACTTCCAGCGATGCCTACTCGCAGCCGGCGGCTATCGCCGCTCTCCAAAGCCGAAAAGCAGAGGCGAAACCAATCACCGTTGAAGAGCGCACCGAGCGTCAGCAAAAAGCCAGGCGTTTGATGCAGGAAAATAAGCTGTCGGCGATTCTGCTTCCGCAGGGAACCTCGCTCACTTATTTCTCCGGCATTCGCTGGGAAGGGGGCGAGCGTCTGTTCGCGATGGTTCTACCGACGAGCGGCCAAGCTTTCTATGTCGCTCCTGCGTTTGAAGAGGGCCGAGCGCGCGAGCAGATTGCATTAGCACCGGAAGGAAAAGAGCCGGACCTCCGGGTATGGCAGGAGGACGAAAGCCCGTACGATCTCGTCGCCCAGGGACTGCGTGATCGCAAGCTCGCGAGCGGCATAATTGGAGTTGAAGAGACCGCAAAGTTTCTCTTCAGCGACAATTTGAAAAAAGCGGCACCCAGCGCAACATTCACAAGCGCGACGCCCGTAACCGCTGGCTGCCGCATGATCAAAAGTCTCCACGAGATCGAACTGATGCGGCTTGCGGCACACATTACCTTGGCCGCGTACGAGGCGACCTACCGCTCCATGAAAGCGGGGATGACGCAACACGACGTTGAAGAAATGATCGCGTCTGCTCACCGGCGGTTGGGATTCGATGGGGAAGCCGATGTCCAGGTCGGAGAATATTCTTCGTTTCCGCACGGATCAGTGCAGCCCCAGGAAATTCGCGAAGGCACCATTGTGATGATCGATGGCGGATGCTCTGTGGAAGGCTATCAATCAGACATCACGCGCACGTTCGTTCTAGGCAGAGCCAGCGACAAGATGAACAAGGTCTTCGAGATCGTGCATCGCGCCCAAAGTGCGGCGCTCGATCAAGCGAAGCCTGGTGTTGAGGCCGGTTCAGTGGATGCCGCCGCTCGAAAGGTGATCACCGATGCGGGCTATGGTCCTGACTACAAATACTTCACACACCGACTAGGGCATGGCATGGGAATGGATGGCCATGAGTGGCCCTACCTCGTGCGCGGCAACCCTCTAAAACTTGAGCCAGGGATGACCTTCAGCGACGAACCTGGTATTTATATTCGCGGTGAGTTCGGAATTCGATTAGAAGACGACATGCACATCACCGAGAGCGGCTCAGAATTGTTCACTCCGCAAGCGCCGTCGGTCGAACAACCTTTCAGCAAAGCCTGAAATCGCACCGAACTTCCGCTGAACTTGCGCTACGTCAAGGATCGTTGGTTGAGTTTTGCCTACTTGGTCGGGACGCTGTAATGAGAAGAAATCACTTCCCACGAGTTCTTGTTCTTGACCCACACATCGGTCAAGCGGTCGTGATATTCGTAGGGCTTGCGGTTGGAGGTTCCTCTTTCGTGATAGGCGCCGGTTACGATCGCGAGATTTCCGCGCACGCGCACTCTTAGATCACGCAGTTCAGCGATTTCAACTTTCACTGAACTGTCCGCGGTGTGGGTTATGTAACCCTGCTTGCTGAAAGTATTGCCGTCTTCGACTGTGATCAGGAAGTCATCAGCGAGGAGAGTTGAAAGTACGTCGATCTGCCGTTCTTTGTAGGCGGCAGTCCATTTTTCTTCCAATTTGCGCACCTGGCTTTCTGCTGCTGAAGTTTCCTGGGCAGGCAGGCTTGCGATCAGACAGACCAGCGAGGCTAAGACGCATGTCAATGCGCATCGAATTCTCATTTGTCTATCTCACAACAAGGGCTTTCACCTGACAAGTTGCTAGGGGAATTCCTGCGCAACACCGGCGTTACGCCGCTCACTCTTCGATCCACTCTCGCATGCGCCGCACCAGCGAGGCGGGCGCCTCAGCATCGATCATGACAAAACCGCCTTGATATTGGCGGGAGTAGACTCGGGCCTTCGCGTCAAGCTGCGACAGCAATTTTCCTTCTTTTTGCGGGACGCGAAGCTTCACTCGTTGCGGGCGATCTTCATCCAGCAGACCATCGATGCGATCCAGCAATGTTGTCAGCCCGATGCCCTTAGCAGCCGATACGTGGACGGTCTGCTCTTTATCGTCAGGGTCGCTGTCGCGAAGCGACTCGCGCTGCTTTGGCAACAGTAAATCGATCTTATTCATGACGTGAATGCGAGGACGCTCGTCGGCTTCCAGTTCTTTTAACACGCTTTCGACCTGCGCGTCCTGTTCCGCTGATATGGGGCTACTGGCGTCGGAAACCTGCATGATCAAAGTCGCCCGCTGTACCTCTTCCAGGGTCGCGCGGAATGCGGACACCAAAGTGTGCGGCAAATGCCTGATAAAACCTACCGTATCTGAGAAAAGAATTTTGCGTTTGGAGGGAAGTTCCGCCGAGCGAATGGTGGGATCAAGCGTAGCGAACATGCGCGACGATTCCAACACCTTGGATTTGGTGAGCACGTTGAAGAGCGT
>JANYKL010000183.1 GCA_025361625.1 Acidobacteriaceae bacterium
ACTCGCCGCCCCGGTGACAAACAGCACCAGGGCGATTGCGGACGGAAGGCGGTTGGCGCTGATGAAATCCGACGCCTGCCTGATCAATGTTGGCAGGGGCCAACTGGTGGACGAAGCCGCGCTGAAAACGGCGCTCGCGGATAGAAAAATCGGTGGCGCCGCGCTCGACGTTTTTCCGAAAGAGCCATTACCCGCGGAATCGCCGTTGTGGGATGTTCCGAATCTCCTAATCACGCCGCACACCGCTGCCCTGACAGAAAAATTATGGGAACGCCACTATGACTTGTTTTCTAAAAACCTTCAACGCTATCTTGAACAGCAGCCGTTGATCGGCATAGTAGACAAACGGAAAGGATATTAATTTCAGGGTTGTGATGGCGCGGCGATGAAACTTGCGAGAAAATCGCCGAGAGTCAAGGCAAGGCTTGGGCTGCAATCGCTAATTCCATAAAGGTGAAAGCAGCAGCGGCTTAAGCATTCAGTCCCGCTTGCTACTTTGCAGAAGACTCTTTTTGCTCTGCCTCTAGGAAGACGTCGGCGCAGTACCGGGGCCGGGTAGCCAACCCAAGTTGGCGCTGAACGTCCTGGATCGCCCGTTCCCACTCCTCAACCGTTGTGCGTGTGCGACTGTGAGGGTCATTCAGGAAGTAAATGTTGACTAAATAGGCTTCGATTCCGGCAAGTGCGCGCAGAAAATGTAGATGAGCATACCTGTTTGCAGATTGGTATAGCTTTCCATCCCACTGCGCTTGATGCGGGACGCCGAGCGCTTTTTTTGTTTCGGTTAGTGCATCCGAGATGCGTTGCCTGGCTGCACCCTTTGCGTCACAGCCACCGCCGCAAATCTCTGGGATGTGGCTTTTTGCTTCCACCAAGATGCAACCTATCGGTTCTGCCCTCACCCTCTATTCTGGCTAGAGCATCCCAGCGCGGCCCTCCACGGGGCCAGAACCCGGCGAGCATCGGCGTCAGTAGCTTGAGACCAAGCGCGTGCAGAAAGTTGGAATCACTGTACTCGTTGTAGCTGTTGGAAGCGAGAGGAGAAACCCAGACTATTCGTGAATTCTCAGTCAGGGAAAGAGCCTTTATGATGGACGCCGACACTTTGTCAGTTTGAAGGTTGACATAGGACTGGATTTGTCTTTGACTGCCAGCGTAGGCTCTTCCGTTTTCGTCAACACGCAAGCGGTCTTTTGAACAAGGCATAAGTACCAACGAAAGATTGTAACCGCTACATGCCGATGCGAGCACCCGATTGTTGACACTTGCATCACACGCCTTTAGTCTTTCACTCAATTACATGCCCACCATTTTCGAGGGAGTCGATATTCTTATCGACGAACACCTAGACGTTCTCTGCGTGGGGACTGCCCCACACCACAGGCACAAAAGGTGCCTAGCAAAGTTGGACGACAAGCCGGAGAGCTTCGAGATTCCCAATCTCCTTGAAGGTATAGCAAGCATTTTCAAAACGAACTGGGAAAAGAACGGCAGAAGACGCGGTTTAAAAGAGAACTGGCGTTGGAAGAAACAGCTTTACATCCATGATGCAAATCAAGGCCGAGAAAAACAATTTGAAAAAGCTATTGTTGCGAAATGCGGTCACGAGTGGGTCAATCAAGTTCCGACTGCTTCGGGTCTTACGGGCGGCGCTGCAGGGAAGCACTGCAACATCGACTTGGTTCACCGGTTACCGGATGAAACATGCGAGTTTATAGAACTAAAGTACGAGTGCGATACTCCCCTGTACGCCGCCTTTGAGATTCTCAAGTATGGACTGCTCTACGTCTTCACTCGGCAGCACTTGAATGACCTGACAGTCTTGCCAGAAAAGAACCTCTTCGCGGTAACCCATGTGCGTCTTCGGGTTGTCGCACCTGCCATTTACTACACTGGTTGTCGGCTTGATTGGTTGCCACTCGAGATCAACCGAGGGTTAGCTGATGCGCTCTCAAAGGAAGATTTCAGAATGGACTTGAAATTCGAGTCGGTTTGCTGGCCCCGCGATGACGATGTTTGCGCTTCGATCAGGAGCCGGACGAACGTCTTTAGTGCTCACTTGTGACTTTGTTCCGTGCAAATGATGTTTTTGGGCAAGAAGCGGAGTTGTTGGGCAAAACGGGGTTATTAGGCAACCCCTCCCTAAGCTCGGTCCGAAGAAGATGAAGAACAAGATAAAACGAAAGTTAAAAATTTAAAGATAAAAACGGTCGGAGGAAAGATAAAGGCTGTCAGAGGAAAGATAAAGACCGTCCGAGGAATTCCAGAACCGACTAGCGCGTGTCGATTCCAAATCCCAAAATCGCGTTTACTTCGACCGGCTCATCTCCGCGAAACGCAGGACGAAATTTCCAGCCATGGAGCGCCGCAAGAATTCTCGAAGTAGTGTCCGCGGCGCCCGGTTCCAGAACTTTCACGTCTTTCACTTCGCCGGAGCGGGTTACGATACACGCGATCACCACATGCGTCGGCCGAAGATCAAGCGGCAAGTCTTTCCGCATCGGCTCCGGTGCGGTCAAATTCAATGATGACGGATGCGCCGCCGATGCAGCGTCGGCGTATTGCATCACCGCCGTTCCCAGCGTGGTCTCGATATAGATGGAATAGTTGCGGTCGCCTTTTAGCACATCGTAGTAGGCGAAGACTCCGCCAGAGCGCGGAGTCGCTTCGATCGTAATTCCAGACCCTTTATGTGCTGAAGTATTCGACCGGCCCGGCCCCGTCGGCGCATCGCCGCTCGCGTCTCCAAAGCTCGGAAGGTTCACAGTCGTCGTCCCGCCCTCAACTGAAACTCCCGCGACGGCCGGTGTTCCATTCGTGCCCGTCCCCGCGCCCCCCGGCCCGGGGTAGGGTGAGATTCCGCCACGTGCCGCTGGATCCGATCCTCGTCCTGCGCCCGCTCGCCCCGCGCCTGGTCCGGATGCCGCCATGCCGCTGCCCGAGCCATTACCTTTGCCGATTCCAGCGCCTCCACCGCTCCCCCCAAGCCCGCTTTTAGCGGTCCCCGTGGGATCCATGGCCAGCGCCCCTCCGCTGGCCTGGCTGGGTATTCCGGCCTTCGAACCCGGTTCACTTGAGATGACGACCCCGGTTCCCGCGGCATTCCCGCCAGTCTTGGTCGGCGGAGCGACCGCCGAGCCAAGATCGAACGGATTGCCCGCTCCGGTACCCTGAGTCCCCCTTCCGCTGCCTCCTGAAGCTTTGCCGCCGCCTAAGCCGGGCGGAGGTGGGACGACGTCGGCAGAGCCCATAAGGACGCCTGCAGAGCGGTTCTCGTGGCCATTGTTCCCATTGCCAGCGCCGCCATTGGACTGCCCGCCCCCAAGGCTGGCTGGCGGCGGCACGACTTCCGATTTCAAGCCTGCGCCGCCAGAGTTTCGGCCCGTTCCGCTCACACTCCAGGGAGCTGGCGCAACCACCTGAGCATTCAGGCCCACCGCACTGGAGTTTCGCCCGCTCACGCCCAGGGCAGATGACGGAGGCGGAGGCACGGGCTTTGTCCGAATGTCGCCGGTCGTTCTGCCTCCCCAACTATTCAAATCGCGGCTGACGAGTGATGGCGGGGGAGCGACGACCGCCGGGGCTGGAAGAGAAAGCTTTGCCGCCTGCGAAGCATCGCGTCTGGGCGCGGACACAGGCGGCGCAACTACGTCGACAGTCGGCCTCAACGGAAGTTGGGAGCGCGCCAGGTCGCGCGGAGCCTCGCGTACCGGCGGCGCGATAACGGTCGAGTCAAGCGAAGAGCTCGTTCTCATTTTGTCCCGCAAGACGCTCGGCGTGGGAGGAACAATCGCCGCGGTTATCGACGGCGAAGCACGATGGCTGCTCGCTGAAATATCCGGGGCCGGAGCCACAATGTTGAATGCAGGGGCATTCGAGGAGTTTGGAGAGGAGCGCGAAGAAGTCGAACTGAACTCCGGCGAGGGCTCAGTCACAGTCATGGGGGGCAAGGCCGGCGCTGCGAATGACGAGCGCAGCCCCTCGGCGGGAGGCGGTCCCGGATTCGCCTTGAACGCCAGCAGGTTAGCCACCGGCGAATCGGAATGAGGCAGATTCACTTTCGGGGCATCAACGATTTTTTCTGCGGGCCGGTCTCCTCGCGCGACGCGGATGGCTTGCGTGGGATGGTGAGCCTGGTCTCCTCCGGCGCGTCCGGCAGTTCCCGACTGAGCCCCGCCACGATCCGCTGTTTGCGGCAGTTCGTCTCCCGAATAATAAATCACGTCAAATTGCTGGCGTTTTGGAAGCGTCGAAATTTTCTCGTCGGGAAAACGCCCCGGCAAAAAAATCAACGCAAGTACGAGCAGGCTTTCCAGAGCCCACGCAACAAGAATGCCGCGATAAGGAAATATTCCAATCGGAACTTCGCCCGCCAATTGCTTTGGAGAGCGAGCCAGGGCCGGCCCCAGCGATGACTTGAACTCCTCCCACGGCGAAGACCAATCCACCAGAAAACGCGGCGGTTCGGGCCACCTTTCGAATTCCTCCCGAAAAATGAGAAGTTTTGCTGGAACTTGCTCTTCGACTTGTTGTTGCCACACGCTCATAACAATCTTTAAGTCAGGCAGCTTTCGGAGTTTGAATCGGATCTTCAAGGTAAATATCTACCTTGTCGCCAAGTTCCGTTTTCGTCTCCTCAATCGTCCCGGCGGGTAACTCGAGAACCGATGCGGCGCCAATGCGGACCGCCGCCACTCGCCAGGGCTTCAGGCCTTCTTCAATGTGAATAACCATACTCTCGCGGTCAAGATACACGGCGTCGATCGGGAAGCGCATGGCGAACGTGTGGATCCCGCGCGAGGGATTGATCCACAGGCCCTGCCCGCGAGCGAAGCGCGACGAGTCGGTAGCCATGAGACCTCGAAAGCGGCTCCAATGCGTGCTTGCGATCATAAGGTCGGTCGCGAGGTACTTTGTTCGTGTGCGGTTAAAAGCGTATCCCTTAGCCCCGCGTGGGGACATCAATGATCCTCTTGGGGTTAGGAATTTACTTCTGTCCCCCGGGCGTAACCGGAAGGAATATATGCATCAATTGAATCACGGCCGGCCCAACGGTGACAAAAATAAGTGAGGGCATAACGAAGAG
>JANYKL010000045.1 GCA_025361625.1 Acidobacteriaceae bacterium
CAATCCGATTGAACTGAACGGCGCGAAGCGATTATGCGCGCCAATCTTCGTCACGCCCTCGATCACGACGTGGGATGAAAGCTGGCAGCCTGCGCCCATCTCGACTTCCGCCCCAATTACGCAGTAAGGGCCGATTTCGCAAGACGGATGGATTTTGCTATTGGGCGCGATGATCGCCGTTGGATGGGTGGACATTACGAGTGAGATAGGTAATTCATTAATTACAATTCGATTCTGAAGCAAGCAGTCGCCGGATCAAAGCAGTCACAACGGGCTTTCTTCCCTGGCCTTCGCCGTCGCAGCACCGCGCGGCACCAGCCTGCAAGTGACGGTAGCCTCGGCTGCAACCTTTCCATCGACGTACGCTTTGCCTTCGAGCCGCGCAGCGGTCACGCGCCAAGCTTTTACCACGACCTCGATGCGCAGTTGATCTCCCGGCACCACGGGACGTCGGAAGCGGGCCTTCTCGATTCCCGTGAACACCATCAGCATCTCGTCGCGATTCGGGATCTCGGTCAGCAATAAGAGTCCGCCCGCCTGAGCGATCGCTTCTACAATCAGGACGCCGGGCATAATGGGCTGACCGGGAAAATGACCCTGGAAAAAGGGCTCGGTGATGGTTACGTTTTTCAGGGCGACGATGCTCTTCATCCGAACGAGTTCGGTCACGCGATCAATCAGCAGGAATGGATATCGATGCGGCAGGATCCCCAAAATATCGCCGATGTTCATATTCGGTTTGGGGCCGCCTTGCTTCGAACCAGGCACGGAAGCTGAAGCGTCATCGACGCCGGGGGAAACCTCGGTATGAGCGTGATCAGTCATGCATTCGATTCAAGCCCGACGATTATACTTTAGCGCAAATTGTAACGGAGCTGAATTAACCGCGTCGTCTTTGTTGAGTAATCAAAGTTGAGTAATCAAAGCTTTAATTACCGCACGCCCTCGCCCTGCGCAGGCGCGCGCATTCCTATTTATTGTCATTCGTAGCAAGCACGAAATGTGATTCTCGTCCAAAGCTCACTGCCAGCGGTTTTTGCGCTCTGCAGCGAGTTCGGGCTCCAGTGTAGAGATTGGGGTTTGTTGCCGATTGTCTTAGTTGACGACACCTAATCCGCCGAGCACATGGAGCCCGCACTTGGATATTCGTGAGTATTCTAATTCCGCCCCCAACGGGCTCGATCGCCGCCGCCACCGGAGGCACACTGTCAATGTGCAGATAGAAATTCGTCCTGAAGGCACGGACGTGCCATTGAGGCTTGAAACGACGGATCTAAGCCGCAGGGGATGCTACGTACAAATGATCATGCCTCTGGCGACGGGAAAGCGGCTGGACGCGACTCTATGGCTCGGCGGCGTCAGCATCTATCTTCGAGGAGTAGTCGTGACGCGGCATCCGGGCTTCGGGAATGGGATTATGTTTGAGAAGTTCGAGGGGCGTTCAGAACAAATACTGAACGCGTATACCGATGAGCTTGCGGGGAAGTAGTCCCACTCTTGCTCGGGAAATCGTCGAATGCGGCGATTCAGACTTCGCTAATACGCAATAACTCCCACAGTGTACGTTCTGGGTTCGGCACCTCTCAAATTCAAGAATCACCGAATGCTCCCACTTGTACGCCCGATTAGCGGAGTCCAGCGGATTCAATTGGCTGGCAAACGGCCCCTTTATGACTGGCGCGCCCACAAGTTACTAGGTGGATTCTGGCTGCGAGCAAACCGCGTCAAATGTCCAAAATGGGTAAGCCGGGCGATTCAGTCAGGGGCGTAGAGCTGAACACTCCGCGCAGGGGCAGTACTCGCGCAAAAAAAACCATGAATAGATACCGAGGTCGTGCTTATCACTCCAGACAAAACGCAACGCGTACTTCCCGACAGCCTCCGCACCGAGTGCCTTGACGGTCGGTTTGAAGATCGGCAGAGCGCCAGGAGCCAATTTCACGGGCTCTCCAACCTTGCGGCCTCCCTTGGTACGTTCATCGTCACACAAGGCACACGGGCAGGCTTCTCTCAGATATGCAAATGTATAGATGGAGCGATGACCATCCTTCCATTCTATTTCCACTCCGGTCCCAGTTGTGATATTGATAATGACCGATTTTGGGTCATTTCCCACTCTGGGCGTAAAATCTGGTAGCGCCATATGGTCAGTATCGCATGTCATCAAGGGAAATCCCTCAAAAGGGCTTTAAAAGCACTTTTCAAGCCACCGGTGAAAGGTAACCGATGAGGTATTAACTATACAAATACCCATAAGGGCATTCAATATGAACAAATCGGAGCAAGCAAAACTTCTGGAGCCGTTTCTCTTGCAGCCGTTGCCTTTGGGGACGCTGGAGCAGGTGTCGCTTTATTTAAATCTTCTCCAGAAGTGGAATGCGCGAATTAACCTCAGCGGAATCCGCGACGAAGGCGGCATGATGGTGCGGCATTTCGGGGAGTCGTTCTTCCTGGCGCAGCATTTGTTCGAAACCGGCAGCGGGTCTGGTGCTCCGGTTCTTCCGGTTGGGGAGGTCGATCCTGCGATCAGGGTTATGGATATCGGTTCAGGGGCAGGATTTCCGGCGATTCCAATTAAGTTATGGTCCCCCGGGGTCCAGTTGACGATGATCGAAGCGAATCAGAAGAAGGCGACATTCCTCCGGGAAACGATTCGGACTTTGGCGTTGGCTGACACTGAGGTGTTTTCGGAGAGAGCTGAGGTCGTCGCGGCTCGAGAAGATTTCACACGCGCCGACGTGGTGACTTTCAGGGCGGTAGAGCATTTCGATGAAATCTTAAAAATCGCAGTTACTCTTTTGGCTCCTGGAGGGCGAATCGCGGTGCTCATCGGAAGGGGGCAATGGCGCGCCGACACCGCGCCCTCCAAGGTAAATTGGGACGACCCGATTCGTGTCCCTTTGGCGGAATCAAGGATTGTCCAAATTGGATGGAAGCAGCGCTAATCCTCTACCGCTCAATCCCCGGACGCTTATACGCAGCGTCCAGAACCAGGAATGCGACATTTTTTAAGAAGCAAGCGAGTCAGTGTTTCACGTGAAACATTGCTAAGAATCGCCCGCGCGTTCGTTCCACGTGAAACATTTAAGCCTTCTTTTGCACAAATTACGCGGTTGATTCACAACCGCCGTTCGCATATCCTCCAGCCAACTTCAAGGCGAGAACTACTATGGGACGTATTATTGCAGTCGCTAACCAAAAGGGCGGCGTAGGGAAGACCACCACCGCTATCAATCTTGCGGCTTCGCTCGCTGCCTCGGAAGTGAATACATTGCTGGTTGATTGTGATCCGCAATCGAATTCCTCGAGCGGCCTCGGTTTGAGCAAGAATCCTGACCGAATCAGCATCTATGACGTCATTATGGGTATCGCGAGCGCCGAGGAGGCGCTGCAGCTTACCGAACTGGAACAGCTCTGGATCATTCCGTCCTCAAAGAACCTCATTGGCGCAAACATCGAACTGGTTTCCGCCGAACGTCGCGAATTTAGGCTTCGTGACGCTTTGGCCACCGTGCTGGATCGCTTTCAGTTCGTGGTGCTCGATTGTCCGCCCGCCCTGGACCTGCTTACGCTCAATGCTCTTGTCGCCGCAGATGGCATTCTGATCCCAATGCAGGCTGAATATTTTGCTCTTGAGGGCGTTTCAGAGTTGCTCGATACGATCGAGCGTATCCGCGCTGATTTAAATCCGTCGCTGGCGGTAGACGGAGTTGTTCTCACCATGTTCGATGAACGGACCAACCTGGCACAGCAGGTTTCGGATGAGCTCAAAAAATATTTTGGGGACAAACTGTGTAAGACCACTATTCCGCGCAATATTCGTTTGGCAGAAGCCCCCAGCCACGGGCAGCCTGCGCTGGTGTACGACGTGCGGTCCCGCGGCGCGGAGAGTTACATACGGCTCGCCAAAGAAATGCTGGATCGGCAGGCGGCGGCATTGAGCACGGCCGGGGAAGCTGCTTAAATCGACATGTATAAATATTTACCATCGTAAATGTAAGAATCGTAAATGTAAGAACTTGGGGAGCATCGATGAGCGCATTGGCAGCGAGCAAAAGCGATAACAAGAGCGAAAAGAAAATTGGACGCGATAACGATAAAGTTCCCGACAGGATTGCTGAAAAGCGGCGCGCCTTAGGCAGAGGGCTGGAGTCGCTACTGCCGGGGCCGCGCCCCGTGCCGCCTCATGCGCAAGAGGCGCAGGCAACGTCCGTACCGTCCAGCTCCAGTTCCGTTTCGATCCCGGGCGTTGCCACCTCTTCTGCAGGAACTGCTGCCGCTCAAGAAAGAACTGCGCCATCGGGCCCCGTGAATCGAGTTCCCGAAGGCGATCAGGTACTTCGTTTGCCGATCGAGCAGATCGACAACAATCCTCACCAGACGCGAACCGAATTCGCGGAAGAAGAGCTCGAGGAACTCGCGGACTCGATCCGAGTGCAGGGAGTTCTTCAGCCGATCGTCGTGCGCCCGGGCAGTGGGGGCCGCTACGTCCTGATTTTGGGCGAGAGGCGCCTGCGAGCCTCGAAACTCGCTGCTGCGCTCACGATCCCGGTCATCGTCAAGCGCGTTTCGGAGCAACAGGCGGCCGAAATGACGCTGGTTGAAAATTTGCAGCGTCAGGATTTGAACTGTCTTGAGCAGGCGGCGGCGTTCGCCAACCTGAGCACGGAATTCAAAATGACGCAGGAAGAAATCGGTAAGCGCGTCGGCGTTTCTCGCGAGCAGGTCTCGAATTATCTTCGCTTGCTGCGTCTCCCAAGCGATGCGCTGAGTGCACTGGGGAAAGGGCAACTCACCTACAGCCATGCTCGACTCTTGCTCTCGCTTCACGATGAGAGCCAGATCTCGAAAGTCGTGCAGATGGTGATTAAGCAAAAAATGTCAGTGGCGTTGCTGGAAGACCTGGTGACGGAAATTAATATTCCGGGCGCGAGGTCGGCGGACGATGAGCAAAAATCGGGCGGTGCACGATGGGTGGACCCGAACGTCAGGGCGGCGCAGCGCTCGCTTGAAATCGCGCTTGGCATGCGTGTGCGCATTCGAGATCGCAAGGGTAAGGGAAAAATCACGATTGAATACGGCACGCTTGAAGATTTCGATCGCGTGGTTGGCATGCTGAACGAGAAATGAGCGGCCAGCGGTTGTATCAACGGGTGCTATCATGAGCAGGCTCACCTGTGCTTTAGACTTTGCATGCTGCACGAGATGAGCGCCGTGATTGCTGAATTCGATGCGCCTTAGACGCCGTCTGCCCATCCCACTTGCAGTTCTGCTGATTGTGGGGGCACTTGCGCTGATCGTCACTCTCCGCAAGAACGCACCTCCCGAACCGGCCCGCCTTTTGCCCGGAGCGGACGGGTTCTTTTACATCAATCTGAAGTGGATTCGGACTTTTGCCACGGGGAAGCTGCCTGCGGTGTCGCGCGAACCTGAGTATCAGACCTTCGTCGAGCAAACCGGCTTTCGGTTCGAGCGCGACCTTGACAAGGCTGCCTTTGCCATTCACTACCCGCGAAGTTGGGGGGCGGGCACCGGCGGCTCTGCAACCGAACCGCGCTTCTCCGAGGTTTTCGTCGGGCATTTCAATTCGACGAAGCTCACTGCCTATCTTAAGCAGAAGTCGTCTTCAGTCGAGGATTACCATGGCTTCGACATTTACAGCATTCCGCTCGAAGGGCGCACCCTTCGAGTCGTACTACTTTCTTACAACAGCGTTGCGGTCTCGAACCATCCGGACGCGAACGTAATTCGTGGCGTACTCGATCGCTCGCGAAAACTGGCGTCGCCATTTGGTGGGCCGTGGCTTTTGCGCAAGTTCTATCGGAAAGTCCCGCTGGCAAGTTTGAGTTTTGCGATCTTTCGTATTCGTCCGAACGAGATGACTTCGTTGGGGGGCTTCAGCGGTTGGAGCATGCTTTTTTCGAAGCCCGCGGTGACCGTGATCTCCGGCCGTTTTCTGCGAGCCTTTCACCTGCGCGCCGAGGCGTTTACCGAAAGCGAAGCCGATGCGCAGGCCCTCACAGAAAAGACGACTGCCTTTCTGACAATGTTCCACGTTGCGGAAGGCAGCTTGGGCGCGCAGGGTACCGACGCTGATGTGAAGAACTTCTTCGACAGCCTGAAAGTAGAACAGGCGGGGGACCGCGCCATCCTCACCGCGATCGTCCCCGCAGGCTTTGTGAAGAAAGCTCTGGAGGAAGCTCCGCCCGAGGCGATCATTCCAGAAAAGCCTGAAAAGCCGGAGGAGCCGGCGGTGGCCAAACCCGTGCCCGCTCCGAAGCGCCCTAAGAAGAAGGCATCGCAGTAACGCCCACCGCTGGGCTGGGGCTTTAGCTCCGGACTTATACTCTCAGTCAAGAACTCTCGTATCTTGCTGGTCGAGCTCCAGTGGAGCTCCCGACAGAAGGGCTCCTAAGTTCCACGGAGTATAGAGGCCCCGAGGGTTAAACAGGACCCTCCACGCCGACGGCCAAATGTAAACAAAGATGCTTATAACTACCTTTTTACGACTCGGCGCGTCAGTGATATTGGTAGCTACAATAGAACCTACAATAGAACTATGACGAGTTTGCCATTGCCGGTCGCAGTTTTCGTCGCAGGGCTCATTTCTTTTCTGTCGCCCTGCGTGCTGCCGCTTGTTCCGGGATATGTATCGCTGATTTCGGGAGTTGGCGCTGAACAGTTGAAGCTGCAAGAGGGCGAACTTTTTCGCAAGGTGATGATTAACTCTGCGGCGTTCATCCTGGGATTCAGCATCGTCTTTATTACGCTGGGAGCGATTTCGACCGAAGTGGGACAGGTGCTGGCGCAATACAAATCGCTGCTCGCGCGGATTGCCGGAGTCGTGATTATTGTTTTTGGTTTGCACCTGACAGGAATTTTCCAGATCAAGGCCTTGCTCTCTGATACGCGTTTGCACGGGCTGAAAAGTGGTCCGTCTGCGTGGGGAGCATTCGTCCTTGGATTTGCGTTTGCCTTTGGCTGGACTCCTTGCGTGGGGCCGATTCTGGCGGTGGTGTTGGGATTTGCGGCCACGCAGGACACGGTATGGAAGGGAATTTTTCTGCTGGCAATTTATTCCGCCGGGCTGGCGGTGCCGTTTTTGCTGACGTCGCTTGGGATCGAGCGCTTCTTGAAGTTTTATAATCGCTTTAAATTTCACATGCACGCGGTCGAAGTCGCGAGCGGCGGCTTGCTGATCGTGCTCGGCATTCTGCTGGTGATGGGACGGTTTAATCTCATTTCCGGATATTTTTCGTTCTTGAATCGCTTCGCGCTTTAGCCTGTCATTTTGGCGAAGCGAACGAACTACTAAACTATCGGGGGTCTCACGCACCAGCTTCACAGGCCGTCGCTTCGCTCAGGATGACCTCGATAGATAAAGATGAAGTCAACTTAGCTTCACAAGATAAGGGCAAACAGTGAAAAGAAATCCTTTGATTCTGTTTTTTATCGCGGCCGTGATTGCGGCCATGCTTTTCGCCGGAACTCGTTCTGTGCGCAAGAATCGTGCTGCGGGTTCGCCTTCGGGGCAACTCATCGGTCAAATCGCGCCCGATTTTGAACTGCCGTCGCTCGATGGAACAAATCTGAAACTCTCCGACCTTCGCGGCAAGGCGGTTCTGCTGAATTTCTGGGCCACGTATTGTGGTCCATGCAAGATCGAGATGCCCTGGTTTGTCGAGCTCCAAAAGCAGTACGGCCCGCAGGGATTTCAAATCGTCGGCGTGGCGATGGATGACGCGAGCACCGAAGAGATTGCGAAGTTCGTGAAAGAGATGGGTGTGAACTACCCCATTCTTCTGGGGAAAGAGTCTGTCGGGGAAAGTTATGGCGGAGTGGGCGTGTTGCCGACGACATTCTTTCTGGATCGCGACGGAAGACTTATGGCGCGTGAATTCGGATTACAAAGTCGCAGCGTCTTTGTCGACCATATAAAAAAGGCCATGAGCCAGGGAAAAGCAGTTCAAGCTAAGAAGTAAACAAGAAGAAGTAAACAAATCGTAGAGTCGAATCAGCTACTCTAAGTCTGCATCGGGTTTGACCATCAGACCCGCATCTATCGGCGACGCAACGTCTTTATAAATCCAGTTCCGCGGTGGCAGCCTATGAAAACAGTGCTCTCAAGTTTGTTGATCTTATTGTGCGGGCTAGCGTGGTCACAGGACGATAAGCAGGGGCCGCAGGGGCCGACGGTGAAGATGGCGCCTGCACCGGTGATTACGGTGATGCAGGGCAAAGCCACAACCGTTCCTCTCGCGTTTCGCGTTGCCAGCGGATACCATATCAACTCGAACAAACCGAAATCCGAATTCCTCATTCCGACGGTGCTGAAAGTTGAAGCTACGACGGACATCGTTATCGGGAAAACAATCTATCCTGACGGGCAAGATATGAGTTTTGCTTTTTCTCCAGACGAAAAATTGAATGTGTATAGCGGCGATTTCGAAATCAATGTGCTCGTACGCCCGCTTCAGTCGGTACAGTCGGGGAAATATGTGATTCGCGGGAGTTTGAAATATCAGGCTTGCGATAAGTCGGCTTGCTATCCTCCCAAGCAGCTTCCTCTAAGCTTCGAGGTGAAGATATCGAAAGCTCCACGGGCGAGAGGTCAGAATCCGGCGCAGAGTCCGCACGCTCATTAACCGCGCGCTGTTTTAAGCAAAAACTCTTACCGCTTTGGCTCAAACTCGTTCTTGAAAACTTTCCCATCCTTCATCACGAACCCCACATTTTCAAGAACCCTGACGTTGCTCAGCGGATCGCCCGAGACAGCGACGACGTCCGCATACGCGCCGGGAGCGATGACGCCGAGGAGGCCCTTCATGTCGAGCAATTCTGCCGCTCGCGAGGTAGCGCTTTGAATTGCCTGCATCGGAGTCATACCCAATTCGACCATGCGAGGAAATTCCTGCGCTATCGATTCGGTCCATGGAATGCCGCCCATGTCGGTTCCGAAGGCGATCTTGACCCCAGCTTTGAGGGCTTTGCGAAAGGAGACTTCATGATCAGATGCGCGTCGGCGATCGCGTTGTCCTTCGGGCGTGTCGGCGGGTGCCCAGTCGGAATAATAAGGGCTTAAGGTGGCGCAGAGCCACGTACCCTGGCGCAACATTTGCGCGATCTGAGCGTCGGTGAGTTGCAGCCCGTGCTCGATGGAATCGCAACCACCGTCGAGCGCCCGCTGCAAGCCTTCCCCGCTATAAGCGTGGCAGGCAACCTTCTTGCCCCAACCGTGAGTTTCGTCGGCAATCGCTTTCAATTCCTCGACCGTTAACGTCGGCTGCGAGATGAGTTCGCCGTTTCTGCCGACCCATGAACGATGCGTCATGTAGACCTTGATCCAGTCGGCTCCATGATTAAGCTGCTCGCGCGCCGCCTTACGCGCTTCGATCGGGCCATCGATCAGCTGAGCTCCCTTTGGAATCTCGATTTCGGGAGCGTACCCTTCGAGGTTGTAACCTCCGGTGGTCGAAATTGCGCGCGTAGAGACGAACAATCGCGGGCCCGGGATGTATCCACCGTCGATCGCCATTTTTATTCCTACGTCGCCATAGCCGGCACCTTCGGTCTCCATGTCGCGGAGCGTAGTAAATCCCTGGTCGAGTGCTCGTTTTGCGGAGACGGTCGCTCTCGCGGCGCGAAACGCCAGCGGATATTTCAGCAACTGGATGTCGTACCCGCCCAAGGCTGGATCTTCGCCTTGAAGGAAGATGTGGGTGTGCGCATCTATCAGGCCAGGAAGAACGGTGGCTTGCGAGAGATCGATGAAAGTCGCGCCGGGCGGGAGATTTGGCGGTCCGCCGGCGGAACCAGCCGCAGTAATTTCACTGATCGAGTTGCCACGGATCGTAATCAACTGGTCGCGACGCGGCGATGCAGATGTGCCATCGATGAGAGTACCGGCGCGAATCACGAAGACTGTCGGAGGGGGCGACGTTTTCTGTGCCCAAGTTGTTGAGAGCGAGAGAATAGTTAGAAGAAATATCTGGTACCAGGCTAAGCGCTTCACGGCTTCCCTCCGAAAACCGTGATTGTACTCTTCAGCGAAGCGTAGAAGGATATTTAAGCGACGGAACACGCTACCGAAGAAACGTTAACGCTCATCTGGTACCCGACGCCTCGAACTGTATGAATCAAGGGATGCGAAAAGCCGTCATCCACTTTGCGACGAAGATAATTGATGTAAACATCGACGACATTTGTGGTGGAATCGAAGGTCAAATTCCAAACGTGCTCGATAATCATGGCGCGAGTCAGCCTGCGGCCCGCGTTTCGCATCAGGTATTCGAGGAGCGCGAATTCTTTCGTGGTCAGTTCAATGTGGCGGCCTGATCGTTCAACTCTGCGCTCCACGCGGTCGAGTGAGAGATCACGCACGGTTAATACCGATTTCGAAGGCAGGTGGCTGCGACGCAGGAGCGCGCGTATTCTTGCCGCGAGTTCAAGAAAAGAAAAGGGCTTCACCATGAAATCATCGGCGCCGAGGTCGAGGCATTGCACGCGATCTTCGACCAAATTTCGCGAGGTAAGCACCAGGACTGGCACATTTGGTTTGCGTTGCCGAAAATCTTTCAGGACGGTTAATCCATCGACCCTTGGCAGATTGAGATCGAGCACCAACAAGTCATAGTCAAATTCCATAGCCAATGAGCGGCCTTCATTCCCGTCATGCGCGACATCGGGCGTGTGATGCTCGGCCTCCAGCCCCTTTTTAATGAAGTTTGCCAGCGCTGCATCATCCTCAACAATGAGAATTTTCATGAGCCTTTTCTCAGTTCGTGATTGTTAGTCGATTCTCATTGTCAGCGGGTGGAAGAAGCGGCACAAGATAACCGCGCCGTACGGATGGACATACTCGAGAAGATCAGCCACAACTTGGCAGCAGTCTGGGCAGCAAGCTTGGCAGCAGTCTGGGCAGCAGTTGAGATGACTTGCGGGGCGGGCGAGGGCGTGCGGACGACAGGCGCAGGGATAGCGGCGCTATCTAAACGCCGATAGCTGACTGGATAGAGCGGACGATGGATTCGGCTAGGCGATCCATCTGGCCTTTTGATTCAGCCTCAATCATGACCCGTGCCAGCGCCTCGGTTCCCGAATAACGCACTACCACTCGGCCGTTACCTGCGAGTTCGCGTTCGGATGATGCGATGGCCGACGCGACTTCAGGAATATCGGACAAAGGAGTTTTCTGCCGCACGCGCACGTTGCGGATGGTCTGCGGAAAAACTTTAAGATCGCGTATTAATTCGGCAAGCGGCTTCCCTGTTCGAACCATAATTTCTAAAACGCGAAGAGCGGTCAGCAGACCGTCGCCGGTAGTCGCTTCGCCATCGCGAAACAATATGTGGCCCGACTGTTCTCCACCAAGGGTCGCACCAACGCGCTGCATTTCTTCCAGAACGTACTTGTCGCCGACGTTGGCGCGGAGCATTTTAATGCCGGAACTTTTGAGCGCGAGCTCCAGCCCCATATTCGACATCGTGGTCGCGACCACTGTGTCCGCGGCCAGAGTTCCGCGCGACTGCATTTCTCGCGCCGCCAACAGGAGAACGGCATCGCCGTTAACGACCTCGCCATGCCCGTCGCAAAAGAGGGCGCGATCCGCGTCGCCATCGAACGTGACGCCAAGGTCAAACTCTCCGGGATGGTCTTTTACAAACTTCGCCACCGTCTCCGGATGCAGGGCTCCGCAATCTTCGTTGATGTTTTTTCCGTCCGGTGCGCAGTGTAAAAAAGTAGTCTGGATGTCGAGAGCCTTGAATAGTTCTGGGGCCTCAGCGGTGGCGGCACCGTTAGCGCAATCAGCGACCACTCGAAGGCCGCTCAATTCGGTCGCAATACCCTTTGCCAACCAGTCGACGTAGGCGTGGCGCAGAGCTTGCTCGCCAGGCAAGCTGGAAGTTTCGGTCTGCGTCTGCGGCGCCCCTCCAGCGCCAGACTGCAGACGCGCGAATATTTCCTTTTCAATCGCAAGTTCGCGTGCGTCGGGCAACTTATATCCGGTGCCGGAAAATACTTTGATTCCGTTGTCCGTCCACGGATTGTGAGAGGCCGAAATGACCACTCCGGCGTCGAACTTTTGCGAGTGGGCTAGAAACGCTACGCCGGGAGTAGTGATCACTCCGGCACTCCGTGCTTCGACTCCAACCGACTTCAAACCTTCAATAAAGCGATCGGCGATCCATTGCCCTGAAACGCGGGTGTCCTGTCCAATGACAACTCTTGCCCTTGTATTCACGCGCAACAAATCGTGGCCCAATGCCTGGCCGATCCAATAGACGCTGTCTTGGGTGAGCGGGAATTCTCCCGCAACTCCGCGAATTCCATCTGTTCCAAATAATTGTCTGGTTTCTGACATGCTGGGTTGTGGAAGTAAAAGCGGTCCCTTATTTTTTCTGGTCTCCCGACCCTTCCATGATAACCGTCACGCGAATCGGAGTGGGATGTACAACCTGGATTAACGGGTCAGGGACGTATGCCTGCGTGACAAACGTTGCGCGAGTGACGGTCCCGCTCGCGTCGACGGGATCAGTAACGGCGGCTTCGACAGCGGCAACCCGGCGATGAGGACCGGCGATCAGAACACTCGAAGGATCGGCAATGACTTGGGCGACCTTCATGCCACTGGCGAAGTCTCCCGTCATGCGCGGACGGACTTCGACCGTTCGTGTTTCGCGCGTATCGAACGAGAGATGAAACTGGCCGGGGATAATCTGCACCACTTCGATATCTTGCGGGACGTGAACGTGTCGCGCGGTCAGATCAAAAGTTCGTTCTCCTGGAGTGACGGTCGAGAGATTGATATCGGCGCGTACATCGCCGGTTTGCAGCTGATGAATGAGGCGGCCCGGCCCACGCAACCGAATTTGTGCTTCCGTAAAGCTTGCAGAATCGATCTCGAGATTCGTCGGAAGGTTGTGGAATTCCAGGGGAACTTTCATCTCAACTTCGGCGTTAGGATCGCGCGCCACGACCAGCCACAAGCCAATAGCCAGAGCAACCGAAACAACTTTAATCCCCAAATTATGAAGAAAAACGCGCTGTATCAAACTCGCCATGTTCAGTTATCGACCCCCGGCCGCATGCTGGCGTCATGGCGGCGAGCGAGTTGCGAATCCCGGGATTCATCGTCATCAGAAAAACTTTCTTCAACCGAACTCGGCAGAGAGGGTGCGGGGGCGTAACGACGAAGCAAGTGCCCGAGCCGTTCGCGCAGACGTTCGACGGTGAGATCGCGCTCGATGCTTCCAGCCACAGCCATGCTGATTGTCCCGGTCTCTTCAGAGATAATTACCGCCACCGAGTCAGTCTCTTCCGTTATGCCGATGGCAGCGCGATGGCGTGTTCCGAGTTGCGTCGATAGCACCGGATTCATCGAAAGCGGCAAGAAGCATGCTGCGGCGGCGATTCGGTCGCGCTGCACGATGACCGCGCCATCATGCAGTGGTGCGCTGGGCCTGAAAATTGTCGCTAGCAGATCGTACGATAGGCGGGCGTCGAGGGCGACTCCACTTTCGATGTAAGTGCGCAGACCGATTTCACGCTCAATCACCATCAGGGCGCCAGTCTGGTTCTGAGAAAAAAGATTTGCCGCCAGAACGATGTCATCGTAAACATCGACCACCGAGTTTGGACCCCGCATCAGGGAGATTCGGCTTCCGAGATTGGCCAGCGCGTGCCGGATTTCCGATTGAAAGACAACGATGAGCGCAAAAACAACGTATGGAAGGAGGGTACTCAACAACCAGTTCAGGGTGCGCAGGTCGCCGAGCCGCGCCAGATAAAAGGCCAGGCCCAAAGCTGCAACACCCACCAGCATGGGAGCGGCGCGCGTTCCACGAATCAGAGAGAGGAATTGATAGATCAGAATCGCGACCAGCAAAATATCCAGAATGGATATGAATATGCCTGATCCCGCCACGATTTGAGGCCACGCCAGCGACGCTGTCACGCCACCCTCACGTCTGAGATGAATAGACTTTAATTCTAATGCCTGCCTCGGGCTATGTGCCGGATTCCGGTCTGGTGGGTTCGTCTTCGGTTGACGTGACCCGTGCTTGAATTCGTCCCCGTGCTAGCCGTGCGGAAATCGAATCGCCTGCGGCGAGTTGCGACGAATCTTTTACGAGAGTGCCGCTCGCGTCGAAGACGAGCGCATATCCGCGATTGAGTATTGCCACCGGCGATAAGGCTTCAAGGCTTGCGACCCAGCGTTCGAGCTGGCCGCGATCCTCGAGCAAGTGGTGGTGAGCCGCTGCAGCCAGGTTTGTAACTTGCGCCTCCAATTGCTGGCGCACCGTTGCCAATCGTCGCCGAGCGTCGTAATGACGAATGGCCGATGAGACCGTTTCTAAACGGCGATGGATGACTTGTAGCAGCGCTCGCTGCACTTTTTCCAAACGAAAGCGCTGGTCATCCAGCTTCTGTTGACGGCGGTGGATGCCATCCATCATGCGAGCGAATGCTCCGTGTTGGGCGTGGCCGGTGAGTTCCTGGCGCGCCATTAAAAGCCGATAGCGAATGGCGCGTTCAAGACGGCGGTATATTTCTTCTGCTTGCCCCTCGATTTCCTGCCGCGATCGAATCACGAGCTCGGCTGCAGCGGAAGGCGTCGGCGCCCGCAAGTCGGCGACGAAATCAATGATGGTGAAGTCTGTCTCGTGGCCGATGGCAGAGATCACCGGAATTTTAGAGTTGGCAACGGCGCGCGCCAAGCCCTCGTGATTGAAGCAGGCCAGGTCTTCGACCGAACCGCCGCCGCGCGCGATGATGATCACTTCGACCGCGAGAGCTTCGCTCGCTACAGGAAGATTGAAGTGCCGAATGCCGGCCATTACCTCGCTGGGCGCAGAGTCGCCCTGTACCTGCGCGGGGTAAATCAACACATTTGCGGAGTGATGGCGCCGCGCGAGAATGTTGAGCACATCGCGGAGAGCCGCGCCTTGCGGCGAAGTGATCACTCCGATGCGCTGCGGCAGAGGCGGAATCGCTTTCTTGCGCGCCGCCTCGAAGAGTCCTTCAGCCTGCAGGCGCGCCCTCAATTGCTCGAACGCAAGCTGCAAGGCGCCAGCGCCTTTCGGCTCCATGAACTCCGCCGAAATTTGTAGTTCGCCGCGATCTTCGTAGACCGTAATGCGTCCGCGAACGGTGACGTGCAACCCATTCTCTGGACGAAAGCGTAACAACTTCGCTGACGAACGAAACATCACCACTCGAATCTGCGAACTTTCTTCTTTAAGCGTGAAGTAGAGATGGCCTGAGTCGGGCATTCGCAGATTGGAGATCTCGCCTTCTACCCAGCAATCCGAAAACTCCTGCTCGATGTGCGAGCGCACGGAAGAGACGAGAGCCCGAACCGTCCAGACGCGGCGCTCTGGAGGGCGAAAACGAAAGCCGAGTTGATCGGGTGTTGCCATGAGGTGTCAGTTTACCGGATGCCGGATGAACAGTTCGGCAATCGAGCGGGGGGACCGCAAAAACTAGGCAATCACCAAATAGGCTAAGAAATTGGCCGGCTTACAACGGATGCGTTAACGTCTGAGTCGTCCAATCAAGTAGAGAACGATGGAGAGCACGATGCTGATCAGAATCGAACTGACCCAGGGAAAATAAACAGAGGTGTTCTTG
This sequence comes from Acidobacteriaceae bacterium, assembly GCA_025361625.1. Taxonomy (GTDB): domain Bacteria; phylum Acidobacteriota; class Terriglobia; order Terriglobales; family Acidobacteriaceae; genus Acidiflorens. The sequence continues at coordinate 15,631 of JANYKL010000045.1, forward strand.
CCACGGTAAACGATGTCTCCGGGGAGGCGGCCGAGCGGGAGGCCTGAACGCCCGAGGAGCATGACAATTCCTCCAACTACAATCAGCGCAACGCCAAGAACTACCAACATTCTGCCGAGACCGAACATAGGTGACGGTAACCCCTCCTGTGTCTTTGACTCTACGATAGAATCACTTTTCGACGCATAACTTTTACCGCGTGAGGTCTGATGGCAGCTCGAATACTGGACGGTACGAAAACAGCGGGCGAGATTCGCGCCGAAGTTGCTGCGCAGGTGAAAGCGCTGGCTGTAAAAGGCGTCAGGCCGGGGCTTGCCGTAATCCTTGTTGGCCATGATGCGGCTTCGGAAGTTTATGTGCGCGGCAAGGTTAAGAGCTCGCAGGAAGTGGGGCTCTACAGCGAGCAGCATTCTCCGGCGGAGACGGCGACGACCGAGGAGTTGCTGGCACTGATCGCCGATCTAAATAGCCGCGACGAGATCGACGGTATATTGGTGCAGCTGCCGCTTCCCGGCCACG
>JANYKL010000058.1 GCA_025361625.1 Acidobacteriaceae bacterium
AGGGGCCCCAATCTGGCCCTCACCCCGCCCAGCGCTATCAAGTACGGCATCGACCAGATCGGGACTGAAAAACCAACAAGCGAAGACGAAAAAGCGTGGCTGGAGCGAGACGACGTAAAGCGCGCCCTCGCCATCGTGATGGAATCCTCTCGCAATCGGATGAAATCCATCCATCCCGGCAGCAATCTCGAACTCGATCTCGGCCTCGATTCCATGCAGCGAGTCGAATTGCTGACTGGACTCGAACAGCAACTTGGCGGCCACGTTCCGGAATCTCAACTGGGGGAAATTTACAACGTCCGCGATCTGGTCGATGCCGTACTTGATAGCGCTGGGCGGGGTGAGGGCCAGATTGGGGCCCCTGCGCCAGCCTGGTCGACTATTCTGAGCGAACCTGTCAACGATCCTGAGGTGCTGGCCTTGTCAGGCCACAATATTATCTCGGAGGTCTTTTTTTTCGCTCTTGGCAAAATGATTTATTTGTTTGCACTTGATCGATATCATCTCAAGGTTCGCGGCCTCGAAACTCTTCCACCGAATGGCCCTTATTTGCTGTGCTCTAACCACCAGAGTTTTCTCGATCCGCTTGTCCTGGCAGCCGCTTTGCCCTGGGGGCTGTTTCGGAAAACGTTTGCCCTCGGCACGAGTGAAATTTTTGGCACCGGAATCATGCGTATTCTTGCGCGATGGGTTCGCGTAGTCGTACTCGACCCCGATGCCCATCTGATTCCTGCCATGCGAGCCGGCTTTTACGGTTTGAAGGAGGGGCGTATTCTCATTCTCTATCCGGAAGGTGAACGCTCTAACGACGGCAACCCAACTCGCTTTCGCAAAGGTGCCGCCATCCTTGCGATTCATGCGCAAGCGCCAATTATCCCGGTTGCGATTGAAGGATTTTACGAAGCATGGCCGCGCCACAGGAATCTTCCGCGACTTGCGAACCTGAGTCTTGTTTTCGGCGCGCCGATTCAGCCTCCTCCACTTAGCAGGGCAAGCGAAACAGCCTACGATGGCCTGACTGAAGAATTGAAATCGAGAGTGACTGCGTTATGGAAGGAACTGCGCAGCGAAGAAAGAAACTACCCTGAGATCGCTCGTCCGACCCTAAGCGATAAGGCCATTCCTTAAGCAACATTTAAGCGCCAGCACCAGCACTAGCCACTTTCGCTCGCCCATCGAGAATCTTTGCGAGCGCATCTACCACGCCAGAGTGAAACTTCTGACCAGAGCCGGCAACTATTTCCTGTTCCGCTTGCTGCGGCGACATGGCCTTGCCGTTTGCCCCGCTGATTAATTTTTGATACGCGTCCGCAACTGCCAGGATGTGCGCTTCAATTGGCACATTCACCGAACGAGCGCCCTGGTCCTGCACGATCTGCTGAGCGACGATGATAGGGATCACGCGTCGCAACGAGTTCCCTACCGCCTGGGTTCGCGCGTCAGCTTTGAGCGGCTTGCGGAAACTGGCGACCACTTCTTCGCGGCTCACGTTCGCCGCCTTATAGAGAATGTCGTTCGTCAAACCGATTTTGCTCAAGTCGCGAAGCATGACCGCTGATCGCACGTTTTCGATGCGGTCGGCACCAAGGCCCATAGTCTCAGCCATTCGGGTCGCGGCTTCGGCGACGCGATGGTTGTCGCCAACACCAATTTTTTCGTTAGCCATGAAATGTTTCAGCACAAGCAGTAATCCGCTGAAACTTTCGCGGATGTCGCTCGTCATGGCCTCTTTGCGCTCGTAGAGAGTTCCCATCACGTAACCGACGATGGCCAGCATACCCGCCCAGATCGCAAAATTGAAAAGCCGCTCGCCGGGAAGCGTAACTACGCGGTGCCCCGGCATGGCATTATTCAGGAAATCTAGAAGGATGACCAGAAAGATGCAGGCACAAGCCGTGAGCGTGGAGTGACGGCGCCCGAAAAAATAAGCCGAATATAATGTCGGTAAAAAATAAAAACAAAGCGCCATCGGCAGAGATTGCGCGAAGAATTGCACTGTCGCAGCAATCGCGAACAGCGAAAGAAGAAGGATGGTCTCCCGGGCAATTTTGCTCATCGTGTAGTTCTCTCAGGTCAACGGGCCACGGTTTTACGTGCACGGCAAAATAGTTCGGCAAAGAAACACTTACACCGCGCCCAGTGTCATGTTGCAGCAATTCAACCCCTTCGGAAAGTTACCGGGGTAATGACAAATCCGGCTTTTCCAAAAAACAGTTGAGCAGTTGGGCGCGTTTACTTTGCCCGGGGATGCGTCTGGTCGTACACATTCATCATGTGTTTGACGGAGAGCTGGGTGTACCGCTGGGTCGTCGCGAGCCGCTCGTGGCCTAGAAGTTCCTGGATCGCGCGCAGGTCGGCTCCTTCCTCAAGCATGTGGGTTCCGAAAGCGTGACGCAGGGTGTGCGGATGAACTTCCGGCGAGAGCCCTTTCGCCACGGCGATCCGTTTAATAATTCTCCCTACGCTTCGCGTCGTAAGGCGTCCGCCACGCTGGTTCACGAGTAGCGGAGGCGAGCCCTTCGTCAGAAATGTCTTCTTCAGCGAGTGCAATAAGTGCTGCCGCCAGGGAAGGTATGCTGAGAGCGCCGTCGCCGCGGAGCCGCCGAACGGTACGAAACGCTCCTTCTTCCCTTTCCCGCGAATCAGTATGGCTTCATTGCTCAGGCTGATGTCATCGAGATTGATTCCGACCAATTCTGAGTTTCGAATTCCGCAGCCATATAGAAGTTCAAACATCAGACGGTCGCGCTCGGGAAATGACGCAATCTCTGGCATCTTGCCGTCGAGCATCGTATTCATTTCTTCAATGGTCGGGACGCGGGGGAGTTTCTTTGGCAGCCGAGGAGTGGAAACAAGCTTTGCCGGGTTCTGCTCGACGACTCCCTCTTGCGCGAGCCAGCGATAAAGCGAACGCACGGCAGCCAGCGAACGGGCGACGGAAGTCTTGCTCAACCCCTTGTCATATAAATGCGAAAGAAATCCGCGAACGGCGACGTGATCAATCTTCTTCCAATCTCGCGGTCCCATGTAGCCAGAAAAAGTATCAAGGTCGCCGCTGTAAGCCTTGATGGTATGCGCCGAGGCATTACGTTCCTGCAGATGACGCAGAAAGTCGTCGGTGGCAAGCTCGATCATAGTGCGGCGTTGCTTCGTCATAGTTGTTGCAAAACCGTGTGGCACGATCGTTCGCCCGTTTAATTGAGCGCCGCGCATCACATTTTCAGCTACCCTGTTTACTTTTCCCTCGCGGGTGATGTTTCGCATGCACTCCCTTTAGCCGGTCCAGCGCGACATGCGTATAAATTTGCGTCGTGGAAATATCGGAGTGGCCAAGGATCGTCTGCACTGTGCGAAGGTCGGCTCCATTCTCAACCATATGAGTTGCGCACGAATGCCGCATCGTATGCGGACTTGCATGTCTTCCCGACGCCAGACTCGACTTGCCGACAATCTGCCAGAGGCGTTGCCGCGTCAGACGCCGCCCGCCCCCGCCCACAAAGAGGAGCGGGGATGACTTTTTGCCGACGATAACGCCTCGGCTCTCGCGCAAGTATTGCTGCAACGCTCGCTGCGACGGGCCGCCAAGTGGAACCATGCGTTCTTTGTCGCCCTTGCCGCGAACCAGGATGTAACCCATATCCAGTTTGAGGTCTTCCAGTCGCGCATCGGCTACTTCAGAAACGCGCGCGCCACCAGCGTAAAACAGCTCGAGCATCGCGCGGTCCCGTAACGCCAGCGCGATGCTTCGTTCGCTTCCATTGCGCGGTGGCTGAGGGCTGAGCATCTTCTTCACTTCATCTGAGGTCAACGCTTTTGGCAACACCTTCCATTGCTTCGGCAGATCAACATTGAGCGTCGGGTCCTTATCGATTTTTCCATCCACCAATAAATGGCGATAGAGTTGGCGGATGGCGGAGAGCTTTCTTCCCACCGAGCGGCCATCGAGGCCATTTGAAAATAATTCCTGCACGTATTGCCGCACGTCCTCGCGTCGTACGGACGTAAATCCACTTCGCCGCTGCTCCAGGAATGTGGCAAAGTGAACTAGATCGCTCGCGTAAGCGGCTATGGTCAATTTGGCGGAACCGCGCTCGACGCGGAGGTAGTCGAGAAACCGAGCGAGCGTGTGCGCGTTGGCTTCAGAGGTCATGGGGCAACTTGGTCAGTATGTTCTGTGGACGCAGCTTTCAGAAGTGACCAGTCAGTGACGCAAGTCTGGGGCACTCACTTCACAGCCGCGACGGACTGCAAAACGTCCACCGCGTAGAGCGCTCCCTCGGGTGTTTCCTCGTGTTTGAAATAGGCATACACGTCGCGGCCGGCATCGAGGTGCTCATGAATTCGCGCGACCATGGCTTGCCGTTCTTCCGGAGTGTAATTCGGCTTTCGATAACGATAATAGGCAAAATCCGCGGTGACAATGTCAGGAGTATTGCGCTCCTCGGACTCGGCGACGCAGAGTGCGACGTTTTTGTCTCGCAGCGTCTGCCAGGTCTCATCCGCGAACCAAGAGTCGTTGCGGAACTCAAATGCGGTGCGGACCGTGCGAGGCAGACACGTCAGAAATTCGGCGAGTATAACCTGGTCTGCCTTGAAATTCGGCGGCAACTGAAAGAGCAGCGGGCCTAATCGCCCGGCACGTTCCAACCCTTCCAGCGTTCCGATAAAACGCTGCAGAAATTCATCCGCGCCCTTCAATCGCTTGATGTGGGTAAGAACCTGATGCGCTTTGATCGTGAAGCGGAAATGCTCAGGGGTGTCGGCGATCCAATTCAGAATAGTTGAGTCTTTCACCAGTTGCCGGAAAGTGTAGTTCACCTCGACGGCATTCAGTTTTGAAGAATAAAAGTTTAGAAATTTCTTTTGAGCCAACTTTTCCGGATAAAAAGCAGGTTTCCATGTTGCGTACGCCCATCCCGATGTGCCTACATAAAGACGCGCCATATCGCAACAAGTTGAGCCAGACGTCGAAATTGAATCGCTGCAGCGAAATTATAAATGGGCGGCACTACTTCTTTGACGGTTTAGTTTTTGCTGCGGCTGCAACCTTCGGCTTCGACCTCGACCTCTTTTTTTCGATTTCTGCTGAAGGGTCGGAGCGCACACTTCCACGCTCGCTCGCGCTAGAACGATTCTTCGTTCTTTCCTCCACTTTTCCAGGCGAAGCATCGGCCGAGTCTTCGCGAATCAATCCCGACAACTCCGGCAGCTTTTGCTTTAACGTCTGCACGGGCTCGAATAAATCTCCTATCTTCTCCACACGCGCCAGCACATCCTTGGCTTCAAACACTAAAAGCTTGGCATCTTTCTTCTTTAGCGTCTTCTCGACCTCTTCCCAGGTAACCGGCGTCGATACCGTTGGCCGCTCCCGGGCCCGCAGCGCATAAACAGAAATGGTCGTCTTGTGCTGATCATTCTGGCTCCAATCGACGAGCACTTTATTGGTTCGGATCGCCTTCTTCATGTCGGACACAACGAGATCGGGATGCTCCTGTTCGAGTAGTCGCGCCATGGCGTGGGCGAACGGCTTCGTTTGCTCATAGCTGGTTTTCGTGTTCAACGGGATATAAATCTGTAGACCTTTTGAGCCCGATGTCTTCGCAAAGCTTTGCAGCCCAAAGTGATTAAATATTTCACGTACCCAAAGCCCGACCTGGGCGCACTGAACGATATCAGCGGGCGGTCCAGGATCAAGATCAAACACAATCATGGTCGGGGTCGAAATATCTTTCGCCAGCGAGAGCGACGGGTGCAGTTCAAGCGAAGCCAGATTCGCAATCCACACCAGCGTCGGCAGATCATCCGCCAGGAGATAGTTGACGTTGCGATTGTTACCCCCGCTCCAGATGGGAGCCGTCTTCACCCAGTCAGGCCGATGTTTCGGAGCATTTTTCTCGAAGAAGAATTCCTGGCCGACGCCGCCAGGGTAGCGCTTCATGGTAAGCGGGCGTCCGGCCAGGTGAGGAATAAGGACGGGCGCGATTCGCACGTAATAATCGACGACTTGACCCTTCGCAAAGCCCGCCGCTGGGTAAAGGATTTTGTCGAGATTCGTGAGGTTTAGCTTCCGTCCCTCAACTTCGACGACTGTAGGCGGCGTGGGCATGTTTCGAGCGGTTGCGGAGATGTGAAGAGCTTCAGATGCCAATCCGTTTCGCGAGTTTGTTCAGCCGTTCCCTATTTATGTTGCGAGCGCTTATTGCGGTTCGCTTTGTTCGGGAATCAGTCCTTTTGGCGGCGCGGGAATCGAAATATCGAGTTTTTTCACCGTCCCGAGCGAACTCGGCACTTTGTCGAATTCACTCACGTGGCCGACGACGAGAACGGCCATCTGATCTCGATGCAGGTACTTCGCAGCGACTCGCGCCACATCTTCTTTCGTGACTTTTTCAATTCCCTTTTGAAAACTTTGCAGAAAATCGAGCGGATAGCCATATAACTCGTAGCCCATTTTTTCCATCAACACTTTTTCCGGCGAGTCCAAGCGGAAGACGAACGAATTCAGAATCGAATCTTTCGCCCGTTTAATTTCCTCATCATCAATCGGCTTCTTCTTTAAGTCTGCAATCTCCTCGTCTATAGCCTGAATCGACTCGTACGTTGTCTGGCTCTTGGTGCTGACCATCAAGCGCAACATGCCTGGATGATCCCAACTCGCGCCAATGCCACCGCCGACCGCGTAGGCAAGACCCTTTGTGGTGCGGATGTCGCCAAACAGGCGCGACGAGAATCCACCGCCAAAAGCCTCATTGAATACGGAGACCGCGTAGTAGTCCGGATTCTTACGTGTGATTCCGGTGGTCACAATTTGAATATTGCTCTGGTTGACATCGGTCTTATCGACTTCGTAATAGCCAGGCTTCGCAGGGTGGGCCTTGAATTCGGCCTTCTCCACGTCAGGACCTTTCGCCCACGATGCAAAGGCCTTCTGCAATCGTGCTTGCATTTGCGCGGAATCGAAGTCGCCGACAATGCCTAAAATAATGTTGTTGGGATGGACGTACTTCGCATGCCACTCAACCAGATCCTGACGGGCGATGGCAGCAACCGTGGCGTACTCCGGCGTCCGAGCATACGGGCTATTGGCTCCGTAGACGAGCTTCGCCGCTTCCCTGCCCGCGATATGCGACGGGTCGTCGTTACGCCGTGAAATGCCGTCGTAGAGCCCCTTTTGCGCGATTTGAATTTTTTCGGCGCGAAACTCTGGATTTTGAAGAAGATCAGCCAGGAGCGGGAAAATATCGTCAAAATCTTCCTTCAGACAATTCCAGCTCAGCGAAGTGGATTCAACCCCTCCTTCGGTTTCGATCTTGGCCCCGCGCTGTTCGAGAAAGTCATCCAGTTGATCGCCGGTCTTTGTCTTGGTGCCGCCCGTGCGCCAGACCTCGCCGTACACATCCATCAGGCCAGACTTCGTGGCAGGAACCGAGCGTTCTCCGCCGCGAACGCGAACCGTACCGCCAATCATCGGCAGTTCGTGATCTTCCTGCAGGAACACCACCATGCCATTCGCCAATTGAATACGCTTTGGCTCAGGTGGACGGAACTCCGGTAGTTTTGGAATCGGAATTTGTTTCCACTGCTGATCGCCGTTCGACGGCTGGTTTTTTTGAGCGAACAAATGCACGGCGCAAAGAGAAAAACCCAGCACGAGGCAATAAGAGAGAGATCGCCGGATCATATAGTTCACTGTCCACCTCCCTGCGGTTGGCCTTCTGGTCCCGCGCCCGGTTGGCCACCCTGGTTTGCACCCGGAGGCGGAGGGGCGAACTGAATAATCCCCACGGTGCGGTTTTCAGGAACGAATATTTCATTTGCGACGCGACGAATATCTGACTTCGTCACGTTTTCAATCCGGTCAACCGAGCGGAACAGCTCTCTCCAATCGTCATAGCGAGACTGGTTAAGGCCCAGCGCGAATGCGAGCCCTTCATTCGAGCCTAGGGATCGAATTAAAGTGGCTTTAGCGCGCGTCTTGATCATCTTTAATTCTTCATCCGTAATGTCTTCTTTCTTCAGCCGCTCGATCTCGGCGTGAATCGCCGTCGCCATTTCCTCCGGCTTGTGTCCGGGAATAGGGAACGCGTAAAACGCGAAAAGATGTGGATACTTATTTCCTGGCAGTCCAGTGAACCCGGCGGAATCAGAAGCGATCTGCTTATCTCGAACGAGAGCGCGGTACAAGCGCGACGTTCGCCCCTGCGACATGAGATCGGCGATTGCGTCGTAAACCTGGTCGTCTTTACTTCGGTAATCAGGGCGGTGGTAGCCCTCGAGATACAGGGGTTGCGATTGCTCATGCAGCACCACGGTGCGTTCTGAACCCTGCGGCGGCTCTGTCGTCGTAGCCGTATCAGGCTTTGGGCGCGACGGAATACGCGAGAAATATTTTTCGACAACCGGCATTGCCTCCGACGCTTTCACGGCTCCGACGACGACCACGACCATATTCGAGGGGACATAGTAAGTATTGAAGAAGTTTTGCGCGTCCGTAGCAGAGAACGAATTCAAGTCCGACATAAACCCGATCGTGGGACGGTGATAAGGATGAGCCGCGAATGCCTCTTCCGTGAATTGTTCCAGCAGCCTCCCAACCGGATTGCTGTCGGTTCGCATTCGTCTCTCTTCGATCACAACATTCCGCTCTTTGTAAAACTGACGCATCACGGGATGGATGAAACGCTCTGACTCCAGATAAGCCCAAAGCTCAAGGCGATTCACCGGAAAAGAATAGTGATAGCCGGTTTCGTCATAGTCGGTGAAGGCATTCATCCCCTCTCCGCCTTCGCCTTCGACAATCTTTCCAAATTCATTGTTATACGGCGCAGAAAATTTATCGGCCGTTGCCATCGCGTCCTTCCAGCTCTGTTCGAATTGCTTCAGCTTCTGCTCGTCGCGATCGACCGGCTTGTCGCGCTCGGCCAGATATTCGCCGTAAGCCGTTTCAACTTTCGCCAAGGCTGCTTTCTCGCCCGCATAATCGCGCGTGCCGATCGTGTCCGTCCCCTTAAATGCCATGTGCTCGAACATGTGCGCGAGACCCGTTTTTCCCATCGGATCCTGCACCGATCCTGCGTCTACATGAGTAAAGAACGAAAAAACGGGAGCCTCAGGGCGCTCACAGACAATAATGGTCAGGCCGTTAGGCAGCTTTTTGATGGTGGTGCGCTTCTCGAACGAAGCGAGATCCTGAGCAAAGGTAAGAGTGCTCAGAACAAGACAAGCAACAAAACAAACTATGACAGTTTGTAGAACGGAAATGCGAAATCTCATCCTGCCTCCACTGCGGAATACAAATCACCTAAAAATTCGACGTTACGTGGAGGCGATGAAGATTGTCAAACTGCGCAGGGTGCGGGGGCGAATTCAGCAGTGGGCTTGTCATGCCGTTTCTATGCTCCGGCGGCGAACCATCGAGACATTCTTCGAACGCACTGCTAATTGCAGCACGTCGGGCCACAGCATGCTCCCTTCGCAGCTTTCGGCTTCACGGCGCGGACGAAAGCGCTCAGGAACTTCTCATCCACTTGCGCGGCAATCGCATCCACATCGATACCCGAGGCCGAGAGGAATTCGCGAGCTTCTTCGATGCGATACACGCGGGTCGGTTCGATTTCGACTTGCTCGAAACCGGCGGCTGACAACTTATGACGGTAGTCTATCTCGTCGAGCGCTCCAGCCACGCATCCAACCCACGCCAGGATGTTTTGCCGAATTTCCGGAGCGATCTCGCCCCGGGTTACCACATCAGACACGGCGAACCGCCCCCCGGGCTTCAGAACGCGAAAGGCCTCGCGAAGCACTCGATCTTTGTCCGAAGAAAGATTGATGACGCAGTTAGAAATAATCACGTCAACCGAATTATCGGGAAGCGGAATATTCTCGATCTCGCCTTTGAGAAACTCGACATTCTCAGCTCCCGCCTTGCGCTTATTTTCGTTCGCGAGCGCCAACATCTCGTCAGTCATATCGAGGCCGTATGCTTTGCCACCTGGTGAAACCCGCCGCGCTGAAAGCAGCACGTCGATACCGCCTCCGGATCCGAGATCGAGCACGATTTCTCCGGGGCTGAGCTTCGCAAGAGCGGTTGGATTTCCGCAGCCCAGGGAGGCGAGCATCGCATCTTCCGGAATTTGCGACGCCTCCGACGCATCGTACAGATTCGCCGTAATCGGATCAGAAGACAATCCGCTGCTCGGCGCCGACCCGCAGCAACCGCTGCCGCCGGTTTTGTTGGTTACACGAAGCGCGGCTTCTCCATACTTCTCTTTCACTACATTTTTCACATTGACTAGCGATGAAACAGCGTTGTCCGACATGACCGTTTTCTCCTATTTACAGAATTGAGCCAGATCGCTCGGTTGGAGCGCTTGGTTCCGGGTGCAGCATTCCGCGTATAAAAATTGAACAATCTCTCGGAGCGCATCGGTATTCGCGGTGTAGCGGAGAAACGTCCCCTTGCGCTCCACTCGAACCAAACCCTCGTGGCGCAATTTATCGAGATGATGAGAAAGGGTGGAGTTAGGAATCTCCAACTCGTCTTGAATTTCGCCAACCACCAAACCCTCAGGGTGCGCGGACAGAAGAAGTTGCACGATTCTCAGTCGGGCTTCCGTTCCCATGGCGGAGAACATGTCCGCGTAGCGCGCAACGCGCTCGCTAGATTCCGCTTTTGCCTTGATCTCAACCATGCTTCGATATTACCGGAAATACCGTTTGGAGTCAACCGCCGGTCATCAGGTTGACGTGTTCCCTTTTCGAGCCTATAGTTTGGTAGCGAACATATGGCGAACATCGGGTTGCTAGCAGGCCAATAGCAGTTCCACACTGAAATGGATTCTCCCCTTCTCTTCGAAGAACCGGTCCCCGGCCCCAAGCTTGTCGGCATTGCACGAATCGCAGCCGATAGCCAATCTTTGCGTGAAGCGCACAACGTTGAATACTTCACCTTGGCAGCTCGATCTTTGCTCAGTCGGGTAGTCAGTAGCCGCAATCTTCCATTCCATTGGGCGATCAATCCTTACCGCGGTTGCGAATTCGCCTGCAAGTACTGCTACGCGCGCTATACCCACGAATTTATGGAGCTCAGGAACGGCCTCGATTTCGAACGCAAAATATTTGTGAAGGAGCAAGCGGCAAGCCTTCTTCGGTCGGAGCTGAAGAAGGTGAGAGTCGGAGAGCAGATTGCGATCGGCACCGCGACCGACCCCTACCAACCGGCCGAACGGCGTTTCGAAATCACGCGCGCAATTCTTGAGGAACTGGCGAAGCATTCCGGCTTGGAGATTGGCATCGTTACGAAATCGAATCTGGTGACGCGCGACGCCGACGTACTCCGCCGCATTGCCGAACACAACCAACTTTTTGTGAATGTCACTGTTACTACGATGGACATCGATCTTGCCCGCCGTCTCGAGCCGCGCGCTCCGCGGCCTGACTTGCGGATGGAGGCAATCCGGCAATTGAACCTTGCGGGAATAGACGCCGGGGTCATATGCGCTCCCGTGCTGCCCGAGATCACGGATCACCCTCGCGACCTTGAAGCCCTGGTCATCGCTGCAAGAGATGCAGGAGCAAAGTATATTTACGCCAACAGCCTTTTCCTGAAGCCCTGTTCAGCCGCGATCTTCTTGCCTTGGCTTGAGCAGAACTTCCCGGAGGCAGTCGGCCGCTATCGCATTCGTTATGCCGACAGCGCGTTTCTGCCGAAGAGCTATACCGGGCACCTGTCACAGCTGATGACCGCCTTGCGCAGAAAATATGGGTTCCCGATTTCCGGCCTTGGGCAAGGCGAAAAAAGGGCAGAAGTTACACAGATGGCGTTGTTCTGACCGCTGCCATCACTCAGCCTCGAGCTGTTTCAAAAAGGGTCCGCGAGAAACCCGATTCAAATCCTGCTTACTCCGCTTGCAGAGATAGACGCTTTGTGGGAATCACTCCCCAGCACGACGACATCACCTATTGGTTATCGAAGCGCTCTTAGTCGCCGAAAGGTCAAATGTTCGACGTGCCATTGGCAGAAGACCGGAGACGGCGAGCGTCTGGGCGACGGAATTTTGAGCCTCGCGCAAGTCATGGCTCACTCTTTTTGCTTCCGCCAACGCCTTGTCTGCGTCGACATTTCGTCCGTCTCGCCGCAGCGCCTCTTCCAGTAAAAGAAAATTAACATCGCTCGGGTCGTTATTCACGGCTTGAACTAGATGCGATACGGAGCCATCGATCCGGCCTTGGCGCAAGTCGAGAACTCCGGAGCCAGATAGCGCCATAACGTTGTCTGGAGTTAGCTGAAGCGCGCGCGTAAAACTTTCAACTGCGAGATCGTACTGGCGCATCTGCAACCGGGCCTGGCCGATTTCTGCCCAGGCGAGACCTTCCGCTCGCGGGTCAGAGGTCGTGGCTAAAACCGAATTGCATTCTTCAATAGCGTCCTGCGCATGGCCGTGGCGCAATTCGTAAAACCCTAGTGCCAGCACCTGCTTTGCAGGATATTTGTGCAGTAAGCGCGCGCTGCGAAATTCCTTAATCGCTTCCTCCGATCGCCCAGCACTCGAATACATTAGCGCGAGATTATTGTGCGCGACATAGTTGTCATGGGTAACGCTGAGCGTGTAGCGCCATAAAGTTTCGTCGTCATGCCAAAGCTTGATTTGGCTTGAAGTAAGCGCACCAAAAGCCAGGACTACGGCGACAACCGGGACGACCCGCCAGAGTTGCGGAATATGGGCGACTGCGGCAAGTTTATTAATCGCCCACACCACCGCGATGAATAACCCGATAAAAGGGATGTAGGCATAACGATCCGCCATTGCCTGGTCGCCTACGGTGACGATCCCGATCATGGGGATCAGCGTGCCCAGAAACCACAGCCATCCCATCGCTAGATAACGGCGGCTCGACCACCGAAAAACTATCGTCGTTAGCAGCAGCAGAATGCCAAGCGATGAAATCACCTGCCAACTGGGGAACGCAACCGAGGATCGCGGGTATAGGGGAGCGAGCCTTGTAGGCCAAACAAACTTCGCGAGATAGCGCATATACGATACCGGAACATTGTCAAACCTTTGCGCTACTGGAACCTCTGAGATGCTCCGAACCGCGTTACCCGCGCGCTGGGCGAAGATTGTCACGGTCGCATCAGCCGCCGCGAGGATGAAAAGGGGAATTTTCTCGAATAGCAATCGGCGCCGGGAAACAAAGGGAGCTAATTCTCCGCTTTGCAAATCCTGCGGCAATAGTTCCCTTTGCGAGCTGAACCTCAGCCGATACAATGGCCAGTAGTCCCATAGAAGCAGCACGAACGGCAGTGTCACAATCTGCGGCTTTGACAGAAGACCCAGAATGAAACATAAAGCTACTGCGAGATAACACTGCTTTCTTCTTGAAGATCGCGGTAGTCGCGCGTAGCGATCATAAGCATGGAGCGCGAGCAAAAAGAAGAATGTGCTCAGAACATTCTTACGCTCGGATGCCCAGGCAACCGATTCGACGCTGATTGGATGTAAACAAAATAAAAAAGCAACTGCCAGGCTCGGCCACAGCGCGCCTGTTGCTCTACGCAAGAGCAGAAATAAAACTACGCCGTTGGCGGCGTGCAACAACAAGTTTGTATAGTGGTGCCCGACCGGGTCCAGGTGAAAAATCTGGCAGTCGAGCGCGTGTGAGAGCCAGGTCAGTGGATGCCAATTTCCTTCATGAAAAGTTGTGAACGACCACTTGAGCGTGTTCCAGGTCAGTCCCGCCTGTACCTGCTGATTTTTGAGAATGTAAGACCAATCGTCGAACCCGGTGAACTGGTTGTGGATGATAGGGTTGTAAAAAGCAAGCGTGACCGCCACTAATGCCAAGCAGTAGATGACGATTCGCTTTTCACTTGAGGGCGGCATGAAGGTGGACGCGTAAAGCAGATTTTAAAGCGCTGTCGTTTCGATTGAAACGATTTCGGGACGGTTAAAACCAATCCGAAGTAACCAACGCCATCCTCGCTAGCCTGGAAGCAACTCCCGGTACATCTGGTGGAAGGCATGCAGCCCTTTTTCCTGCTTCACGCTGTACCGGCCACTCTGATAGCTGGAGGAGTGCAGGTTTTTTTGCACGATTTCGCAAATCCGAACATCTTCCATCTGAATCTCGTCACTGAACGCCTTGGCTTTCTCCGCGGTTTCGCTACCAAGACTCTTTTCCGGCAGATACCACTCAAAAATGGCTAGGGTGCGTTCCGGCGAAAGCGGCAAAATGATATTGACTGAGACGTTGTCGGGATAACAATTCAGCATCCAATTGGGAAAAATCCAGAAGTAGTCGGCTGTAAGGTCGGCCGCCGCTCGTTCATATCGGCGCGGAGTGGCGTCTCCGGTCTGGGAGCCCCGGATCGGCGTCCACTGGCGGACGTACTCAGCGTGCGGTTCTACCGTGTAGGCGTTGTAGTCGATTTCTCGATTCAGGCCCGGGTGGATACTGGGAACGTGATACCCCTCGAGATAGTTATCGACATAAGTCTTCCAGTTGCAATTCATATCGTACGTGCGGCGCTCGGAGAACTTCATGTTCCGGAAATCGAAGCGCTCCGCCTGGGCGGGCAACTGCCCGAGGGTTTCTCGCAGTGGCGGAGCTTCGCCATCGAGGTTGACGAAAATCAGATTAAACCACTCCTCCACCCGAACCGGTGTCAGGCCGAAATCGGCACGTTCAAAATCCTCAACACCCTCAAACTCGGGCGTCACCAACAAGGCGCCGTCGAGTCGATACGTCCAGCCATGATAGCCACAACGGAATAGCTTTCTGTTGCCGCAGCCGGTTGCAGGCTTCCCAGCTCGATGCCGGCAAACGTTGTAGAAGCCGCGCAACACGGAATCATCCCCGCGAGCTATAAGAAGAGACTCGCCGAGGAGATCGAAGGTGAAGTAGTCCCCGGGGCGGGCTGCCAGGTGAACGTGTCCAACCAGCTGCCAACTCGCCGCAAATAAAGCCTTCTTCTCCCTGTCGTACTCCTCCTGGCTGTAGTAGAGATGGGCAGGAAGGGTTGAAGCGTGGGCGATATCAAGGTCGATCTGAAGTTTGGGCATGTTTAGACCGGTGCCGTAATTCTAACCGCAACATGGGAGGGCCCTGACAAATCTGTGAACGACGCAAGGCCACCTGTTTTTGGCGTTCAAGAATCAGTTGGGCGGGCTCTCCCTCTGAAGCTATGCCATTTCCGCACTAGATTGATAGTCAGGCCGGCATCGACTGGCAAAAATTGTCAGCCTGACTCTCCCGAAGTGTCATACTGGGAGAAAGTGGCAGCAAGGGTGAGGTGACCCCCGGTATCAGGCTATTGAAACGTAAGACTTTCTGGCAGGCAGTGCTTCTTACCAAAGTCACTTTGGGTGTGGCATACCGAGTGCGATAGTAAAGCCGAGTTGGACATCCAACCAAAACAGTAAAAACGGAGACGAGGACATTCAATGCGGAAACAAAAAGGCTTCTCACTTATCGAATTGCTGATCGTCGTGGCGATCATTTTGATCATCGCCGCCATCGCGATCCCGAACCTGTTACGTGCACGTATCGCGGCCAATGAATCGTCCGCAGTGGCGTCGGTTCGCACCATCAACACAGCGCAGATCTCTTACAACTCTGCCTATCCTACGGTTGGATTTGCCAGCTCGTTGGCCGCTCTTTCCGGAACGAGCTGTTCACCTCCGACTTCGACTGGCGCTTGCTTGATCGATACCCAGCTTTCGTCTGGTACGAAGAGCGGTTACTCGTTCGCAATGAGCGGCGTTAGCGGAACTCCAGCCGCCAGCTATCAGGCGTCTGGTTCACCGCTTAGCGCTAACACCACTGGTGTTCGCTCTTTCTGCTCTGTGGCCGATGCGGTGGTGCGTTATAGCAGCGCTGCCTTGACCTCGTGCGCTGGAACCGAAACCCCGCTTCAGTAGTCGGATTTTGGCCGATACCTCGGGGGAGGGTATAAGCCTGAAAAGGGCAGAGGAGAAATCCTCTGCTCTTTTTTTATTTCCGGACTAGTTACTTCTGTCGAGTTTATTTAGTTCATCTGCTGATCTGTCCCTCCGGCTTCACTCAATCCACGATTCCAATCCTGACAAAAATTGTCAATTACGTTGACGCCAGGCGCGCCAGGTATCCGGAACTGACGAGCGAACCCTCTGGAAGATCAGCCACTTGGGGGGTTCCATTAAACCGCTTAGCGCGGCATTAAAAATGCAACACCTGATTTGGATTTCGATCGCGAAGTATCGGTTGAAAGCGGGAGACCGTAAATGCCTAAGCAAAAAGGGTTTTCGTTGATTGAATTGCTGATCGTCGTGGCAATCATTCTGATTATCGCGGCTTTGGCCGTTCCTAATTTCCTCCGGTCGAGGATGGCGGCGAATGAATCGGCGGCAGCGGGAGCGGTCCGAATTGTCACCTCAGCGCAGATCTCCTACAACTCCACCTACCCGTCCGTCGGGTTTGCGAGCACCCTGACAGCTCTTGGCGGGTCCAACTGCAATCCTCCTAGTATCACCAGCGCCTGCATTATCGATGCCCCCCTGGCGGCAGGTCAGCGCAGTGGTTATGACTTTGTGATAACGAACGTCAGCGGCACTCCGGCAAGCACTTACAACGTCATCGCGACCCCATCTTCCTATAACTCATCCGGCACAAAATACTTCTGTGCCAATGAGGACTCGATCCTGCGCTACAGCTTCTCTGTAATCTCAACTTGCACCGCTTCGATCTCAGCGCAATGAATGGGTTGAGCCATGCTCTTGGAACCTAAGCGGGTCGGGGTTTACTTTCGTAACCACGGAGTCACCGCTTAACCACCTACCCTGCATCTGTTTTGCATATAATTCTGGTGAAGAGACTTCGTCCTGCAATCATTGAAGACCAGTGAGCGTTCGTCGCATTGCCCATGTTTGCCATTGAAATTCTCGATTTAGAAAAAAGTTACCAACTCGGATTCTGGCGAAAGCGAAAGAAGGTCGCGCTTCGTCCGCTTCGTTTGACGATCGAGGAAGGCGAGGTGTTCGGTTTTCTCGGACCGAATGGTGCTGGCAAAACTACGACCCTGAAGCTTTTGATGGGGCTCGTGTTTCCGACAGCCGGCAGCGCCCGCATTCTCGGCAAAAGCATGGATGACCCGCAAGTACGATCGCAGGTCGGCTTTCTGCCCGAGCAGCCCTACTTCTACGATCACCTTACTGCCAGAGAACTTCTCAACTATTACGGTCAGCTTTCGGGTATGCCGGTGAAAGATCGATCGTCGAAAGTCGACCAGATGCTGACCAGGGTTGGCTTAATCGATTCGGCTGGGGTGCAGCTGCGGAAATTTTCCAAGGGTATGTTGCAGCGCGTTGGACTGGCGCAGGCAATTCTCCATGATCCCAAGCTCGTTTTTCTCGATGAACCCATGTCAGGTCTCGACCCCATGGGTCGCCGCGAAGTCCGGGAACTCATTCAGCAGTTGCACCACGAAGGCAAGACCGTCTTTTTTTCCACGCATATCTTGTCCGATGCCGAGGCCTTATGTGACCGCGTTGGTGTAATCAGCCAGGGCCAGTTGCGCGGCGTGGGCGCGGTGGCAGAATTAACCGCGCAGGCGCAAGGGCGCGTTGAAATCATTTTCTCTGCTGCCAAAATACCGGAGGCATTCACTCAACTCGGAGCGGAATCCCGACTTCGCGGAGACATTGCAAGCGCGGTGGTGTCTGACGCAAAGCAAGAAGCTGCGTTAGAAATTCTTCGACGCGAGCGCCTCAGGCTTATTTCGCTCACGCCGGTGCGTAAATCCTTGGAAGAATATTACGTTCAAAATCTTCAACCGGCCGAGAATCGTAAAGGGGTTGGCGTATGAGTACGGGCCGCGTCGGATCTATTGCATTCAACACGTTTCGCGAGGCGGTTCGCGACCGCGTGCTCTACAACCTGATCGCGTTTGCCTTGCTCTTGTCGGGTGCGGCGATTTTGGTCGGGGAGATCTCGATCGACATCGAACGCCTGGTGGTTATCAACCTTGGCCTGACCGCAATTTCCATCTTCGGAGTGTTGATAGCAATCTTCATCGGAATTGGGCTGGTATCGAAGGAAATCGATAAACGGACGCTGTACACGGTGTTGTCCCGTCCCGTCCAGCGCTGGGAATTCGTAGTCGGCAAGTTCTTTGGCTTGACGGGCACCCTGGTCGTCAACACATTCTTCATGGCTATAGGCGTTTTTCTTGCGCTGCTTTACACCGCGCATAGATTTGACAAGATGGATGGATGGGTACTGGTAGCCTTATATTTCATCGTCCTTCAGTTTTTTATCGTCTGCGCGTTGTCTCTGTTTTTCTCTTCGTTTTCAACGCCGCTGATGTCGGCGGTATTCAGCTTCGCTTTGTTTATCATCGGTAATCTGGCGGACGATCTGCGAGGATTTGCTCGCATGTCTCATGGACTCGGGGGCTGGCTGGCTACCGGGGTCGCTTATCTCGTGCCCAATTTTGCCTCAATGAACGTGGTAAGCCAGGTTGCGCATGGCGATCCGGTTGGCGGACGGCTGATTCTCTACAACACTGTCTACGCGCTTCTCTATTCAGCAATGGCCATTGCCGGAGCGGTGCTGATTTTCCAGCGCCGGAACTTGAAATGAAGTCTCGCCACGCGACGGTAGTGACAGCCGCCGTGCTGCTGATCTCGATGGGAGGGGCACTCCGATCTCTCGTCGCGATCGACCGCATGCAACGGCAAGCGTTCGCGCAGCAGACACTCTACATCAATTCTCCCAAAGTTTTGCGGCGGCTCTGCCTGGGATACACCGGGCTACTCGCCGATATCTACTGGACCCGCGCAGTCCAGTATTTTGGTGAGCAGCACCACAAGGGTTCGGGAGATTTTCGTCTGCTTGCGCCACTGCTCCAAATCACAACCGCGCTTGATCCGAAATTGCTCCCCGCCTATCAGTTTGGGGCGAACTTCCTCTCTCCCAAACCGCCGGATGGCGCGGGACTACCAGGTTCGGCGCTCGAGCTGATGAAGTTTGGGATCGCACATAATCCCGAACAGTGGCGACTCTACTACAACTTGGGATTTCTCTATTACACGGAACTTAAAGACTACGCGCGAGCCTCCGAGGCTTTTGCAGCCGGATCCAGGCTCCCGATTACGAATGAATTCATGCCGGTTCTTGCTGCACGAATGGCCCAGCACGCGGGAGAGTTCGACACGGCGCGCATGCTCTGGTTCACCACCTATCAGAGCAGTAAAGAAGCAAGCATCCGGCAAAATGCAGTAGAGCATTTACAGGCGCTGCGCGTGGACGAAGATGTCGCGCGCCTCGAAGAGTTGGTGGCGAAGTATCGCCAGCAGACCGGTCATGTGCCAGCACGAATCGGCGATCTCGAACGCGCCGGATTTATTCACGGCGCCCCTGTCGACGTAAAAGGACATCCGTATACTCTGGCGGCTGACGGACGCGTTGAAGTGCAGGACTGGAAAGACATTCCGTTCATCACGAAAGGCCTTCCACCTGGGGAAGTGTCGCCCGGGCCGCGCGTCTCGAAGTAACGCGCGCAATACCTGGCAGGCTTGTCCGGTTCGCCGCGGAGGTCATCTTCGTCAGGATGCCCACTTTTGTCAGCTCACGCGAAGTCTCTACGGCCGCGCTTCCCTTCCCAAACTTCAGCTAACATCTTTCTCGTGGGAGCAAGCTTCGCTCGGCAATTTTTGGGCTCAGTTCTCCGCTGGTGGAGCGACAATGCCCCCTCCACCGGGTTAAGGGAGCAAAGGCCGCACCGCCTTTTGCAAATTTTCGCAAAGATGTGCGAGTTCGTGCGCGATTCCATGCCCGATCGCCGGAGGCAACGCTACGGCGACATGGAGTATGACTGGGAGCATCGCGTCGATACTACAAGCGGCACGACCGGCTGGCGCGAGCGCTTGCTCGGTTTATTTCATTCCCCTTACCAGCCAACCGATGCTGAAGTCTTTCGCGAAATGATGGCAAGCGTTCCGATTACGTTTTGCGATTTCACTTTTGTTGATGTTGGTTCAGGAAAAGGTCGAACATTGCTGTTGGCCTCCGAATATCCCTTTCAGAAAATCATAGGCATCGAATTGATGGAAGAGTTGCACCGCGTTGCGCAAAACAATATTCGTGCTTACCAAAACCCGACTCAGCTTTGCCGGCAAATCTTATCTTTACGGATCGATGCCTGCGACTATGAATTCCCGCCAGATCCATTGCTGGTTTATCTTTTCAATCCCCTACCCGAGCGTACCCTCGTCCAACTCTTAAATCACTTAACGAAGTCACAGCAAGAATTTCCGCGTCCGCTATGGCTCGTGTATCACAATCCCGCGCTCGAGCGAGTCCTTGCGAGTTATGAATGGCTGGAGAGAACCGGTTGGACGGAGCAGTATAGCGTTTACCGGTCTCGTCAAAAGAGCGAGGTTCGCAATCTCAGAAGTGTTTGAGATAAAAGCGATTTGGATCGGGCATCTTTTAGCGGTCGGTGACCAAAATGTTCGCTCCAATTCACCAAGCCCTTCCCATCAAATGTGAAATAGCGAAATCGCCAAGCACATCAAGAACATGAATTCTGGAGGCAAAGTGCGCCGGCGGAGCGTAGCGGTGGACGTCCAAGTAAAATGGAGCCTGGCTTAATACATTGCGGACTCGACAAATCCTCGTCTGCCTTCTTCTGGTGTCATCGTTGCAGTTGCGCGCTTACGCCGAGGACGTCCACGCCCTGGCGCGGGCGGTCGATGCTCATTACAACCGCCTCCGAACCCTGCAAGCGGACTTTACCGAAATCTATCGCGGCGAAGGCGCAGAGCGAGTAGAGGCGGGAACGCTTCAATTAAAAAAGCCGCGCAAGATGCGATGGGAGTACCGTTCTCCGAAAGAGAAGCTTTTTGTCAGTGATGGCGAGGTGGTGTGGTTCTACCTGCCGGCCGAAAAGCAAGTGCGAAAGACGACCTTAAAGAAGCTCGACGACGTACGGTCCCCCTTGGCGTTCCTCCTTGGCAAGACCAAACTGGAGAATGAGTTACGGGGACTCTCGAAAGCGGTCGACCAATCGCCTTTGGGCCCGGAAAACACGGTTCTGCGGGGGGTTCCAGTGGCCATGCCGGGGCAAATCAGCGAAGTGCAATTGGAGATCAATCGTGCAAGCCAGATTGTGCGCATCGTACTCATAGATCCAGAGGGGGCAGCGACCGAGTTTCGGTTCGCAAACCTGAGGGAAAATGAGAGCGTCGACGACGCCCGATTTCACTTTAACCCCCCGAGCGGGGTGGAGGCGGTGGAGGGGGCGCAACTTGGCCCATGACCTTGGTACCCGGAAGCCGCTCGTTGGTTGTAACCGACTCGTAGACAAGATGTTAGACTAGAAAAGCAGACTCTTGGAAAGTTGGAATTCAGTTGAATGACGGGTCATCGTGATGGGTCAGTTTGAGGCCGGATTGAAGCAGGAATGGGTCAATTTTTAGTCAAAGTCGCCGACGAACAAGGCAATCTGCGGC
The DNA here is from genome assembly GCA_025361625.1 of Acidobacteriaceae bacterium. Lineage (GTDB taxonomy): Bacteria > Acidobacteriota > Terriglobia > Terriglobales > Acidobacteriaceae > Acidiflorens. The sequence continues at coordinate 21,492 of JANYKL010000058.1, forward strand.
AGCAGGTCGAGCACGGCTATTCCGAAGCCGAGATCAAGGACCGATTTACGCAGCAGGGCTACCTTGTGTACTGGGTCAAGCCACGCACTTTCTTAAGCCGCGGCCACGGCGGGGTTCGCGGAAAGCTCAAGCAGTCGACATTTTTAATCTTCAACCAACAATTCCTGACTTTGATCAAGGCCGGTCTGCCGATCCTCACGTCGCTTGACCTCCTGATCAAGCGGCAGCGTGACAAGTCCCTCTTGCAGCTTCTCGAAAATGTTCGGGAGCGGGTGAAGGGCGGCGAGCTGCTGTCCGATTCTTTTGCATCGCAGCGAGTGTTTCCGAAGATGTATACAACCACTCTGCTTGCGGGCGAAAAGAGCGGCAGCATGGAAGAGGTGCTGGCACGCTATATCGCCTATCAGCGGATGGTGCAGACTTTCCGCAAAAAGCTTCTGGTATCGCTCGTTTATCCAGCCCTCTTGGTGTCGGTGGTCACGGTGATGCTGATTTTTTTGATCACCTACGTGGTCCCGAAATTTGCAGATTTATTTAATAATCTTGGCGCCCAGCTGCCGGCCATTACCGTTTTCATGTTGACTCTTGGGCTTAACGCCCAAAAATATGGGTGGATTGCCCTGATTGTTATGGCAATTGCGGTGGTGCTACTGCTGCGCTGGAAGCGCAGCGATCGCGGCGCCGAGGCGATTGATCGTTTTTTGCTTTCCATGCCGCTGATTGGAGAGATTCGTCTGAAGTATCAAGTGGCGAATTTTTCGCGAATTTTAGCCACATTGCTGCAGGGTGGCCTGCCGCTTGTCCCAGCCATGGAAACGGCTGGTGAGTCCCTGAGCAGCCGGCAGATGCTGAATGGAGTTACTGCCGCCGCTGAAAGGGTGCGGGAGGGCCAGAGTCTTGCCCATAGCCTGGAGACTCAGAAGCTCTTCCCTGACCTGGCAGTCGAGATGCTGGAAGTAGGAGAGTCGACGGGAGCGTTGCCCGCCATGCTCAGTTCGGTGGCCGAATTCTACGAGGAAGACGTGCAAACCGCGTTGAGCGCGGCCATGGCATTGATTGAGCCGATGATTCTCATCATCATGGCGGTTTTTGTCGGCGGGATATTGATTTCCCTTTATATGCCGATCTTTACGCTGGGCGCCAACGTTCATTAGAGATTTGCAGATTTTGGTCATAATTCAATGGGGCTGCCGAGAAAAGGCGGCAGCAGCTACGAGGGTCAGGGTACAGAAAGACGATTGGAAGAGGTTGTAAACTGGTTATGGCGATGGCAGACAAAAAGACAGTGATGGTTGGCGGGAACGGCGGGAAAATGGTCCCCGAGATGGCCACGGTGCCCGACGAAATCGCGCGTGCCAAGGATTTGGCGCGGCGCTACCGCTGCGAGTTTGTCGACCTGAGCGATTTCCAGTTGCACCACGATCTGTTTGAGAAGATTCCCGTACACCTGATGTTTCGCTACAAGTTCGTGCCTCTCGAGGAAACTTCCGACGGACGCCTCGTCATCGCGATCGCGAACCCGGGCGAGCTGATGATGATCGACGAAGTCAGCCTGCTGCTCGGCAAGCGCATCGTTACCAAGGTCTCTACACTCAAGCAAATCTCCGACATTCTGCAGAAGACCGAGCAGTCAAAGCGCGTGCTGGAAGACGCGAGTGAAGGCTTCACCCTTGACGTCATCCGCGAGGACGATGCTGGGAACGACGAGACCATCTCCATCGACAAGTTGACGGCGACGGCGGGCTCCGACATGAGCCCGATCATCCGCCTGGTCGACACCACCATTTTTACCGCTTTGCAGCGGCGGGCAAGTGACATTCACATCGAGACGCGCGACGACTCCGTGTCCATCAAGTTTCGTATCGACGGCGTGCTCACAAACGCCATGCCGCCGATTGGTAAAGAACATCACTCGACCATCATCTCGCGCATCAAGGTGATGAGTGAACTCGATATCTCCGAACGCCGCGTGCCGCAAGACGGGCGGTTTCGCGTGAAATACAACGGGCGCGCCATCGATTTCCGTGTCTCCATCATGCCTTCGATTCATGGCGAAGATGCCGTGCTTCGCGTGCTTGACAAAGAATCGATGAGCGAGAAGTTTAAAAAGCTCACGCTCGAAGTGGTTGGGTTTGACGAAGACGATCTGCGACGCTTCCGGCGCTACATCAAAGAGCCTTACGGCATGGTGCTCGTGACCGGGCCGACCGGCAGCGGCAAGACGACAACACTGTACGCCGCGATCAACGAGATCAAGACTGACGAAGACAAGATCATCACGATTGAAGATCCGGTTGAGTATCAACTGCGTGGCATCACTCAGATTCCGGTGAACGAGAAGAAGGGGTTAACTTTCGCTCGTGGACTGCGCTCCATCTTGCGCCACGATCCTGACAAGATAATGGTCGGCGAAATACGAGATAACGAGACGGCGCAGATTGCCATTCAGTCTGCTCTTACCGGCCATCTTGTCTTTACCACGGTCCACGCCAACAACGTGGTCGACGTGCTAGGCCGCTTCTTAAACATGGGCGTCGAGCCTTACAACTTTGTCTCGGCTCTGAACTGCATCCTGGCGCAGCGCCTGGTGCGCATCATCTGCGATTCCTGCCGCACCGCTGTCCATTATCCAAACGAGGTGCTGGAGGCAAGCGGTCTCGACCCGGAGCAGTGGTCGAAGGTCGCCTTATACGAAGGCCAGGGATGCATCGAGTGCGCGGGCACCGGGTTCCGCGGCCGTACCGCAATTCATGAACTTCTGGATTTAACCGATCGCATCCGGGAGATGATTCTGGAACGCAGGCCAACTTCGGAAATTCGCAAGGCGGCGCGCGAAGAAGGCATGCGCTTTTTGCGAGAATCCGCGCTCGACAAAGTTCGCGGCGGATTCACGACGCTAAAAGAGATCAATAAAGTCACCTTTATCGAAACCATGCGCTAGCGGGCGCTAAGCTCCGGGCCCCTGAAAGACGGCACGGACCTGCCGAGATAGCCCTTCGCCGAGTTGACAGGCGATATCATTTCACTTACCCATGGCCTCCAACGCAAAACACGCGCGACGTCCGATGTTGGCATGCGAAATTGCGGCTGACCGCGTTCTCGCCGGCCGCGCGGCTGACGCTGGGCGCTCGGTCGAGTCCTCCTCGGCTCGCGAACTCGCACCGGGGACGGTTGTGCCTGATTTGATGGAACCGAATTTGCGTGATCGCGCCGCGGTTCGCGAAGCAATCAAAAGCGCGCTTGGCGCGCTTGGCGGCCGATCTCACGATGTCATTGCGATTCTTCCCGACACGGCGGTGCGCGTGGTGCTGCTCGATTTTGAAACGCTTCCAGTGAATCGGGAAGAGGCGGAAGCCGTAGTACGGTTCCGGCTGAAGAAGTCTTTGCCCTTCGATCCGGCCGAGGCCCGCGTCTCCTATCATGCGCAGAC
>JANYKL010000117.1 GCA_025361625.1 Acidobacteriaceae bacterium
GACGCGGAGCGCTTTCGCTGCGGCAAACATGTGGCGAGTTATCTGGGACTGGTGCCGCTGGAAGACTCCAGCGGGAATCGCCGGCGCCTGGGACACATCACCAAGCAGGGGAGTTCGATCGTGCGCTTTCTGCTGGTGGAGGCGGCGCAGGTGACGGTGCGCAGTCTGCCGGAGTGGCGCAGCAAATATTTTCATCTGGTGCTGCGGCGCGGACGGAAGATTGCGAAAGTCGCAATGGCCCGCCGATTGGCTGTGCAACGGTTCTGGATGATGCGCAAGGAATGGAATTACGAGCAGTTGAAGAAGTTCGGTTCGCACGCGGGACAGCCCGGAAATCGCCATGGTGTGCAGTCGAACACCGAGTAATTGATTGGGCGTCCCGCTCCTCTGAAGAGGAGTTCGAAGTAGTAATCATGATCGCAGTAAGAGATCGAAGAGATGCATGGGTCGGACCGAATTCCTGACCTGACAAATTATTGCGAGCGAGCCTGGGTTGGATGGCACAAGTTTTTCAAAATAGAGCGAAATGGCGCTCTGCTTCGAGTGCACGCCCTAGTTCGCTCAAAAAGTGATTGACACTGCCGACATTGTTAGAGACGCGATTTAGCAACAGCTCTTGACCCCCGCCTCGCGTTCGCCGCAAATCCTGCTAGTTCACGGCGTGATCTCGTAGACCGTGCCCCAACTGTACCAGCCCCCATATTCCGTCGTGCCGTAGATATTGCCCGAAGCATCCAGCACAACACCGCTACTTGGGTGGCAACCGTCCCCTCCAGTATCTGGATTGTTTTGATTGAAACTGTAAACAACGCTGAACTTCCACCAGTTGTTCAGTCCCGGGGAAAGCTTGAAAACGGTCCCGCAGTTAAATTCGCCACCTTCTCGATTTGTGCCGTAAAGGTTGCCCTTCGAATCAAAGGCGAGGCCTGCCATGGGGCTTCGGCCATCTGCCCCCGAGAACGAGTGCAATACACTCAATTGCCAGTGTTCGGGCGTTTGTTGGTTTTCGCTCAGCTTGTAAACCGTACCGCCACCGCCTTTGCCTCCGGCCGAATTAGTGCCATACATCGTTCGCACGCCATTGACATTGGCTGTCAACAAGTCGCCCATCGGTGCATAACCGGCTTGGCGAGTTGATGTAAAGCTGAACGCGTTAATCAGACCGTGCGCACCGAGCCGATAAATATTGCCTTGACCCTGCTGTCCTCCGGATTGAGTGACGCCGTAATTGAAAACGTTGAATCCACCACTCGGCGCGGTGCCTTGTATCTTCTGAAACGAATACGAATGAAAGATCAAGGTCGAAATGTCTACGAAAAAGACCGTACCTTGGCCGCTCGCACCCCCTCGAGATGTGGTCCCAACCAGGCGACCATTGCTCAAGCGCAGATTTGATCGCGGAGCGCACCCGTCCGACCCGGTGAAAGTATGGAGCGGGAAAGACCCCGACGGCGCCAGCTCGAAAACCGTACCACACTCGGATTGCTCACCGCCGTAGCTGGTAGTGCCGTAGATGACTCCCGCATCATCGACGACTACACCGCCCATCGGTTCCTGCCCCAACGACTGATCATACGGGCCGTAGCCGAACAGGTACACGTTGTCGAAGCCCCAGCCCTTCGACGGCGAGAGTTTAAAAATCAAACCGTCAACGTAGTCGGGTCCGTCATAAGCCGCCGCTCCGTAGAGGTTGCCGGCACGGTCAAAGAAGAGACCCGCGATCGGCGAGCTGCCGTCTCCAATCGAAAAGTTTTGCAGTGATTTATAAGTTGCGGCTCGAACGCCCATAACGGACGAGAGCAAAAAGATACACACGTAGATCAATCGTGGTCGCATGTCTTTCTCCCGAGGTAGATTTGGCAGAGAGAAGCCCAGAGAGAGGTCAAGCAGTCTGCCATCTGTACTGCACTCCTCTATTTCTCGGTCATTTTGCGGCGTAACGAGCTGAAAGTCAGTGACGTCAATCACTGTTGTTTGTGATTGTGCGCACAGCGCTTCCTGAATTCGGTTCCCAAAGCAAGATGGAGACTTTTCTTGCATCGCCACGAGTTCACTCAGACGAAAATCTTCATCTCGCTGTTTCCATGCGCTCGTTTCGAGCAGGAGGCGTTATCAGAGTTGGTCAGGCAAATCATAGATAACGAGCGAGAGTCCGCGAGTGCCACTTACAACAGCATAAAAGCAGCCTACCCCGTCTATTTAACCCGCGATCTCGTTGCTGCAAAAGATTGGCTGCGTGTTCAGGCCAGTGGGACGGAGCGCTTCGGCTTAGTCGCATCCTCCGGCGCCCAACGCCTCCGGGCGGAAGGGATTCACATCAAAGCAAAGATCGAGCCGGCAAACTGGTTTTTGAATGACAGCGCGGATGTCCGATCCTCTTATTACCTAGAGGATGTGGCGAGCGAATTTGCGGTCCAAGGTCTTGAGCTGGATTCGGTCGGCGTATGTTGGGACGGCGACTTCCATCACAAGGACGGAAGATGGGTTTGCCAAGCCTTCAAAGGCACAAAGTGGCAATCCATTAATGACGAGCCCAAGCGACTTTACCTGAAGAATGCTTATCGAGTGATTTTGACGCGAGCTAGGCAAGGAATGATCCTCTTTGTTCCGAAAGGCGATACATCAGACCGCACGCGCCCTCCGTCTTTCTACGACGGCACTTTCGATTTTCTTCGTTCGTGCGGAATTCTACGCTGAACTAAACAAGGGTTTGGAGGCGTCACAGAAGCTTCACCTCAAACTCGGCGATATTCCTGCAGGCGTGAAGCCAGGAGTTGGGTTGAGCGGAGTCGCGGTGTAGCACTCAGCGCCCCTGCATCAACTCAACTCCCCCTCCACGCGGCCACCCCAACACCAACCCCCGCGTCGCTCGACACAGCGGCGGAATTTAAAGCGAGGAGAGGCGGGGAAGGTTGAGTTCAGTAATTTAGTCTGCGACGGCTTCAAGTTAACTCAATTCAACTTGAGTCAACGCGCTTCAGCGCCCCAGCACGGGACGGTACAACTAAACTCAACTCACCCCACGCCAACCCCAACCCAACGCGCCCCAGCGTCACTCAACCCAGCGCGACTCCAAACCAAAAGAGCATTGAATTTCAGCAAAGTTGTGCTGCAAATATTAGAGTTAACTAAAGAGTTAATAGAGTGGGTCACTTCAAAGTGCTCTGTCTCCTATCCCCCCAGCCGCGCCGCCTGGACCGCCGATTTTCCCTTTGCTTTTAAGCAGTACTCGGAGGATGTGTTCGCGCTCGATTTTCTCCAGGTTTGCGGAGGACGAGGTAACTTTCTCCCCTGCGGAGACGCTTTCGAATGGCGGAACGTTCAATGTCGTTCCGCGCGAGAGAATGACGGCCCGTTCAATGAAACGCTCGAGTTCGCGAATATTTCCCGGCCAGGAACACTGGATGAGAGCCTGCATCCTCTCGGGTGGCACAGATTCGGCCCCCGCCCGGCACAACGCCTTCCTCGATTGATGCTTTAGTCGCGCTGATGGCATCGTCACAGGCTTCCTTGCGGCGCTTGAGTTCCGACTCCGAGGCGGCGTCTACATGGGTAGCAGCCACTCCTCCGAACAACTTCGCCAGTCGCTCCTGCAGTTTTTCGTGGTCATAGTCCGAGCTTGATTCGTTTATCCGCCTGCGGAGATCGCTCTTCCCGCACCTCGCCGAATGGCCCGTTCAAACCACATTCTAAGGGTTGCATGAGCCGAGCAACTAGACTCGGTGGCCGATATTTAGTCGTGCAGAACAACGTTGAGCAGCGACTTGTGAACTCGAATACAGCCAGAGTCACATCTAGTGTATCAAGCCCATTCACCTGAATGGCCTCTTTCCATATGTGGTTTTCACCGCAATGACTGTCACGCTGAGCGTTCTCGCCGGTGCGCATCACGACGATGCCACCGACGGCTTCTCCCTCTCCCTGCCACTCCGGTACGCCCTCGCGGATATCCGGTCCGAAAGAGACGGTGCCGAGATCGCGCAGCAATACCGGTGTGCCGGTCTTGGAATCTTGGCCGTGTGTTGGTCGCCACACCGTCAGGCGCACAAGTACCGCTCAATTCGGTTGCCAGCATCTCATTCTCGCGCGGCCCGGCCATGATTCGTGATGAAGGCGGACAGCTTACCGGATACGTCTACATCGATCTAAAAACCAACGACTATGGCAGCTTCGTGAACCGAACTAACCGGTTGCTGACACGGGAATTGAAGCTGCCCATTGGTTTTAGCTTTCAGTGGTCCGGGGAATACGAATTTCAGCTCCGGGCAAAAGAACGAATGAAGCTGATCCTGCCAGTAGTATTCCTGGTGATTTTCA
>JANYKL010000169.1 GCA_025361625.1 Acidobacteriaceae bacterium
CTGCGGGCGAGTTTTGTAATCCGGCAGTCCCCGTTGCTGGCTGGTTTGATGGTGATAAGGATTTTACGTACGCGACCAGCGCATTCAACTGTTCGTCGCTGACGATTCCCTGGAACGCAGGCATAACCGGCTTATATCCGCTGACAATTTTTGCGGTGGGATTCAAAATCGACTCTCTCACGTAATCGTCGTCGGCAACCACTTTGCGCCCACCTTCAAGTTGCACCGGCTGGTTATAAACGCCCTGCAAGCTTGGTCCGCGTCCTTGCGCGTCGGAGCGATGACAGGTAGCGCATCCCAAGCTGGCGAATAATTCTTTGCCCGTATCCTGCAGCGGAGTGAATGGTCCATTCGCCATCCAAGCCGAGTAATCCGCTGGCTCCATGACGACGATGTCGCCGCGCATGCCGGAGTGCATGGTGCCGCAATATTCAGCACAAAACAAATGATAGCGGCCAGGCAGCGTCGCATTGAACCAAAGCGTTGTGTAGCGCCCCGGAAGCACGTCCTGCTTCAAACGAAATGCGGGAATAAAAAAGCTATGAATGACGTCCTGCGAGGTCATGATCAACTTCACGTTCTGACCTGTAGGCACATGGAGCTCGTTGATCTCGCGCTGCCCTTCCATGTGCTCAACCTTCCACATCCACTGCTTTGCCACAACGTAAACTTCGGTGGCGTCGGCAGGAGGCGTGCGCTCTTTAAAATATAAAATTGCTCCCCAGATAAAAAACGTGATCATCACAAAGAGCGGCAGAACCGACCAGCCGATTTCAAGAAACAGAGAGCCTTGAATGGGGTGCGCTTTGCGGCCCGGGACGCGCCGGTATTTAATGGCCAGCACCGTCACGGTAATAAAAATAAGCGCGGTCATAACGCCCGACACCAGCAACAGATAGATGTACAGCGCATCCACCTGCCCTGCCATGGTCGAGGCCTGTTCGGGCCACAATGGTAAGAATTTCGACATAAATTACTTAACTCGTCTCAAATCGTCATGCCGGTGGCTTGTCAGTCTTCCTTCGCGATGATCAATGCGGAACATGACAAACATAAACGCCCCCAGGATGAGCAGAGTCAGACCGCCCCCGAGCTTCAGGATGTTGCTAATTACGGCACCGTACCTACCAGTGCGCGGATCGTAGTGATAGCAGTAGAGCAGTACCTGATCGCCGATATTGCCAATGCGATTCTGCGAAGCCTGCACTAATCCCAGGCGCAAATCTTTCGGAGAAAACTCCACTCCGTAAAAGTATCCCGAGATGTGACGGTCTGGAGTCAACATCACGATTGCCGCCGCGTGCGCGTACTGGGCAGTTTTCGGATCGAACTGATATTGGTAGCCGACGGCCTTGGTGAGCGCGTTAATTTCGCCTGCGCTGCCAGTTAGAAAATGCCAGCCCTGTTCGGAGTTCGCGCGGCCGTAGCGCTTTAAAATGTCGCGCTTCTTCGCGGCAGCCATTTCGGTCGTCTCGCGCGGATCGAAGCTGACTGTCACAACTTCAAAATCTTTCCCGAGGTTGAAGGTGAGAGGCTTCATCGATCCAACTAAGCCTTGAAGCAGTTCGCTGCACAGCATCGGGCACTCGTAATAGCCCAGATTGAGAATTACGGGGCGCCCGTGCCCGAAATAATCTCCCAGCATAATGCTCTTGCCGGTCTCGTCAGTGAACACTAGATTTGCAGGAACCTCGGCGTCCAAGTGCTGTTCTATGCCAACAAATTGAAGGCTCGGCGGACGCTGATTCGCAGGCGGACCAATGATTCCGCCATTCATCATCGGGTTGCGCGACGCAGACGCATGAGCGAAGAAGGGCACCGCCGCGAAAATGATGAACATGGCTGCCGCAACAATCGAATTGCTGAAAAGCTTTTTACCGCGCAACACTTTTTCCCTTCATTTTCGTCTTTGCATCGTCACTCGAATTTTTCTCTGACTGATTACTGGCTCCAGTTCCAGCTAAATCAGCGTTCCCCTCGCCACTTTGCTTGTAGACAGGAACTCCTTGCTTGACGAGCATATCCATAGCACGCTGAATCGGGACGTGCGCAACTCCGGCTTTTTCATCAACCCAGCCATAGCTATTGAGTTGGTTTTCCTGTCCCATCAAAAAATCACGCATCTGACCACGCTCGTTTGTTTCGAGCATGGGAGCGCCATTGTCTTTAAAATCTTTTTCCATGTCTTCTTGCGTGACGACTCGTGAGACCGTGCCTTTCGTCGTGACGAGAGGACTGGCCGTGACCATCTGCGAACGCTCATAGTGATCGAGAAAGCGATACACACCGACGACGATGAAGTAAATGGCGACAATGCTGACCGCCAGCCCGATCATGAATATGAAGATGCCACGACTACCTAAGTCTTCACGTTCGAACTCGGTGTCGTGTCCCGAATGCCCGTGATTGATAATTTCGTCACTCATATTTCTTTGGGGCCTGATTTCTTCACTTCTGAAATATTTGTTGCCTAGTGATGTGGTTCCTCAAACAGCCTCAGCGTCTGGTGGGCATTCAATGCCAGCAGGGGACGCGATCTCAAGTTGTAAAAGAAATAGGCCACCCACAAACCGCCAATCCCCGCGATCACAACGAAATGCCAAATGCTGACGTGAACCGTCGAGTGAAAGACGGGCTCAACGTGCCAAAAAATATCGACCATGCGTATAAAGAGGATCCACGAAGCCAATCGCACCAGTGTGCGAGCCTCGCGTTTCAGTTGGCGCGAGAGCAGCGAAATAAACGGGACTGCGAATCCGAAAATCACAAGAAAGAGGCCGACGTGCTGCCACCCACCATTTAAACGCGCTTTGTACCAGGGAATCTCTTCCGGCAAATTTCCCGACCAGATGATCAGCCACTGAGAAAAATTGAAATAGGCCCAGACCATGGTGAATGTGAGCATGAACTTGCCGTGATCGTGGATCTCAGTTTCGTGCAGGTACTCCGATACCGGCTTGTATTTGCTGAGGATGGTCTCGATCACCACGATGAAGCAGTACGCGGACAACGCTTCTCCGGCAACGAATAGAAGTCCATAGATGGTAGAGATCCAGCGCGCCTGCAGCGACATCACCCAGTCAATGACCGCGAATGAAATCGTCAGCGAGTAGATAACGAGACCGATTGAACTGAGAGCGCGGAAGCGCAGCGTGCTCTGCCCGGCGATCGTGTCTTGTTCCGTCGACCAGCGATTCAGGAAGTAGGCCATCGCGATCCAGATGGCGAAATAAATAATGTAGCGAGTCAGGATGCCGTGGAAGTTTAAATAATCTTGCGTGATCTCGATTATTTTGTGGTCGGTCTTAGGGTCAGATAAGACTTCGGTACGCGCCCAGAAATACAGGCGCGGAAGATGAAAAAGTATGGGCAGGAAGAGCAAGGCCATCATCGGCAGCGTCATCATGCCGGACTCGAGAGTGCGTCGCGCGACGGTTCCCCATGCGCCACCAACAAGGTGGTAGAGCATGAGAATTGCCATGCACCCAAGCGACAATCCGAGCCAAAACATGTATCCGACGAGATAGGCGGAATAGAAATTGTCGGGAGCGATAAAGGCTCCGGCAATGGCCGCAACGACTCCGACCATCCCAATGAAAAGCGCCTGGGTCTGGATCGTCTTCGTGACAGGCGGCGCCATCATTTCGGCTTTATTAATGGTGATGGCTGGGGTCGTCATTTATTTTCCCCCTCCCCGGCAGGCGCGGGTGGGGCCTCTTGTGGCAAAGTCGCTCCGGTCCCAATGTCTCGGAATTGCGGCGGGGGAGAAGGCATTTTCTGGCCCGCAGCCAGGTCACTCGACTTTGCGTTCTGACTTATTTGCAGCGCCCGAATATATGCGGCGATGCACCAGCGATCGCGCGGCGCAACCTGCGCGGCATAATCGGGCATCACTCCGTAGCCATTGGTATCGACGTCAAAGAAATATCCGATGGGAACTTTGCGCAGGCGATCGATATGAAACGATGGCGGGCGCCGAAATCCTCGGGTCGGGATGAAGCCATTGCCGTCTCCTACTCGGCCGTGGCAAGTAGCACAAGTAATGTTGAAACGTTCCCGGCCTCGCGCCAAAACCTCGGGGGTCACAGGAAACGGCATGAAGTCTCCGAGGGCGTTACCGACTTTGCCAGTGTAAAAATAAGTGTCTTCGTGAAGATCGCCTCGCGCCACCGTGCCTTCAACCGGAAGCCGCGCCGAACGGTTGTCATTGAAAAAATCACTCTTAGCAAGCGGACGATAATACGGCTGCAGATGCATGTCGAGACGGCATCCGGCTGTGATGGCAATCAACAGGAGCAAACCGGGTAGAACTTTTCGTAGATTAAGAGGGGCGCGCATTTTAGCTTGGCACCTCCGCAATCATGCGCGGCCCAAGGGTCGAGAGGAACGAACGCGTGTCGGTCGTGTAATATTGCGGGTCGCTCGAAAACACAACCAGAAAAAATTTATTGTCGGACGCTTTGGCAAATTCCGGAACATTAAACACCGGATGATAGGGCATGGGCAAGCCATTCAAGGCAAGCATGCCAAACACCGCGGAAAGTCCGGCAAAAAGAATTGTCAATTCGAAAGTTACGACGATGAAGGCAGGCCAAGAGTGATAAGGCCGGCCTCCAACGTTTGTGGGGTATGTCACCGCGGCAACCCAATATTGCAGCGAGTATGCTGAGATGCCACCTATCAATCCGCCAATCAGCACGACGAGCGGAACGCGATTTTTATGAAATCCGATTGCTTCCGCTAACCCTTCGACCGGAAAAGGGCTGTAGGCATCGATCTTCTGGTACCCGGCCTGATGCGTCTTGTGGGCGGCATCCATCAGCTCTTGCGCTGTATCAAATTCGGCCATCAGCCCGTAAACCGGGCCATTATGCGTGAAATCAAGGGGTGTCGTGGTCACTTCTGCACCTCTATATGGTCATGCTCATGCGCGTGGGACTCCGGCAGCAGCGTGCGCAATTCGAAAATCGAGATCATCGGGAGTACCCTGACGAAAAGCCACATGAAGGTCAGGAACATTCCGATCGTTCCGGCAAAGGTCATCCAATCCCATTTCGTCGGGTAGTACATGCCGAACGATGAGGTTACGAAGTCTCGCGATAAGCTGACGACGACGATGATGAAGCGCTCCAGCCACATACCGATGAGCACAATGAAAGAAATCAGCCAGAGCCATCCCGTCGAAACCCGGAATTTCTTCAGCCACAGAACTTGGGGAATAAAAATATTGCACGCGAGCAGCGCGGCATACGAAAGCCGGTACGGGCCGTGCAGTCGATTCCACAATAAGAACGAGTCGTAGCGGCTGCCGCTGTACCAGCCCATAAAAGCTTCCATGCCATAGCCGTAGGCAACGATCAATCCGGTAGCGAGCATGACCTTGGCGGCGTTTTCGAGATGGCGCTCGGTGATGAAATCCTGCAAACGGTAGATCACGCGAATCGGAATGGCGAGGCACAGCACCATGGCAAAGCCGGAATAGATTGCACCGGCAACGAAGTACGGTGGAAAAATTGTGGTGTGCCAGCCGGGAACGATGGCAACGGCGAAATCGAAGCTCACGACCGTGTGCACGGAGAGGACGAGCGGTGTGGCCAGGCCGGCAAGCAGCAAGTAGGCCGTGTCGTAACGATGCCAGTGTCGCGCTGAACCACGCCATCCCATGGCAAGCAGTCCATAGATGCGACGCACCCAGGGATTCTCGGCGCGATCACGTAACGTCGCGAGATCGGGGATCAACCCCATGAACCAGAAGACGAGCGAAATTGTCAGATAGGTTGAAACGGCGAACACGTCCCACACAAGCGGACTGCGAAAGTTGGGCCAGTACCGCATCGTATTCGGATACGGAAAGAGCCAGTAGGCGAGCCAGGGACGGCCGGTGTGCGCGAGCGGAAAAATTCCGGCGCAA
>JANYKL010000047.1 GCA_025361625.1 Acidobacteriaceae bacterium
GGCGCGCGTAAACAGCCCAGTCGTGAGTTTGGCCGACGGTTTTTCTTCCGACGCGCGTAGGGCTTCCACGGTTTGCAGTGCGCCCTGGCGGTCGCCGGCGAGTGTGTCCGAGTCGAGTTTGGCAAAATACAATGTTCGCAGCGTGCCTTTGTCGGCGATTTCGTAGTCGCGCAGGATAGTTTCTAGATCCGAGCGGACTTTTGCGGCAAAACCATCGAAGGTCGCGTCGTCTGCTTGTAGCAGATCGGAAGCCGGTGCGATCATGGGATAGCTAAAGCGCGGCAGATCCGCCTGGCCGGACACCTTTTTCTTCGGGGCAGATTGCGAGAAAGCGAGCGAAACAACAAACAGAAAACAAAGTAGGGAGCGGGTGAAGTTTATCGTAATACGTGCAGACATGCGCACCTCAAATAGCAAACAGAATCGATTCGATGTGGAGTCTAGATGCGAGCCTTGCTCATAGTCAAGGCGCTTTTCGGAGTGTTCATTTAGCGAAATTTGAGCCGGGAGTTTCGACGACCCGCCGCTCACTCACTTCGTATTCCTCGCGGGCATGCTCCACGGCGCACCGACGTCGCTCCGGGCTTAGAAGTTTCCCTCCGCAATATCCTTTAAGATCTGTTTGTCCAACGCCAGCTCTGCTACCAACCGCTTCAACTTGCCGTTCTCTTTTTCCAGCTCTTTCATCCGCTTCGCCTGGTCCATCTTCAAACCGCCATATTCTTTCCGCCACCGGTAGAAGGTCTGGATGGTGATCTCGGCTTCTTTGCAGGCTTGTGGGGCGGTTTTTCCGTTTGCGATGCCGACTTCAATCTGCCGCAGCATCGTCACGATCTGCTCTGGTTTGTACCTCTTGATTGGCATGACCTGCTTTTCCTCCAAGTGGATTCTCTCTCATTCCACTTGGTACAAACTTTGCCGGTCACGTCATCACAACGCAGTGGAATAGCGATTACGTTTGATCCTACGAACATTCCACGGCGGATGAACGATGCAGTAGAAATGGCGCTTTTCCGTATATTGCAGGAGTCCCTCACAAATGTTTATCGCCATTCCGGCAGCAAGACAGCAGACGTGCGACTTGACCTTGCGAATTGCCGCGTGACCATGACGGTTAAGGATTCGGGTGGAGGTATGTCCGCGACCGCACTGGCGCAATTTCAGCGGACAGGGAGGAGTACGGGAGTGGGTCTTGTGGGCATGCGGGAGCGACTAAAAGAATTTGGCGGCGAACTTCATATTTCCTCCGGCACCGAAGGAACCATTGTCAAAGCGGTGGTTCCGTTGACCGGAATCTCGTTAGATGAAAAGGCTGTCTGAGGGTTGCACTGAAATTGTTACCGTTTTTATCTACTCGGACTGGATGACTAAAGTTCTGCTATGAGGAAATTCGTAATTACAGACGAGGTAGTGTTTGTGCCGTGCCCAACGTGCAAAGCTTTACCGGGAACTAAGTGCAGACTCCCTTCCGGCGAGGAGCGCAAGACCTATCATTGGGATCGGAGCGCAAATGCCTATCATTCGCTGTTCAGAGCGAAATCGTTCCCAAGTAAGCTGACAGATCTTCGGGATTAGCCGGTAGATTCTGGCGGTGCCTGCTGTTTAACTATTCTCGATCTCTAAGCGTGCATCATCTAATTTGCAGCTCTCTTAACTAAAGTGGAGCTCCACTCGCGGCGGCTGGTCACCGAAATGTAATGTGCGAGCCTGGGGTTATTCTTCGTGGTTTATTGAGCTGGCGATCAACGCGCACCGGTACAAGGTGGCATCGGCAAAGAACGTATAGAGGCAACGGGCTGTTACTTTCGGGAACTTAGGCACACTTCGCTGGAAATTCTCTGCGTTCCAGCTCCATTACTTCTTTGGCTTGGACGCTCTCAATATAGCAGGATGGGTGAGCGAAGGCGATGCCCTTTATAGACGTACCTTGTATTTCGTAGGGCGATTGCAGATGAAGCAGACGAGTAAGCTCATCAGGTCCTTTTGCGCGCCTAACGAAAATTGACTCATATTCGTACCATCATTGTAGAGATTACTGCAGATTTGCAAGGTGCTCTTTTGAGCACCTTCGACCGGTTCGCGCTCGATCTTTTCCGCGGATAACGCTAGCATCAGGACGTAGCAATCCACGTGGACGGGCAGTCCGTTTTCGTCAGTATTAATGTTTTCAAGCGTCACAGGTTTGCGGCAAAGACAGCACTGGTGTTCATTAGGCATCGGCCAATACCCCCGTACAGGCCTACTGTAGCGCAGTTTGGCGATTTTTAGAACTTGAATCTTGGCGGGGATACCACAATCCCGATCACGTAGCACATTTCGGTAAGCACTCCAACAAGTCGGTCTTAGCGGTAGTGCAAAAGATTATCAAGCCGCTTAACGCGCTGTTTTCTGAAAAGGCCCAGATCGCCGTCGAAGGAGCCGACGAGCTATATCGTGAAATACGAATTGAAAACACTCTCAGCGACGAAGACGGGAACGAGGTTCGGTTGAAGGAAGGTGCCGAGGTCACGGTTGTTATCAAGGCGGACGAAAGTCAGACCGAGGCGAAGAAGAATTTCTGAACTTGCGATAACGCGCTTCCAACACCCAAGTGTCAGAGCCGAACGTCCGAACGCCCCTCAGCCCTAATCTTGTTTGGCTCTACTTCCTTCATTTAGTACGGCTACATTTTCGGGATTTCGAAATTGTTTCTGTTGATGGTGGAGGGAGCGGTATACGTTGCGCGGCTCTCTACGCTAGTAAATCGCCTTGTGCAGCGGTCATAATCTTCACCAACGAAAGCACCGAATCACGCCGCAAAAGAATATCCGGACTTATTCCTCTTAGCAACGTACATCGCCCTATCCGCGTTCCTGATTAACGTATCCGCAGAGGTGCCGTCGTTTGGGAAGACGGTGATTCCCATACTAGCCTTGATACTTCGGCTGATTGTGCGGTCGTGTGTGCGGATGTCACAGGGAGTTTGAATTTTGTTTAAAATGTTTTGCGCGACCAATGAAATATTTGCTTCGTCGCGGACTTCATTGATTAAAATCAAAAATTCATCGCCGCCGTAGCGACTGACCGTATCCTCGCCACGGGTGCTTTCCGTAAGTCGCCTTGCAGTCGCTCGCAGAATGCAGTCGCCTGCGTCGTGTCCATAAGTGTCGTTAATAATTTTAAAGCAATCCAGATCAACGAACATCACAGCCAATTTCCAGCCGTGGCGTTTTGCCTGCCGCAATTCAAGCCCCAACCGATCGTAAAATAACGCACGGTTTGGTAAGCCAGTCAGGTGATCATGGAGAGCTGCGTGGCGATCAAATTCGCCCTGTTCTTTGACCGCAGCCAACTCACCTTCGAGAACGTTACGCTCCTTTACTTCGGCCTTCAGCGCCAGATTCACGACCGACAGCCCGTCGGACGCTTCCTGCACTTTACTTTCTACCGCTTCACTTTTCTCAAGGGCGTCTTCCACTCCGGGCATTGGGCCGTGATTGGTAAGCTCTTCTTTTATGCCTTCATTAACGGATGACAGTTCCTCAGCAGATTCCTTCACCAGCGTCTTGACGCGCTCGCTCTGCATCAGTACGTGAGTCAGCGACTTGTGTTTTTGCGGTGTGCTTCCCATGATCTCAGTATAGCTTTAGCCCCGCCTCAGGGCTGATCGTCGTTCGGTACGGCATCAAACGCCTCGCAAGTACACACCGTCGAAAGCCCTGTAGCGATTGAGACGCGGCACGCCGACGCACTCGACCCGCTCTGACCAGTATGCAAAGATTTCTCGTGACCGCATTTGCAAAATGAATCATTCGGTTGGACAATTTCTACGTTCGTCCTGGAATCTCCAGCTTGATAATGAACCTTTTCCCCGTCCCGCCGCAATGGGTAATTCGATTTCCGCGAAGGCATCAAGCCACGAACGTCTGCTCGCCTTCACTCTTGGCATCAATCCCAAATCACATGAGCATGCCCACCACTACGATTTCCTCGATCACGATGCCAAACTGCACGTCGAGGACAAAGCCCACGATGCCGCACATGATTGGCGTGGCCTTCTCGATTTTGCGGGGATCAAGTTTGCGGTGAAGGTCGGCGTGAAGAGTTGAAGACTTATAGACCCACTTCTTAGTTGCTTCGCTCATGCCCATTTCTCCTTTTGGGCATCAGGAACCGAAACAAAAATAGCTGCCAAAAGATTAGGCAGCATCATGGGAACTTTGCATTTCTGCCACATCGAGCCGAAGCCCATACCACCGTGCTCTCCAAGTCCGTTGGTCGGCGCTAAGTGCGCCTGTCCTGATGCTGTTGGAAGTTTATGCGAGATATGCGCCGCGGACAATAGCACTTTGGTGATCGTCAAGTAATCAACAGGCTTCCCCATATCTTCTCTATTGCGGGAGCAACTGCTGTACGGGACGGACAGCTTTCAAAATCGAAAAGCGTTGCGTTTTAGATAAAAGGCATTAGCCTCCTAGAACCCCGTTCAGAATTCCTAAGGTACTGCCTTCAAAAACAACGAAATTAGACGTTCCACTAAAGGCCGGGAGCGACTTCTAGGAATCTGTCGCAATGCATTTTATGATGGGGCCTAGTCGCTCGCCGTCTTGCCTTTCGCGGCTCTGCCCTGTTGGGCTTTCGAATCGGTATGGGCTGACGAACTTTCTCTGACGCTATACTGCTGATAAGCCTCGCCTTGGGGAGTATCTGTTTCGGATTGTTTGTTCCACTGGACTCGCTGCGCCGCCGTTGCAGACCTTACACTCTGTTCGGCAAATGCGCCTGCTAGAAGTTTTGTTACTAAAGTGTGAATTCGCTCTGACTTCGCTTCGAGTTCAATACGGTTAGTTGGAGAGAGGCCACCAAAAACTTCGTCTTGCAGTAATTTGTGTCGCTCCGTGCGGAGTCGTTTCAATTCGCATTGAATCTCTTCCTCCACTACGACACACTTTCACCACTAATCTAGCCGACTTTAGCAGCCAACACTATGATGTGCGATACGGTACACACCGTAGAGTTGATCAGTTTTTTGACGCACACGAACGTCCGCGCGCATGTCGGTCGGGGAATATAATCCGTCGTCGAGTCCGGGAGGGCGATGCCGTTTAACGCTCCAACGCAACCGGAAAAGAGAAGATTCATGGCGTATGACTGCAGTTGATGGCGAAGCTCCGGTTTCGGTTTTCCGGTGAAGTGTTGTTCGCGAAGGTAACAGCCCATTGCCTCTTTACGTTCTTTGCCGAGGCCACCTTATGCCTTGGGGGCATTGATTCCAAGCTCTATAAACCACAAAAGAATAACCCGCAGTCCCGCTCATTAAATTCGGTGATGCCGGATATCGGTTCTGAGTTTATTCACTGCGATAATGATCGCAGGAGGAATGGATGGCAAACGTTTATTTTGAAGCTCGCCCGAAGGGTTGCCACGAAGGTTCGGCCATGAAGACTATGTGGTCGAAGATCATGCCAACCGCGTGTTAGGTAGCTTTAAAACGTGAACGGAAGCCATATACTGGGCTAAAGAAAATGGTCACGCTCCGCTTGTCGCTCGCATTCGTAATCTGAATCACAAGGAAAGTGTGGATCATTGGCGGTCGGCTTGAGGTAAGGATGGTACCCAGCGTAGTGGACTTCGCGTCGCTCTTTCTCAACTACCCATCCGAAAAAAAGTTGACAACTACTCGACGCTAAGGCAAACACTTTATGCCTGAGAGTACAAACAAGACGGTCCTCGTGATCTCACAGTATCCTCAGCTTGAGGAAATTCGTCCTAAAGCAAGCAGGATATGAAGTGGTCACGGCGGACTCCAGAAGACACCGAAGCAGCTGTCAAGAACCATAAAATAGACCTAGCTGTAGTAGGCTATTCGATTCCCGGAGCCGTGAAGGAACGATTGGTCAGTAAACTGATCACATCGTGCAAGTGCCCATTCTTGAACCTTGGGACCGCCAACCGCCGCCACGCCGTAGTGAGCACCCAATCTTCGACCAGCACTTTTGTCTAGCCCCAGACGATTTTTTTAGTAAAGTCAATGCCATCTTCGAGCGGTCTCTTTCCCATGTAAAGGATGAACCTGATCGCATCGGCAAACTATGACCGTCAATCGCGGTATTGCTTGCGATCGCATTTCGAGGAATGCAGTACTCGTGGCTGGAAACTTTTAACTCTTTTTTCGTAAAGCGGTTACCCTTGCAAAGTTACCAGGGACTAAAATGGACAGCCTGTTGACGCAGCTGTCCTCGGAAAAGACTGACGTAACCGCCCGCGGGCTGATCTGCCTTCGTCCTCATGTCTCGCAAACAGGCAAATCTTGCGCCGTCATCCTCACCACAACCTGCTCTCTCTATGCTGAATCATCAGTCGTGCTTGACGCTGAGATTGTATGCCTTGGATGAAACCGTAAACCGCAGTTTCGGAACGTTCTCTTTCATCGTGGCGAGCCTCGTTTCGTGGCCTTCGATATTTTGAAGTGCAACGGTGAAGACCTGCGGTATCTTCCGCTCATCGATCGCAAGCGGCGACTGCGATCGATATTGCCTCAACGAAGCGATAGGATCATGTCCTGCGATCATATCGAGTATGAAGGGGAAGAATTATTTTCACTGGCATGCAAGCATGAACTCGAAGGTGTTGTTGCCAAGCCGAGCACAATCCTTATCTGCAAGATCACGCGGGTTGGTTGAAGATTCAGAATCGTCGCTATACTCAGTGGGCCGGGCGCGAGAGGCTCTTTGAGCGGGAACGGGTACCGTTGGAAGGATGGAGTGGAAGCGGGAGCGAAGGCTACGCTTGGGGGAGATACGCAGCCGCGGCCCCGTGTCGAGCAGGAGAAACGGATTGAGAACTGTCCAACTAAAAGCCAGCCGCCAATACTATTTAGGGGGCGGTGGTACCGGGCCAAGCAATGGTCAACAGAAACGCGCTATCGAGGATGCCTTCAACATCATGAAGAAGATTCCGTTTCAACGCCAGCATTTGGCCTGCCGAGAGCTCTACCGAACGCTCAGCCGTGCTGAACCGAATTTTTCCTTCAAGCGTTTGAACAGAGATTCGCCCCTCGGTTCGATGTTTCTCCAAGCGCCCTCCAGCTTTCATAACTATCAGCACCACACGGAAGTCGGAATATTTCGCGAGCGTCTTTGCTGTATGTCCAGATTGCCAGCGCCCTTCGGATCGTAGCTGCTCAATCTCACGGTTAAGATCCAGATTCAACAGCGGCGCGGTTAAAATCCCCACCTCATGTTCTCGTCCTGATTGTGGCTTTCCCTGTGCCGTCATGATTTCACCTCTTTTGCAAAAGATTTTTTCACCCGTAAAAGACGATTTCCCGCGAAAGACATCGGTAGTGCAGTGAGATCGATGCGAATAACCGGTCCACGTTTATTTGGCCGCACGGGAGTACAGATCGAAGGCGAACAAAGCGTCGAAGCAACTTTTAGGCAGCCATTCCAATACAATAACAAAGTTTTCGCTCTCGACGGCGGCTTCTTCTATCGCTTGACCAATGCAAGGCCCGCTAGAGATTGTGCAACGTAGGCTCGCACGCCAATTTCCTTGGCTGCTTCAACCAAACGTTTATCCACGTTGGAGGAAAGTATGACTATTGCAGTTCGCTAGTTCAGGCTGCGCACAAAAGCGATCAAGGCTTTTAGGTCATCCGGCGGAAGATCGGTGGTCGGCATGCCGCCCGCCGTCATGTGGCAGTAGGATGTTTGAGGAGATTTTCAAGTTGCTGCGCAGAGAATTTGTACTTCACTCCCACGAGCGCCGGGGCCGCCGCCGTTCCTACCCCGCCGTCGCCATGACAAGCGTTGCACGATTGCGTTTCCAAGACGGTATTCCCCTTTGCCGCCAACGGATCGGCCAAAGCAACATTTGCTGCCGCCAGCGTGCCTGAAGAAAGCTCTGGCTCAAAAGGTTTTTTGGCGTATTCGTTTTCTTCCGCTTTCTGTTTTGCCAGTTGCTGGGCTACGCTCGAATCGTGGCGATCGACGTAATTGCTCCGCATCCCGAGGCCAACCAGCATGCAGATCAAAAAGATATACGAAGCCATCGCAATCGGGCGCTTCCACGGCCGCCTCTCAAGGCTGCGATCGAAAAAAGGTAATGCGACGACGGCGAGCACCAGCAACGTAGGGATCATCAAAACGCCGACGACTGCCGCCGCGCCATGCCAATACTTCAGCCACTGAAAAATCGGCAGGTAATACCATTCCGGACGCGGAATGTATTGCGCATCCGCAGGATTCGCCGGAGGCCCAATCTGCATGGGTGCGAAGAAAGAGAGCAAACCAAGCCCGAGAATCAGCAGCGCCGTCAGTGACAAATCCATCAGCACTTGACGAGGGTAGAAAAGCTCTGGATCTTGTTTAGGTGCAACTGGATTCTCGTCTGCTGGGCCAGCCGTGCCGGCTTTGCGAAAAAGAAAAATATGCGATCCGACCAGGGCAAAGATGAATGCGGGATTTAAAAAAACGTGCGCTACAAAAAAACGCGAAATGGTGAGAGTGCCCATCTCGGTGCCGCCCCGCATCAGGCGCTTCAGGCTTTCGCCGATAATAGGAATCTCGGTCGGCGCGTTCGTTCCAACCGCAGTGGCGAAATAGGCTCGCTGGTCCCATGGCAACAAATAGCCGGTAAATGCCTTTCCAAGGACGAGCGCGAAGAGGACACATCCTGAAAGCCACAGAATCTCGCGTCTACCTTTATACGATCCGTAAATAAAAGTTTGGGATAGGTGCAGCAGCAGGACGATAACCATCGCGCTCGCGCCGTAGGCATGCAGGCTGCGGAGAAAAGATCCCGCCGTCACGACCTTGGTTATTTAGGCGACGGTGGTGTGAGCATGATCTGCGAAAGGCACGTAGTACAGCGCCAGAAATACTCCCGTGATCACCTGTGAAATAAAATGGCCCCCGCGTGCCAATCAGATTGGCGTCTGCGGTGTGATGCCCTTAGGATGACGCGCTATGCACACCATCAACGCGGCGAAACGGGGATTTTATTGGCCGATTTTCCGGCGGCGGTGATCGGCACTAGAATCTGGTCCTCACCGTAGTTGCAGATCATCCGTAGGGGTGGGCCGAAAATCGGCGGCGTCTCAGTGTGAATTTATCTGTACAGCGTAATGGCGTTCCACAGAATTATGGCAATGCTCAACAGGGCGAACGCGAGCCGATGATACCAGCGTGGCTTGAATCCCTCATCTTCGGCATCTCCGGCTTCACCGGTATTCAGGAACTTCCTAACAGTCAGAGATTCCACTAGCATCCCTATGCCGAGTAGTAGAAACACAATGTTGTCAGTCTTCTTCATTATGCCCAGCGTCGTCGATTTCCTTAAGCGAACAAACGTCATTCTGCCAAGCCACGGCGAGTATGCAACAGGTCAGTGGCTATTTGAAATCGTCCTCTCGAATGGAGCGTAGCATTAAGGCATGGACGTAATATTTGATCTGTTGGTCGCTGCCGCCTTGTCCGTGCGAAGTGTGCCGGAAGATGACGATGATGATGAGGAGGAAGACCGAGGACAAAACGAAGATGATGAGGACAAAGACGACGGGGAAGGATATTCGGAGTGAACATCGGCAGGGTGTCAGGTGACCTTGCGTCGGTGAAACATCCCGTCTGACGCGGGTTTTGCGGCCGATACTCTAGATAAATCGTGCCACTCCAGGGCCCATAAGCGCCATTTGCATTCGCTACCCCAACGGCTAGATTGGCTATGAGCAGGCTTCGGGGGAGGGCTGCTCTGTGAACGTCCTACGACTCGAAAGAGTTGTGGGGCGTTTTTTTGTTTCGCATCGACTTGTTTAGTCCGCGCGGGCCCGTTTGATACCCGAATCGGAATTCAGAACGGACGACGAGAACACGATGAAATGAACCGGCTGAAAGTACTGCTCGTGGATCCTTGGCTCGACCGATGTCTTCGGGCGTCGTTTCTATGAGGTCCATGACTTGGTCGTCCGGCATCGTGCCATCCCCCAGGCAAAACCGGAGCTCGTTCGCGCCACGAACTAGCATGGCTGGATCGAACCTTGACCCGAACACAAGAGGGGCGGAACTTCCGGTCCGTAACCCATTCATTCTAAGAGCTCGATTTTGCCATCTTCGCTAGGATCCGATATGAGCGGGAGATAATTTTAATGGCACTCTGACCCGTGTTTTCGGCTTGTGGCTAAAACGGCCCTGAGGTACTTTCGTTACCTCGGCTCGATACGTGGATTCGTCGCAGAAGAGGATCTAACGGTACTATTCGGGGTCGAAAGTTCGAAAAGGCCTGCTGTCATTGAACCGAGCCCAACCCTGTCGCTGCGATTTCGGACGCCTTGCTGGGGGACAGCCAGATCGAAACTAGAATGCTCGCATGCCCGATGAATACAAGTTCGGCGGAGATCATCGTCACCCTTGCATTTGTCCGGTGTGCAATAAGCAAAACGGTGAGCACTACGATTCGTGCGCCTGCCCCAGATGCAAGAAACAAGGCGGTCAGCACGAAACCATTGCATATGCCCGATGTGTGAAAAGAGCGGCGGGCAGCACTACAGCCATTGCGAGTGCGCGGTGTGTCAGAAGCGAGGCTAGAGAATTGAGGCACCGACCCGCACACGAACTGGTTGCGCCTGCTCTGCAACTAGTTGAGCAACGATGTTAGTGGCTCCGCTTGGCCATTTTGGAAACCCTCGAAGCGCCATCAGCTGATAGATGGTGTAGTACGCGATTTCGCTCACGCCGGGCGATGTTCTGTTTGCGCACTCGATGAAATCTGGATTTGTTGCCGTTGGATATGGACATAATTGACTCCTGTCTAGCACGCTGGGTTGACGAACCACTGTTCAAAAGTAGTAAGCAACTATCATAGTGCGGGTTGAGCCGTTTTGAACACTGGGGCCGATTATGTGGCTGATCCGCCGTTGGTCTAGTACTGCGGCTCTGCAACACCAAACGGATAGACCACTCTGGAAAGCGTAAACGAAGTGCGCTATTGGTGGGTAAACCAGAATCAAACTTATCGGCAGGAGATCGCTGGCGGTTATCTTTGATCGCCGAAGCGAAATGCCAACGGAGCGCGTAACCCGTTTTATGAATTCATGCGAGAGGTATCACCCGGAGACCTCGTTTTCTCCTTCGTTGATACCCGCATCTTCGCTCTTGGAATCGTAGCGACCTACTGCTATGAAAGCCCCAAGCCCGCGGAGTTCCGAGAAGTCGGCCTGAATTGGGAGGCTATTGGCTGGCGTGTAAGGGTGAATTTTGTTGCTCTGCTGAACAAGATTTGTCCCAAAGAGCACATCGGCTTGCTGAGAAACCTTCTGCCCTCGCGCTATTCCCCATTGCAGCATTCGGGCAACGGAATTCAGTCTGTCTATTTAACGGAGGTACCGCCCGCGCTTGCAAACGCACTTGTCGGCCTGATTGGTAAGGAGGGCTCAGTACTGAATGACCGGAGGGCCGGGTCGATACTCCAGACGCCCATGCAGATCGAAAATGCTAAACTGGAAATGTGGGAGCATCACATCGAGTCCAAGATCGAATTTGACCATCAACTCCCAGAGACAGACCGCGAAGCACTAATCGTCGCACGGCGCGGTCAAGAACTATTCAAAGAGCGAGTGATGCAGGTTGAAACTCGATGCAGAATCACGGGCGTTACGCTTCGACCCATCTACGAGCCAGCCATTGCAAGCCGTGGCGGGACTCAAATAATGAGGAGCGGCTAAACGGCAAAAACGGGCTTCTCTTAGCTCCGACGATAGACCACCTTTTTGACCGCGGTTTTATAAGCTTTGAAGATTCTGGTGTCCTCATCGTCTCGCCCGTCGCACATGGCCCCTCTTTAACCCGCATGGGAGTGGCGACTGACCGAGTTGTGAACGTTGGAACATTCACTGAAGGTCAGAGGGCGTTTCTCGACTACCACCGGGAATCGGTTCTGTTGCAAGCGCGTCACTAACCTGCAATGCGGTCTGTGGCATAGAAATTCAGATGGGTTGACCGGACCGATCTTTTGTACCAAGTGGAGTGTTAGTGTAACGCCTCTTTGACGGGCCCAGCAATTTTGTACCAAGCCAAGAGTTAGTCTTCGGCTGGTTTCGGTTGAGTCCGATTGCGAATAGCCGCGATCTGACTGGCGAACTCGCTTGGCGTCCTCTCTCCGAGAGATCGGTGAGGACGACTCTCATTGTATTCCTGCCGCCAGGATTCGATGAGCATCTTTGCTTCATTGAGATCGGTGAACCAGTGGGCATCCAGGCACTCGGCCCGGAAGGTCCCGTTGAATGATTCGACGAATGGGTTGTCGGTCGGCTTGCCCGGTCGAGAGAAATCGATCTTCACTCCGTTTTGGTAAGCCCATAGATCCATGGCCTGACTGGTAAACTCGCTTCCATTATCGCAAAACAACAGTTTCGGTACCCCACGCTTACTCTTGGATCGATTCAAGGTTCGCACCACATCGTCTCCCTTCAGGCTCTGGCCCACCGCGATGGCCACTGCCTCTCGCGTGAAAATATCCACAATCGTCAGTGCACGAAAGCGTCGCCCATCCTGCAAATGATCTGCTACGAAATCGATGCTCCACGCCTGATCAGGCCCTGTCGCTTGGAACCGTTCTTCCCGATGTCGTATCGCTTTCCGCTTCCGCTGCGGGCGCATCCTCTTCAGCGTCAGCCCTTCTTCTTTGTACAACCGGCAGACCAGGTACTTGCCCACATTCCAGCCCTCACGGTTCAACAGTGCACGGATTTTGCGATATCCGTAGCGCACTCTTGACTGAGCGATTTCGCGGATACGCATCCGCAACTCAGTTCGTGGATCCAGATGGCTGCGATAGCGATACGTGGCTCTTGCCACGCATAGAACCCGGCAACTTCGTCGCTCACCGACTTGGTACGTACTTGCCAGGTGCTCAACCATTGGCCCGCGCCGCGAAGGCCTCACCATTTTTTTGAGAGCACATCCTGCAGCATGGCTTTGTCCAGCGTCAGTTCCGCTACCAACTGCTTCAGCCGCAGGTTTTCTTCCTGCAACTGCTTCATCTGGCGCACTTGATCTACTTCCAAGCCGATGTACTTCGCCTTCCATCGAACATGACCGCTCTGAAGCTTTGTTCTACTACTTCCGCCTGGAAGATCAGGTTCCTGAAACCCACCTGCTGCGGCTGATCGAAAAGCACATCAGCTTTGCCTTTGTACGAGAGAGGTTGAAGCAGAGTTACAGCGAGACCGGCCGTCCATCGATTGATCCCGAACTGTTGCTGCGGATTCTGCTGATTGGCTATCTGTACGGCATCACCAGCGAGCGCAAACTGGTGGAGGAACTGCGCATGCATCTAGCTTGGCGCTGGTTCACCGGCTTGGGATTCGACCAGGA
This sequence comes from Acidobacteriaceae bacterium, assembly GCA_025361625.1. Taxonomy (GTDB): domain Bacteria; phylum Acidobacteriota; class Terriglobia; order Terriglobales; family Acidobacteriaceae; genus Acidiflorens. Next base: position 13,350 of record JANYKL010000047.1, read on the forward strand.
GATTCCGCATCACTCGACGTTCTCGAAAAACCGGCACGGACGGTTTCAGGAGTCGAAGCTGTTCGAGGAGCTGTTTGGGCAGATCGTGCTGCAGTGCATGGAAGTGGGATTGGTGCAGGGCAAGCACTTGTCGGTCGATGGCAGCTTCGTGGAGGCGAATGCTTCAAAGGAAAGCCGCATTCCGCGCGAGCACTTAGCGGAAGCGGCGCAGGTGAACCAAACCGTGCGTCAGTATCTGCGGGAAGTGGAAGAGCAGAACCCGGTGGAAGAGCCGGTGCACCAGCAGGATCAAGTATCAACCACCGATCCCGATTCGACATATGCGACTAAGGGCGGCACTCCGGCACGGCTCGGTTACTACGACAACTACCTGGTGGACAACGCGAGCTGCGTGATCGTGGGTGTACAAGCGACCGCCGCACGCATGAGTCAGGAGACGGTGGCCGCGCAAGATATGCTCACACGTTTCGCCGAGTGGCAAGGACGGGAGCCGGAATCGGTGGCGGCCGATACGACCTACGGGAACGGGGAGTTCTTACAGTGGTTGGCCGAGA
>JANYKL010000054.1 GCA_025361625.1 Acidobacteriaceae bacterium
TGGTGGCTCCTTGATCGACCGCGATTGCAATGATGTCGCGATTTATGGGGTTGATCCAGATGGTGTGGTAGTCGTCGCCTCCGGGAGCGCCCTTGATCGCAGTGAAGTTCTTACCTCCATCGAAGGAGCGATAGGTTGAAGTGTTAGCGACGTAAATCTCATCTTTATTTTTGGGATCCACGCGCACACACCCGAAATCATCGCCGCGCCCCCAGATGCGCTCTTCTTCGTTCACCTGCTGCCAGCTTTCGCCGGAGTCCTCTGACCGGTAAATTCCGCTGCCCTTCTTCGCATTCACCCAGGCGTACATGCGGTCGGGATCGCTCGGCGAAATTGCAGGACCGATACGACCAATCCCTTCCTGTTCTCCGGGCAAGCCTCGGCTAAGTTGCTGCCACGAATTTCCGCCGTCGACCGATTTGTAGAGGCCGCTGCCCGGGCCGTTGTAGCCGCCCCCGACCGTCCACGGCGGACGGCGCGAGGACCACATGCTTGCGAAAATTATCTGAGAGTTGCGCGGATCGAACAGAAGATCCATACCCCCTACATTTTCGTCCTTATACAAAACTTTTTGCCAGGTCTCGCCGCCGTCAATCGAGCGGAAAATTCCGCGCTCGGGGTTGGGGCCGTATGGATGGCCTTGCACTGCAACAAAAAGTCGATTGGAGTTTTTAGGATCGACGATGATCGACGCAATTTGCTGCGCCTCGCGCAATCCCAGATGCCGCCAAGTCTTGCCGGCGTCCATGGTTTTATACATTCCATTTCCAACCGATAGGTCTGGACGGCGCAACCCCTCTCCGCTCCCGACATAAATGACATTGGAGTCTGAGGGGGCGATTGCGATCGCTCCGATAGAACCAGACCGTGGGTCCTGACTCGATTTGGGATCGTGATTGTCTCGATCCTCGCTTGCAGGGTCGAAAATTGGATTCCAGGTGCGTCCGGCATCAGTAGTCTTCCAGACTCCACCATTGTTAGGCGCCATGTAGAAAACGTTCGGTTGGTCCGGAATTCCGGAAATGGCCACCGTGCGGCCACCGCGAAAAGGCCCTATCATTCGCCAGCTGAGTTCCTGATACATCGAAGGATCGAATTGTTGCGCAGTAACCGCGGCAGCCGAGAAGATAATTGACAGCGTTGCCATTACCGCCAGTAAAAGCCTGTTCATGATTCACCCTCAAAAGGAAACCAAGGATAAACCACCTCCGCTGATCTTGGACATTGCGACGAAGCTTAATTTTGGGGGAGAACTTTTGGGAGAGTAGGTCGTGATCGTTCGCGCCTGACTTGCGGGTACGAATAGTCGTTCAGGCGAGTGTTCAACTCTTCACAGTATGTTGCTCCCATGAGAATACCGATCCTGCCTTGCTGCGAAGAGAATGCCGCTTCCCATTCTCGAAACTTAACGGCGTCGGATTGGGGGGAGGAATCTGTTTCTGGCATCCATGGTAATGGGGCAAAGAGCGGAAGCAGAGGCGAGTCACCGAATCTAGACGACACACCGAGCACAACATGTCCAATTGAAACCGTTGTTTGTAATTCGTACAAAAAACAGACAAATCCAGCGACAACATTTCTAACTAATTTTCTGCGCGAGGTAACGCCGAATTGCGTCCTGCCACGACGGCAAATGAACGTTATAAGAATTCAAACTTTGCGGAGATAAAACGGAGTAGGCAGGGCGCTTTGCGGGGCGCGGAAACTCAGCCGTCGTGACCGGCCTCACAGCAGTGTCCAGTCCAGAAAGTCGGACGATCTCGACTGCGAAATCAAACCACGTGCAATTGCCTTCGTTCGTGACATGGATAATTCCATGCGCTGAGGCCTGGCAGAGTTGCAATAGCGCCCCAGCCAAGTCGACGGTAAACGTAGGGCTTCCGCGTTGATCATTCACAACCGCAATTTCAGGACGACTTGCTGCCAGCTTCACAATTGTGGCGGGAAAGCTCTTGCCGCCCGGCCCGAAAAGCCAGGAAGTTCGCGCTATGCAGACGTTGGGCAAAACTTTTGCGATTTGTTCTTCTGCGCAGGCCTTGCTCTCCCCATAGACGCCCGTCGGGTTTTTAGGATCCGTAACTTCGTATGGAGATCGTTTGCTGCCGTCGAATACATAATCCGTGCTCATAAACAACAATCGCGAACCGAACTCCCGGGCCGCGTGCGCGACATTGAGGGCTCCCTCACAATTCACGGCGAAAGCGAGCTCGCGGTTCGATTCACATCCGTCGACATCGGTGTAGGCCGCGGAAAGAATAATCCAATCAGGTTTGGCGTCACAAATAACAGCGCGAACTCCCGCGTGATCGCGGAGGTCCGCATCTTTGGAGGCGGGAGCTGTCAGGGAGGCTTCAGCGAGCGGTGCCGCACCGCTCACGTCTCGCTTGCAACCACTTAGCTTGTCAACTATTTGCTGGCCCAACAGGCCCGAAGCTCCGAACAACAGGTATCGCATAGTGAAATTGTAAGTGAAATTGTATGGAGAAATATTTGCTATGCGGCTTCGGGCGGCAACGGGTGAATGCGGGCTCTGCGCAGCGCGTGAAGGATCAAGGAACCGCTAATTCCGAAGCAAATGACGGCGGCGAAGGCCACTAACTCCAAGACCCCCTTCTGGAGCCGCAGCAAGTCCGCGAAAACTGAGATCATCGCGCACACAATACCGACGACATTAAGCCAGAGTGGTGAATGGATGGGAAGGTCTTCACGGAACCTAACTTGGAGCAATAGCGCGGCCAGTCCGATTGCTGCGACCACGACCAGTGCAACCGGGCTCAGGAACGCGCTGGGCCTGGTATAGATAACGACCAAAGCAAGCGCGAGAAGAAGAAGTCCGGAAGCAATTACAGTCCAACGCCGCGAGACCTCCGAAGAAGGTCTTCGTTTCATCCGCGATTCACTACTTATTTCAGAGGCCGACGCATCCAATGATCGACCGCCACTACCGTCATCCATTCCGGCATTATATGTCTAAGAGGCGGTATAGCGTGCCAGCGGAACAGGATCTCTAGCTTCCGGTCAGCGCCTGGGCCGCCATACTCGGCATCCACTCCGCAGGACGGTGTTCGCCATGCGAGAGAGCATAAAGCACTAACTCGACACGGCTCGAGATGCCGACCTTGTCGAAAATGCGCAAAAGATATTTTTTTATGGTGTGTTCGCTAAGTCCCAGCTCGGAAGCGACACCGCGGTTAGTGAGCCCATCGGCGACAATAGCTACGACCTGCTCTTCGCGCGGCGTGAGCAGCGAGCGTCCCGTCGAACTCAACACCCGCAGAGTGGGCACGTCTGACAAGGAATCCAGAACATAATTCATCTGCTGGCTGTTGATCCAAACCTCGCCGCGAAAAACGCAATGAATGCATCTGCAGAGCATGGGGAATGCTGTCTGCGTAAAAAGAAAAACTCCTCTGGCGCCTGCGCGCATTGCGCTGACTACCAACTCGTTATTGTCGTTTTCAGCCAAAAGTACGGTCGCGACTTTAGGATACGAAACTCGCAACCAGCGCAACAAAGTGAGATCGGGCAGATTATTTCCCGCCGCGAGCAACACGTCGACAGTGTGCGTCTGCAAGAATGCGTGCACTGCGGACGTATCGAGATCTACCGTGTCACTTCAAATTCCCGCTTCGCTCGCAATGCGCGTGCCAAAAGCTGCGATTGGATCGGCCCTGAATCCGCAATTAAAACCCGAACCACTTGCGTTTCGAACGCGTCACTATCGGCCAGATGTGGAGCAGAACGAAGATTTTTCATATCTCATCATGCCTATTAAAGGAGGAGCCGGATGTAGGCACGGTCACAATGCATTGGTGACAAATCACTCTCTCAACAGCCACTTTCGAAGATCTACGAGGGGCCACAAGATCTTATAAGGCTGTACGAGTAGCTTTTTGAGAGAGCTTTGCCCGCAATCCCGCGCAGAGCAAGCCTTCTGAACGTTCCCCGGACTTCTTGTGGGCACGAAGGTGCTTTAAGCCGCCAGAAGACAGTACTTTCCAAGTCTTGATGTGTTCTGCGAGCGCCATTACCTTCGCTCCAGCAGCTGAACGAGCTGCCAAGTCCACCGTTGCGAGCGACGGTAAAGAGTGTGGAGATGAATGCATTCAATAAGAGCGAAGTATTCGGAACTGCGGGCCTGCTCGTCTTGCAGCTCGCCGTATTCGCATCCGCCCAGCAGCTACCGCCCGTGGTTTCGACTCTAGGCCAACCTAATTCCGCGCTCGCTATAAATGGCGACGAGACTTTGGCAAGCTTGAGCCGATCCACGAGACGCTCGCCTAGCGGGACGAATACACAACCCGGACCGGCGGGTGGCAACGGAAATCCTACATTGGGAGGGGAGCGCCACCCGCTTTACCGGCTTTCGAAGTTGGACACTTTCGACCTTATCTTCACGTTCTCACCCGAGTTCAATCAGACTGTAGTCGTTCAGCCCGACGGCTTTGTTGCCCTTAAGGGAGCCGCTAGCTTGTGGTGTCAGGGTCTCACCATTCCGCAGGTTCAGCTTGCCGTGACGGCGGCATATCGAAGTTTTCTTCACGACCCCGAAGTTACAGTTCAACTTAAAGACTTTGAAAAGCCCTATTTTCTTGCGTCAGGAGAAGTAGCCAAGCCGGGAAAGTATGAATTGCGTGGCGACATCACGATTGCCGAAGCGATTGCCGTTGCCGGTGGATTGACACAACAGGCACTGCATTCGCAAGTGGTTTTGTTCAGACGAGTCTCTTCAGACGCAGCGGAGTCGCATGTTGTTGACCTGAAGAAGATGCTTAACGCCCATAACTTGCAAGAGGACATGCATCTGCTACCGGGCGACTTTATCTTCGTGCCGCAAAGCCGCATATCAAAAATCAGAAAGTTTGTTCCCAGCAATTCACTTAGCTGGTACGTAAATCCTTTGCAATTCTAGCGGAAAGGAATAGCAGAACCAGATTGCGGCACGTCCGGGGGATCGAGCACCGAGCACCCGCGCCTTGACATCTGGACTGCTTACACTTGATGACTCACAGTTTGACTGGACCATCGCGCCCCTCTGTTTCTCCGACCCCTCGGGATGTTGCGGCCATCCTCTTCCGACGGCCGCGTCTTGTTGCTATTTCTTTTGCACTCACCACGCTGGCGGTCATGCTGTTCGTAGCTTTTTCGGCTCGATACGAATCGCATTTCAAGGTCCTGCTACGCCGGGGGCGATTGGACCCCATGATTTCTGCCCAACCAAGTTCCAATGTTGATTTCTCGCGGCCCGACATTACTGAAGAGGAGCTGAATTCAGAGGTCGTACTTTTGAAAGATGAAGACTTACTCAGAAGCGTGGCGCTAAGTGCAGGATTGATTGACCCTTCGACAAAGCAAGCCGACCTCGCGGCTGAGCTGGAACGCGCCGTACGAAAACTAACGCGGCGATTAGATGTGGAAGGCTTGAGAAAATCCAACTTGATTCAAGTGAGCTACAAGGACTCGGACGCACAAAGATCTGAACGCATCCTGGCATCACTCTCGAAAGCGTACATCCATAAGCACACATCATTACTCCGTCCCGACGGCCAAGTCCGTTTCTTCAACGAGCAGGCAGCAGAATCGGAGAAGAAATTGCATCAGTCCGAGACAGAGTTGGTGAATTTTACGCGAGCAAGCGGCGTCGTTGCCGCAACTCTTGAAAGGGACATTGCGGTCGAAAAATTAGGCGAAACCGACGCCGGGATTCGTCTGATCGACCAGGATCGAGCGGAAGCCGAAAAACGCATTGCCTTGCTCGGCGATCAACTCAAGCAATTCCCCGCTCGCTCTGTGACTACAAAGCGATGGGCCGACAATCCAGCGGTTCTGGAGAAGATGAAGACCCACTTATTGGAACTTGAGCTTAAACGAACCGAGCTACTCACGCGCTTCGAACCATCGTACAGATTAGTGCAGGAAGTGGAGCGGCAAGTCGGCGAAACGAAAGCAACGATCGAGGCGGAAGCCCTCACTCCCGTACGCGATGAAACTACGGATCGAGATCCTAACTTCGAGTGGGCGCGATTAGAGCTGGAGAAGACAGAGGTTCAGAAGGCAGGTCTTTTAGCGCGTTTCTACGGCGCCACGGTGCAGGCAGACTCGCTGCGCGAAACGGCCAAGAATCTGCAAGCGCGATCGGTTGAGCAACAGGACTTGGTTCGTTCGGTAAAGGCTGATGAAGAAAATTATCTTCTCTATCTCCGAAAACTTGAAGAAGCTCGCATTAGCGAAGCTCTCGACGAAAGTGCAATCTTGAACGCCGCCATCGTGGAGCCTCCAGTTGTTCCAGCCTTGCCCAACCACCCGCTTGCCTTATATCTGTTACCGGCCCTGGGTTTGGCCGCATTCTCTAGCATCGGCCTGGCTTTTGCCGCGGACTACTACGACCCCACAGTTCGCACGCCCCAGGAAGCGATAGGCGTCTTGAACGTTCCAGTGTTGGCGTGGTTCCCGACCGCTGGCAACGTATTTTCCCGCTCGGATCGTCTTCAATCAGCCTTCAGGAAAGGAGAACGCTCATGAGCACTTTTGCAGATCTTTACCTTGAACAACCGACTCCGAATCAGCAATGTTCCGTCCCCACAACCGGAGGAGCAGACAGGGCAAAGTCACAATTTGGAGCCATACACGACAGCAAAATTCAAGCTCTCGTGCAGCAACTTTTTTTTCGAGGCGTATTGAGTCGCGTTCGCAACGTCGGATTTCTACCGATCGAGGCCACAACCACAACTTCCGGATTATGTCTCGAAGTTGCTCGATGTCTCGCCGATCAGGGTAAGTATGATGTAGCGCTCGTCGACTGCGGCCGCATTGCAGCAACGCTGCCGGTCGAACTCCCACCCACGCCGTCAAACGATGACCATAAAAGCTGGCTCATTGCACCTAACCTGTGGATGGTGGCCCCCGATATTTGGGCGCAAGACCCCCCGGTTCCCGCTGCTGCGGAAAATGCCTTCGGTCTGCCCGAGCTTAATTCCGAATTCGATTTTTCAATCATCCGATGTGAACCGCTGTCTAACCTGGAGACTGCGGTCGCACGCGCTTGCGATGGAGTCGTTCTCGTTCTTACCGCTAACAAAACAAGACGGCTCGTCGCGTCGCAGATAAGAGCTCAGATGGATGAGATGAAAATCCCTGTGCTTGGAAGCGTACTACTGGACCGAAACTTTCCGATTCCATCTGGCCTATATCGAAAACTGTGAACATCAATGAGCGAACATTCTGTAGGTCGGTTGTGGGATATGGGTGTGGAGGCTGCTCCATCGCAGTACACCCGCATGATTCTTGGTACTTCAACGATCCCGAGCCCTCGTTTTGCTCCGCGAGAAAGCGATGCAAAAAGAACGTCACAATTCTCCGATTCCATTAATGAAAGGTCTGGGACTCAAGCAGCAAGAGAGTCAACAAGGCGAGATTTATCACACTCTGTCATCGATCGGGAAGGCTTTGAATCGTTAATCGCCGACTCGATGGTCCTCGCCGGATCAGTCAGCATCATGGCATTTCTATTTCCGCGTTTAGTGCCATGGACTTGCCTCCCAATGTTCGTTGCTCTGGTTACTTTGTTCAGTTTTTCACAGGGCGTCTATGGCCGAAGCGGTGGCCCATACGCCACCGGAACAATAAATGCGCTGGCAAAAGCTACGCTCTTCGCCACCGGTCTTATTAACATCGCCGGACTAACCTTTGTCGCCTGTATCGGATTATTCAGCAGCAGCCTCGCCGCCCTCACCCTATCCCGAGCCGCCCGACAATGGGCATGGCAAAGAGGCCGGCAGGCATCAGCGACGCGACGTGTGCTTATTATCGGCGGCGGGATGCTCGCCAGGAGCCTGGCTCAGGCCCTGCGCAACGATTCTGCTCGAAAGACTATTGTTTGCGGTTTTCTCGATGAGCACTTGCCCCTCTCACCTGCGGTACTTGGCCGCATCGCTGATCTGGATTGGTTGGCCCGGTCTCTCTTTGTAGATGAAGTAATCCTCGCGTTGCCCGACCAACCCGCGCAGGCCCGTTTTGCTGCGGAGGTCGCCTTCCGTAATCACCTCGACATTCTTGCGGTGCCGGATTTGCCGCCGGGTCCGTGGCCAGGATCGCGCATCGATCGCATTGGAAAAATTGCGGTAGTGACATTACACCGGGAACCGTTACCAGGCGTGGCGTTATCCCTGAAGCGCTTTTTGGACATCATGGGTTCTGCCCTTGCTCTACTCGTGATAAGTCCACTCCTGGCGACGATTGCTCTATTAATTCGGCTGGATTCGGAAGGCCCAGCCGTCTATTCGGCAGAACGAACGGGTGCTAAAGGCTGCCATTTTAAGTGCCACAAATTTCGCTCCATGGTAACCAACGCTGATCATCTTAAAGAGGAACTACGAGCTCGTAATCAGAGAAGCGGCCCGATTTTCAAGATCGAGAACGATCCCAGAATCACCAGAGTCGGCAGCTTTATTCGTAAATACAGCCTCGATGAGCTACCTCAATTGTGGAACGTTCTAAAAGGCGAGATGAGTCTGGTTGGACCACGACCGCACCCAGTTGACGAAGTAAACCACTACGAACTCTCGCACTATCGCAGACTCGACGTTAAACCCGGCATTACAGGACTTTGGCAAATAACGGCGCGCAACTGCCCTTCTTTTGATCTCAATATGCACCTCGATCTGACATATATCGAAAACTGGACCGTGCTGCTTGATCTGCGCATTCTCGCAAAGACTGTCCACGTGTTATTTGCGCCCGAGGGGACTTAAATTGCTATGAGCAGTCGCGCTTTAGCCTGGGATTATGGCGAAAACCGAATCTGGAAAGTCGCTGCGATCGCTGTACGTCCGCTCCAATTGGGGCTGGCTTTCCCTTCGATCCTTTATGTATTAGCAATGACGGCGTTCCTGTTCCGACCGCCCGACCTCTTCTCCTTCTACGCGGACCGAATCGCTTTCGCTCTGCTACTTTTTTTTGTCGCCCTACGCATCCTTGCAACCCGTGAATCGATTCCATTTTTCCCTGGAATCAGTTTGCCCATGCTCTGCCTGGCAGGCCTTTCCGTATTCCGCGCGCTACGGGACCCTTACGAAGCCCAAAACTGGAGCATCGTCGCCAGTAAATACATTGTTCCATTTGCCTTATTTCACATTTCAGCCATCGTCTTTCGAAGTGAACGCAGCCGCCGGCACTTTGAGCTCTTTTCGACCTGTGGGCTGGCTTATCTGGTCTTTACTGCCATTGCGTTCATTACAGATGCCCGCTTTCTAATTTTTCCGAAATTTATCCTCGATCAGAGCCTTGGTTTTCATGCTGATCGCGCTCGCGGTCCTTTCCTGCAAGCGGTAGCGAACGGTGTCTCAATAAATATTCTCGGAATCATGCTCATTGCCTTCCGTCGTAAGTTCACGGTGTGGAGGGTCATTATTGGGCTCGCGTTACCTTTAGCTATCCTCGCCACCATGACGCGGGCGGTATGGATCTCGTTCGCAGCATCATCTCGCGTTCTTACCTATAACTTTCTCAAAAACAAAATTCGAATCACCTTCGCTTTGCTCGCAATTGCGGCAACGCTTTTAACTGTCGGATTAAGTTTTTGCAATTATTCGGCATCGGCGCTCTGGGATCGAATCGAAGAGCGGGGGCCCGTTCAGGCTCGCATCGCCGTGTATGAGGCAGGTTGGGCAATGTTTCGGGAGCATCCCCTGACTGGGTGGACCGCACACGGGATGTATTCAGAGTTAGGACGACGGATGTCGGGATACCATCTGAAACTGTTTTATGTGCAAAACACTTATCTTGCTTTGCTAGTCGAGTTCGGGCTTCCCGGTCTCCTCCTATACGCACTGTTATTCGTTAATTTATTCCGCATTCGTTGGAATGATCCACCTAAGCAGACTGACAGCCTACCGTCATTGAGAAAAGTATGGCCGGTTATTCTCGGCGTTTATCTCTTCAATGCTTTTTTCGTGGACATGGCGTACCAATTTGTCATCGGACTGGTTTTTACAGTGGCAGGAATTCTTTGCGCTCGCGGCGAGGCAGAGGCTTGACCACAATTGCATATATTGCAAACGAATTTCCGTCACAACTGGAGCCTTATGTAATAGATGAGGTTTTGGAATTGCGTCGGCGTGGCGCCTCCATCATCTGCTGTAGCGGGAAGCTCAGTTCATCGAGTTCTCTTCAAGGGCGAGAGTTGGAACTGTGGAAGGAAACTCTCTTTTTTCAACCGCTTTCCGACCGGGAACTGACACGCGCCGTGCGCCGTCTGTTCTCGAATCTTCCGCAACTCAAAGAGATAACGGTTCCCGTATTTCAGGATCGCAACACCCGTTTGCTGCGTGGGCTGCGAACGCTCGGTCACAGTGTCATGGGAGCAGCATTGGCGGATCGACTGGCCCCGCTGGCACCAACTCACATCCATGCGCACCACGGGTATTTCGCTTCTTGGATGGCACTGGCGGCGGCATCACTGCTTGACATCGGTTTCAGCTTCACGCTCCACGGTTCGGATCTTTTGAAGCGTGGCGATTTGCTCGCGGTCAAACTTCGGGCCTGTCGCTTCTGCATGACCATCTCCGACTATAACCGGCGCTTCATTTTGCAAACTTATCCCGATACGCCCCCAGACAAAGTTATAGTCCAGCGGCTAGGAGTGGACCGAGTATTGCCCCGGCCTGAATCAACGAGCAGGGCTGACGACGCTTCGATGCCGTTTCAACTTTTGTCGGTCGGGCGACTTCATGCCGTCAAAGATCACCCCTTTTTGCTGCAGGCTTGCGCGGCTCTACGAGACCAAGGTTTCAACTTTATTTGTCGAATCGTTGGGGAGGGACCCGAACGCAAGGCGCTGCAGGCGCAAATCGTTGCTAGCAAACTCCAGAAGCATGTCTGCCTGGTCGGCTACCTATCTCGCAATGACCTGGCCATTTACTACCGCGATTTCGATCTGGTCGTCATGACGAGCAAGAGTGAAGGTATTCCGCTCGTCCTCATGGAAGCAATGGCCCGCCGAAAATTGGTACTGGCTCCTGCCATCACCGGCATCCCGGAACTAATCGAACATCAGCGCACTGGCTTTCTCTACCAACCGGGATCTTTGGATGATTTTGTCGGCGCTGTTCGCTGGATCGCGAGTCACCACACCCTACTAGAAAGCATTCGTCGAGCGGCAGCAGCCAGCGTTGCAGCTTCTTACGATCGTCAACGCAACTTGTCGGCCTTCGCAGATCAGTTTCTATTCCGTATCTCGAACCCAAAGGAAAGCCATGCGCATTCTGTATTGCAACAAGTACGACTATCCGTTTAGCGGGACCGAATCCTGCTTGTTCGAACTGATGGAGCGCGTTGAAAAGTTGGGGCATGAGACGGCTTTGTTTAGCATGGACCACGGGAAACCCGGAGCTTTTGCCGGCCGTAAATATCGCATTCCATACCTCAATTTCAAAGATCCCACCGCCTCTCTCAAGCAAAAAGCGAAGATGGCGGCCCATGCCCTTTACTCCCGCTCTTCGCGAGCAGCGATGCGAAAATGCTTGAAGGATTTCTTGCCAGAAGTCGCACACATACGGGGTATCTACCACCACCTCTCCCCGTCGATTCTGTGGGAATTGAAACGGCAGCGCGTACCGGTCGTTTACCACGTTAACGACTTCAAAATTCTTTGCCCAACTTACAATTTCGTGGCGAACGGGCACGCGTGCGAAGCGTGCGGACACGGTGCTTTCTATCATGCCGTGACGATGGGCTGTTACAAAGGTTCAAAGGCGAGTGCTGTCGTGCTGGCGGCCGAAGCATATCTCCACCGCTGGTTGAGAAGTTACGGCAAGTGTGTTGATCTTTTTCTTGCTCCCAGCGATTTTGTGCGAATCAAACTGATCAGCAGCGGATTTCCCGAAGACAAAATTGAAGTCTTACCTCACTTCCAGGACCTTCCAGAGGATCGCGATCTCGCAAGTGATGAAGGCTATCTTTTGTATTTCGGCCGGCTATCTTCGGAGAAGGGCGTCTACGATTTGCTACGCGCGATGGTTAGACTTCCCCACATTACGCTCGTGATCGCCGGAGATGGCCCTGACCGTCCAAGACTCGAGGCCGTTGCCCGTGAATTAAACCTTGCTCGGGTTTTGTTCGCCGGCATGGTTCACGGCAAGGAGTTACAAAAGCTCATTGCCGGTTGCAGCTTCTCGGTCTTTCCGTCGCATGCTTACGAGACATTGGGTAAGTCGATCCTGGAATCGTACGCATGGGGCCGTCCCGTCATAGCTTCGGACTTGGGGTCAAGGCGCGAACTGGTGAGTCATGGCGTGACCGGCCTCCTGTATCCTGACGGCGACCGCGAACAACTCGCCCACTCGATCGCCTTTTTGTTTGACCGTCCTGATCTGATAGCGAAGATGGGGGCGGCCGCTCGGCAGCGCATCAGAACGCAACATAATCCTGAGCGTTACCTCGGAAAGCTGCTCAATTTGTACGCTGGATTGCAGGCGAGCAAGCTATCCGCTCACGCAATCTCGGTTCCCATCCATCAACCATTCGCGGACCTGAAGAAGAATGCCCGAAAGCGGCACAATGTTCGGGTTGCTTTTATTGGCGGGCGAGGATTGGTCTCAAAATACAGCGGCGTCGAATCGTATTATGAGCAAGCGGGCAAGGAATTGGTCGAATTGGGGCATGACGTGACAGTCTATTGCCGATCCTACTTCACACCGCCGCTGACGACGCACAAAGGCATGCGCATCAAGCGTTTGCCGACAATTCGTTCTAAACATCTCGAAACTTTGGTCCACACTTTGTTGAGCACCGTGCATGCGATGTTTTCGGATTACGACATCGTGCACTTCCATTGCCTTGGCCCGTCGCTCTTTTCTTTCCTTCCGCGCCTTGTCGGCAAAAAGACCGTAGTTACTGTCCAGGGCCTCGATTGGCAACGCGGGAAATGGGGCAAATTTGCGGCCCGAGTTTTGCGTCTGGGTGAAGTTGCATCGATAAAAGCGCCATCGGCCACAATGGTCGTTTCGCGGACTCTGGAAGATCACTTTCGGCGGGAACATCAGCGCGAGACTATTTATGTACCGAATGGAGCAGTCATCCCTTCGCGACATCGCTTCGGAGGCGTCGAGAAGTGGGGGCTCGAATCCGATTCCTACGTCCTTTTTTTGGGACGTTTCTCGCCAGAGAAAAATTGCGATCTTTTGGTACGCGCCTTCGAAACGCTGCGCGATTCCGCAAGCCTTCCAAAGGAGATGAAGCTTGTACTGGCCGGCGGATCGAGTCACTCAGAGGCTTATGCCGATCGGTTGCGCGAGCACGAGTCCGACTGCATTCGCATTCTTCCTTGGGCTTCAGGGAGCGACTTGGAAAACTTGCTTTCGAATGCGGCATTGTTCGTTTTGCCTTCCTCAATCGAGGGTCTGTCTCTCGCGCTTTTGGACGCGATGGCAGCCGGAGTATGCGTCTTGACGAGCGACATTCCCGAGAACAAAGAGGTTGTGAGCGGGGTCGGCTTCACCTTCAACCAAGGTGATCAAAAAGATCTCGAGCATGAACTCGAATTTCTAATTCATAATCCAGAAGTGCGTCGGCAGTTCGGACAGCGAGGTCGCGATCGCATTGAAGGCGAGTATCGCTGGCCTCAGATTGCTCGCTCCATCGAGAAAACTTATCTTGAAGTGTTGGGGTGGGACTTGAAGCCCGTCCAAAAGAGCAAGCGTCTCGGTCAACTGATTCAGATTCGAGCTCTATCTGCCCCTGCGATACCGCTGGAGTTCATCCTGTCTGCCACGGCCAAGTCGCTTGCGGTTGCGGTTCAACCCATACCGCAGGTCCCTGGCGGCGATCTCTAGGCTCAGGATCTTTCGTTTCCCGAAGATCCGATAAGATTTCAGCGCCGGAGCAACGGTCTTCATCATTAGGTGGGACCAGAATGTTGCAGGAAGGGCTCCCGGTAGCGCTCTGCCGCTGGTTTGATTTCGCATCCGCGAGCAATTGCGATTAGAATCCGGAGACGGGGTTTTTTGCCCAATCCGAATGCAAGATTTAATCGTGGTCACCGGCGGCGCTGGATTTATAGGCTCGAATTTTATTCTGCAATGGATCGCGTCCGAAAGCAGCGGCGTCGTCAACGTTGATAAATTGACTTATGCGGGCAACCTTCACAATTTAAAGTCGGTTGAAAACCACCCGAAATATTGTTTTGAGCGCGGCGACGTGCTCGATCGCGAATTCGTTGGCGCCTTGCTGCAACGCCTGCAGCCACGAGCGATCGTACATTTTGCAGCCGAGAGCCACGTCGACCGGTCGATTCACGGCCCCGATGCGTTCATCAGCACTAATATAAATGGCACCTTCCATCTGCTTGAGGAAACTCGGAAGTACTGGGACTCGCTTTCAGAAAGTGAGCGCGCAAGATTTCGCTTCCTGCACGTCTCAACCGACGAAGTCTACGGCTCCCTCGGCGATGACGATCCTGCCTTTACCGAGCAGACAGCCTACGCCCCGAATAGCCCATACTCCGCGTCTAAAGCGGCTTCCGATCATTTAGTTCGTGCCTATCATCACACGTATCATCTCCCGGTTTTGACAACGAACTGCTCGAACAATTA
>JANYKL010000087.1 GCA_025361625.1 Acidobacteriaceae bacterium
CGCGACTGGGCTGAATTCTGGATGAAACCTCAAATTCTACGCACGCCGGCACTTCGTCTTTACTCTTGAAATACCTTGTACATGGAGGGAACTGGCGCCAGCGACCTTATCTTGAGGTTCCGGGAAGGAGTCTCGCGAAGAGTTCCGGCGCTTTCCGCGCGCCACTTCCAACTAATCAAAGGCGGTGAGTTGTATCGAGTTGTATAATCAAAGATTCGCTCATGATGAAAAGCACAGTAGAAGTAACAGAAGCCGAACAGACAGAGACTGAACAGAAACCCCGTCGTCTGATACGTTCCACCACCGTTCTCTGCGTACGCCGCGACAACAAAGTAGTAATGGCTGGCGATGGACAAGTGACGCTCGGCGAATCCGTGATCAAGCATGGGGCGAAGAAAATCCGACGCCTGTATCAGGAGAAGATTCTAGCTGGGTTCGCCGGTTCGACGGCGGACGCCTTCACCCTCTTCAGTCGATTCGAAACGAAGCTCGAGCAGTACCACGGCAATGTCGGCCGCTCGGCCGTGGAACTTGCAAAAGACTGGCGAACCGACAAATATTTGAGGCATCTCGAAGCACTTCTACTCGTTTCCGATAAGGACGGCACGTTTCTTCTCAGCGGGCAGGGAGACGTGATCGAGCCGGACACTGGCATTGCCGCAATTGGATCCGGCGGCCCGTTTGCCCAAGCGGCGGCGCAGGCGTTGGCCGACCACACCCAGCTTGGTCCGCGACAGATCGCTGAAGAAGCGATGAAGATCGCGAGCCGGATGTGCATCTACACCAACGACAGAATTACGATTGAGGAATTGTAGGTAGCGTTTAATGGCCATTTATTTACCTGGAACCGCGGAAGAAGAGCAGGTCACGCTTGACGAGTTGACGCCGCGCGAAATCGTCACCGAGCTTGATAAGTACGTTGTTGGCCAGAAGGAGGCCAAGCGCGCCGTTGCGATCGCGCTGCGCAACCGCATGCGGCGGCAGAAGCTTGCACCTGAGATGGCCGAAGAAGTCATGCCGAAGAATATCCTCATGATCGGTCCAACCGGGGTAGGCAAGACGGAAATTGCTCGAAGGCTGGCTAAGCTTGCGAATTCTCCGTTCCTGAAGGTTGAAGCTTCTAAATTTACCGAGGTCGGATACGTCGGGCGCGATGTCGAATCGATGATTCGCGATCTGGTCGAAATCGCCATTGAAATGGTGCGTGAAGAAAAGCTCGAAGATGTTGCCGATAAGGCAGAGTTGAACGCGGAAGAACGGTTGCTCGACATTTTACTGCCTCCGGCAACGCCCCGATCAGGCGATAACGGTGCGCCCAACTCCAATGCTTCCAATGGAGGCGTGGTAATCGACGCCGAAGCGCATCCCGTCGACTCTTCCAGCCGTACTCGAGAAAAATTGCGCCAGCAGTTGCGCGAAGGCAAACTCGACGACCGAACAGTCGAAATCGAAACACGCGAGCGCAACTACCCTTCTTTCGAAATCATCTCGAACCAGGGCGTTGAAGAGATGGACGTCAATCTCAAAGACATGTTGCCGAATCTCTTCGGCCAGCGCACCAAGAAGCGAAAGATGAAGGTCAACGAGGCCTTCGAATATCTGATTCAGGAAGAAGAGCAACGCTTGATCGATATGGAGCAGGTAACACGTACGGCGATCGACAAGGTCGAGAATTCGGGAATTATTTTTCTCGATGAGATCGACAAAATTGCTGGGCGCGAAAGCGGACATGGGCCTGACGTTTCTCGCGAGGGCGTGCAACGCGACATTCTTCCCATTGTCGAAGGTACGACCATCAACACACGCTACGGGATGGTGCGGACGGATCACATTCTCTTTGTGGCGGCGGGCGCATTTCACGTCTCGAAGCCGAGCGATTTGATCCCCGAACTGCAGGGGCGCTTCCCTATTCGCGTGGAATTGCACTCCCTTACTATGGAAGATTTCGTGCGCATTCTTACCGAGCCCAAATCTTCTTTGACACGGCAGTACATTGCGCTGCTTGAAACTGAAGGGGTAAAGCTGGAATTTACTCCTGACGCACTCGATGAAATCGCGCGCTTCGCTTTCCGTGTCAACGAAGGCACAGAGAATATCGGAGCGCGGCGGCTACACACCATCATGGAGCGGGTGCTGGATGAGATCAGCTTTGAGGCTCCGGAACGAAAGGGACAGCCATTCACGGTGGACGCTGCATACGTGCAAAAGATGCTGGCCGAGATTGTGAAGGATCAGGACCTGTCGCGATATATTCTCTAACTTCGTCTATTGGCATTCGAGCGGGCGATGGGCCCGCTCCCAGAGTTCAATCTATTTTTCTTGTAAAAGCTTTCTAAGTCCTAGGCAGTGTTCTTCCCCTCATGGCCATTGATCGTGACCGCATAAAATCTCTCTTTGAGCGCGAGCAGAAACGCTTCGTCGCTGAGCACCAAACATCCAAGCTGATTTACGACCGCGGCAAGAAATCCCTGCTGTCGGGCGTTCCGATGAACTGGATGGTGAAGTGGGCTGGCGCATTTCCTCCGGTGGTTCGTGAGGCGCAGGGTGGACACTTCTTTGACGTCGATGGCAACCGTTACATCGATTTCTGTCTTGGCGATACTGGGGCGATGACCGGGCATTCCCCGTCCGCAACTGTGAAAGCGATTGAAGAGCAAGCGAAGCGCGGCATTACCTTGATGCTGCCGTCGGAGGATGCGGTCTTTGTCGCTGAAGAATTACAGAAACGCTTCGGCCTGACCTACTGGCAATTCGCCCTCACGGCGACCGATGCCAACCGATTTTCGATTCGGCTGGCTCGGCAGATTACCGGCCGTGCGAAAATTCTGGTATTCAACTGGTGTTATCACGGCTCGGTGGACGAGTGTTTCATCACGCTGCATCCGGACGGCTCGATAAGCCCACGGCGGGGGAATATTGGTCCGCCCGTCGATCCTTCAGTGACGACGCGGGTAGTTGAATTCAACGATGTCGCTGCCCTCGAGGGGGCACTCGCTAACCGGGACGTGGCCTGCGTGTTGGCCGAGCCGGCGTTGACCAACGTCGGAATCGTGCATCCAGTGCCCGGATATCATCACGCGCTGCGTGATTTGACTCGTAAATACGGATCGCTCCTCATCATCGATGAGACACATACCATCTGCGTCGGGCCAGGTGGATATACCGGCGCGGAAAAACTCGATCCTGATTTTCTCGTCTTCGGAAAGGCGATCGGCAGCGGAGTTCCAGGTGCCGCCTATGGCTTCACGGAGAAAGTGGCCGACATGATTCATGAGCACCAGAGTCTAGAAGACTGCGATACCGGAGGCATCGGGGGTACGCTCGCCGGCAACGCCCTTTCCCTCGCGGCAATGCGGGCAACTTTGAGCAAGGTTCTCACGCAAGAGGCGTTTGATCACATGATTCCCATGGCGGAACGTTGGGCTGCCGGAGTGGAAAAGGTGATCAGGGATTTTGGTCTGACCTGGAACGTGACGCGACTTGGATGCAGGGCTGAATATCTCTTTGGCGCAGACGTGCCTCAAAATGGAACCGAGGCGCACGATAGCATGGACTTCGATCTCGAACGCTTCATGCATCTTTACGCTATGAACCGCGGAATTCTGCTGACGCCATTTCATAATATGGCGCTGATGTGCCCGTCAACAGCCCCGGATGACGTTGACTATCACAGCAAAGTTTTCCGTGAAGCGGTGCGCGAGTTGACAAACTGAGAGACCAGTCGCTTGGTGCAGCTCTGATAGTCTTGGCTTCCGCTCGGAATGCATGAAAATATTGTTCAACAATCTAGCGCTGGCGGGCGCGCTCTGTTTGCTCATGACCGATTGCGCGCAGGAGGGTCCTCCGCTTCCACCCTCGCTCGAACTGCCTAAACCTCCGACCGATCTTCGCGCCACGCGCAAGGGGAATGCGGTCACGCTAACCTGGAGCGCGCCCACAAACACGACGGATCGACTGGGCATTCGCACTGCCGGACTGACTATAATCTGCCGAAGCTCGAAGGCTCAATTCACGTCTTGCGAAAATCCAGTTGGGAAGTTGTCCTCTCCCGCTTCAACTGTGAGCCGCTCACGTAAAAAGAAGTCCGCAAAAAAAACTCCACCGACTCCTGCCATCGTGGAAAGCTTCACCGACACGTTGCCGGAGAGCTCAGGAGATCAGGACGCGAGAGCGGAAATTACGTACGCCGTGCAGCCGCAAAATCGTAACGGCCGGGCGGCGGGTCTTTCAAATATTGTTCACGTCTCCGCGTTAGCGACTTTGCCTGCGCCCGTCGACGTCAGGGCGAGGCTGAGTGGGGACGGGGTCGCGCTTGTCTGGAGAGGGGCTGCTGGTCAGTCGAACGGCAAAGCCACCGGACAAGCCCCAAGCATTCAGTATCGTTATCGCATCTATCGGCGCGATGAAGCTTCGGGCAAAGATGCCATTGCCGGGGAGGTCGGCATGAGCTCCGGCGAAGCTCCGCCGAATTTTACTGACACGGGTTTTGAATGGGAAAAAACATATTCCTATCGCGTAACCGGTGTCACCATCGTTACCGGACTGCCGGAGGGCGAGCTGCAAGTGGAAGGCGACGATAGTTCATCGGTTCGAATCGTGGCGCACGACGTCTTTCCTCCCGCGGTGCCTGCAGG
The DNA here is from genome assembly GCA_025361625.1 of Acidobacteriaceae bacterium. GTDB lineage: Bacteria > Acidobacteriota > Terriglobia > Terriglobales > Acidobacteriaceae > Acidiflorens. The sequence goes on from JANYKL010000087.1 coordinate 4,635, forward strand.
ATTGCAAGCAGCGTTTTCCGGTGAAGGGCAAAAGCCATTCGTAGACCTTATCTGGGCCCCAGTCGTGGCAAGTGATCTCGCCGGATACAACATTTATCGAGCTGAAGAGAATGAGCGAGAGAAGATAGTTAAAGTCAATTCGGATCTCGTCAAGTCGCCTTCGTACCGCGATAGCGAAGTGACGTCTAGGAAAGCCTATATCTATTCTGTTTCGTCGGTCGACTCACGTGGAAACGAAAGCCAGAAATCCGAATCTGCCAGCGAAGCGGTGCCGTAGGGATACTCACGCACGCGTGTGGTCGAGCCATCGCAGATATAAAGGGATGTCGCATGGTCGAAACCAAAAATCCACCACGGAGCAGCCGTGGACGCCCAATGCCCGGCCCGTTGGACTCCCATCCACCCCCTCAAAACCGGGATGCCAATAATCACGGCAAGACTCCCGCTGCGGTGGCAAGAGGCATGTCACGACGATCTAGTACTTTCCTTGCCCGAAGAAGTGGGCTTAAGCCACTACAAATAAACCATTTCTGGCGGGAACCAACGAACTCGGGACCTCCGGCATAAAATAATTGTTCGACCCTCAGCGTTACTGCGACATTACTTCGGAGAAGCTAGTTATCTGCACTTGGCATCAAACGATCTATAATTGAAGCAGCCGCGCCTGCGCTCGTGAAGGCCCACTTAAATATGTCGACAAAATTAAAGGTCATTATCATCACCAGTTCACTGGCTATTTTGTTGTTAACCGTCGCTGGCGGCTTTGTGAGTGTGCGCGCCTCTTCTAACGATGGCGCCTACAGGCAGTTGTCGGTGTACAGCGAAGTGCTGTCGCGCATTCGGCTCGAATACGTGGAGGAGCCAAACATTCCCGGCGTCACGGTCGGCGCGCTGCATGGCCTGCTGGAGTCTCTCGACGCAAATTCGAGCTACCTGTCTCCTGACGAATACAAGCGCTACAAGAGCATGAAGAGTGGCGGCAAGGCTGATATCGGCGCAACCGTCTCCAAGCGTTTTGGTTATGCCGACGTGGTCTCCATCATTCCGGGCGGTCCTGCGGACAAGGCTGGCATCGAGAACTCCGACATCATCGAATCAATCGAGGGCAAGACCACGCATGACATGTCGCTGGCGGAAATTCGCGCTTTGATGTCCGGGGAAACCGGTTCCACGATCACAGTCGCTGTCGTGCGTCCGCGTAAAGCTGAGCCCCAGAAGATTGTAATCACTCGCGACATGGTTACCATCCCTCCGGTCACCGAGAAGATGATGGCTGACGACGTCGGCTACATTCAGGTCGATGCTTTTCCCGAGGGCAAGGCTCAGGAGATCGCCGGCAAGATTCGTGACCTGCAAAAACAAGGTGCGAAAAAACTAGTGCTCGACCTAAGGAACTCCTCTTCGGGAGCGGAATCCGAGGGTATCGCCGCGGCGAACTTGTTCCTCGATCATGGGACCATCACCTACCTGCAAGGTCAAAAATATGCGCGCGAAGCATTTAATGCCGACCCGGTAAAAGACATTACCAAGTTGCCTGTAGCCGTGTTGGTTAACCGCGGCACTGCCGGACCTGCCGAGATTGTGGCCTCCGCTATTCTGGAAAACGCTCGCGGCGATGTTGTGGGCGACAAAACTTTTGGCGATGGCTCGGTACAAAAATTAATTGAAATGCGCGATAACTCCGCGCTGATTCTTTCCGTGGCCAAGTACTATTCTCCGGGCGGAAAGGCGATTCAAGACGCCGCAGTGACTCCGAACGTGGTTGTAGCAGACATCGCGGACGATGAAGCCGGCTTGCCGGATGAAGATCAGGCGGCGGCACCGGAAGACAAGAAAGAAAAGAAACCGAAGAGTCAAACGGATGAACAGCTGAATAAGGCTCTCGAAGTTTTGAAGAATCGTGAAGCCAAGGGGTAGCAGAGATTTGCGGTTGCGCAGGTTAATTACCTTGCGGTTTTAAATCGCTCGCTTCGGCGGGCGATTTTTATTGCGGGGCTCGACTGCCTCTGGTTACGAGTGAAGGCTTGACCCCTCCGGTAACATGAACTCCAGCGAGTTGAAACGGCGAACATTTTCCCTTGAAACTCATCTACAGGCGCTCTGCGGATAGCGAGACCGGCGAACCCAGGCTGGTGGGGTATTTCTTATTCGGCTTGCTGATTCTGTTTGCCGCAGCTGTTGGAGCTACTGCTGGACTTCTGCTCGTTTACTCTACCGACCTTCCACAAATCGATCAGTTGGAGCGTTACAGGCCAAGCGCAGTTACTGAACTTTACGACGGACGAGGGCGCGTCATTGGCAGCTTCGCCTTGCAGCGTCGCGTCATTGTCGGCTACGACGACTATCCGCAGGTCTTGCGCGATGCGCTGATATCGATTGAAGATAAAGATTTTTACCGCCATTCGGGCATCAATCTTTGGCGCATCGGCGGAGCCGCCTATCGAGACATCGCCTCTGGCGGAAAAGTACAAGGTGCATCGACACTGACGATGCAGTTGGCGCGAAATCTTTTTCTTTCTCCCGATCGTTCGTTTTATCGCAAGGTGCAAGAGTCGCTGCTCGCCGTGCAGATCGAGCGCCGATTTACCAAGCCTCAAATTTTCACGCTCTATGCCAATCAGATTTTTCTTGGCCATGGATCGTATGGCTATGAGGCGGCTTCGGAGTTTTATTTCAGCAAGCCCGCAAAAAAGCTGACCTTGCCAGAAGCCGCTCTGTTGGCGGGACTACCGAAGGCTCCGCAATATTATTCGCCTGTGACTCACCCGGAGCGCTCAGTAAAGCGGCGCAACCTGGTAATCAACGCCATGCTTGAAGACGGAAAAATCACCGCCGCGCAGGCTGCGGCTGCCAAGAGCGCGCCGCTGGAACTCAATCTCCAAAAAGACCTCAACCTGCTGGCCCCGAATTACGTGGAGGAAATACGGCGTTATCTGGAGTCGAAATACGGTAGCGACCAGGTTCACGAGGGCGGTTTGCGTGTCTACACGTCGCTCGACATGGACATGCAGAAAGCAGCGAAGCAGGCGGTGCTCGACGGCCTAGCAGCCTATGAGCGACGCCACGGGTGGCGTGGCAAACTGCTGAATGTGGCGGCGCAGGGGCAAGACATTGACAAATACCAGGATCCGGATTGGGATGCGGAGCGCGAGATCAACTCTTACACGCACGCACTGGTGACGCGCGTGACGGCCGCGTCCGCAGACATTCGCTTTGGCCAGCATAGCGCAACTATTACAGCAACGGATTTCGCGTGGACGAAGTCAAAGGCGAAGCTTCCAGAATTGCTGCGCCTGGGCGACATCGTATATGTGAAGTTGTTGGGTTTCGAACCTGATGCGAAAGCGCGGATCACCCTTGAGCAGGATTCTGGCGTGCAAGGCGCATTGGTCGCTATTGATAATGCGACGGGCGACATCAAGGCCATGGTCGGAGGGCGCAATTTTAATCTTTCGAAATTTAACCGGTCAACGCAGGCTTTGCGCCAGGTGGGATCGTCGTTTAAGCCCTACGTTTACACCGCTGCCATTGACCAGGGCGCGACGCCCGACGATACGATTCTGGATGCGCCTGTTACTTTCCAAAATGCGTCGGGACCTTACACTCCACACAATTACGACAGCAAATTTGAAGGAACCATCACGTTGCGCCGTGCGCTTGCGCAGTCGCGAAATATTCCCGCCCTTAAATTGGCGGATCGCATCGGCATTAAGAATGTCATCGACTACGCTCGGCGCTTCGGGATCACTTCTCCTATCCCCGCATACTTGCCGGTGGCGCTCGGTTCCGCTGAAATTACCCTTCTCGAGCAAACGTCTGCCTATAGTGTGTTTCCGAATGATGGCGTGCGCGTCGCTCCACGGTACATCATTAAAGTTACAGACTACGAAGGCCGCATTCTGGAGGAAAATTATTCCGATATAAAAGATGTCGTAAGTTCACACACGGCTCGCATCATGACTTCGATGCTGCGCGAAGTTGTTTTGCACGGTACTGGAATGGCGGCAGCCCGGATGCCCTACCCCCTGGCCGGAAAGACCGGCACTACAAATGACTTCACCGATGCATGGTTCGTGGGCTTCTCTCCGACAATTACGTGCGGGGTGTGGATCGGTTACGACGAAAAGAAATCTCTGGGAGCGAAAGAAACCGGCGGGCGCGCCGCTTTGCCGGTCTGGATAGACTTCATGAATGTTGCTCTGGCCGGCAAAGAACCTGGTGAATTTCAGGAACCGCTGAGCCAGGGTACATCGGTCGCGAGAAAAGTTGATACTCCGGACGTGGCGCCGGGCGATGGCGAGAGTCACTGATTCGCAACAGGCGCTAACTTTCGGCTACGCCTTCGGAGTAGTCTTGCGACGCGAACCATTCGATACAAAGGGAACAGCACCTCCGGCAACTTCACCGCATCAAGATCGCTCTGCCCCGGTGTCGATAGAAGTCGCCATGAATATCGAATACGATCCCGCCGCCTTTCGCGCAACCTGAAAATGAATTTGAAATATTCGGTCGATTCGAAGTTATAGGTAGCCGAGCGAGAAATACGATCGGCGAACAGCTCACCCAATGCCGCAACGTTGGGGTCGTGATCAATCATCTCCTGTGCGATCGGCGGTAGGCTTAAGTCGAGAAGACTTTGCGCCAGCCAGAAAGTGACCGCCACCATCCTTGCCACTCCAAGCTTGTTTGCGTTCGAACGAAGCAAGTTGTAATCAAGGGTTTCGGCGCGAACGGTTTCCGCGATATCGACTAACCAGATGAGGCGTCCCCAAAGGTGCTTAGCAGCGTGTATTGACAGAGCTAGCAAAGAATCTTCGGGGGAGAGGCAAAGCATCCGCTTATTGCCAACGGTAACGTTTCGGGCGCGCGCAAGCAACGCTTCGACCGGCAAATCCACGGAGTAGAAGCGGGGCAACAACGCCCATTGCAATTCAACCAGATGTTGACCAGCTGGTCCGTCGAAGCACTGCTCATAACCATTTCGCAGCCAGAATTGTTCGACAGCCGAAGATAGCTGTTTCGACGATCTGTACCCGATATCCGCGAGCGAGCGCTTCGCGCGTTGCACGTTGGAGGCAGAGACAAGGAAATCGAGGTCAGAAAAATTTCGCAAAGCAGAGTCGCCATAAGCGGATTGGGCTAGGACGGGCCCCTTAAATGGCAAGGCCGGAATTTGTTCGGCTTCGAAGCGCCGCATGATGCTTACGAGTTCGCTGCTGAACCACAGGCCGCGAATCAGGCTCACCCTATGGGCCTCCTGCAACTCGCTCTCGATCGCCGGAGGAAGGCGCTTGGAATACTCGATCAAATTGCGTGCAACTAGCGGAAGGACGCCGTGGTGTTCCGCCAACTGGATAATCTTTTTCCAGTCGGTTCCGTCAAAACTGCACGATGAAACGGCGGTAATTTCTTCTGCCGTGAAAACAGTTCGTGACAAGCGACACAAAATTTTAAATGCAGTCTCAGATGACAGACCATGGCTCGACATAAACTTACTTCTCAAAGCGGCCAGGGAGGCCGCAATGTGGGTGCGGATTCTTGTACGGATAGACTTGCGAGCGAATATTTGAAATGCGGATCGCCTTTATAATACAAGCTCTTTGCTGAAAAGTTTGCCGCTGACTTTGCCGCTTCGGAGCAGACAATGAATTTCGATACTTGCGGCCCTACGTATTATGGAAGCAGTGGTTTTTGAATCTGTTCGCAAGATTTTTCGCCATCGCCCCGCCCTATTTAACTGGCTCGGTCGCGAACAGGCTGGCGAGACGATCGCACTGAAAGATGTTTCGTTTTCTGCCAAGCGCGGCGAGGTGCTGGCGCTTCTCGGCCCAAACGGAAGTGGCAAAACTACCTCTCTCAAATTAATTTCAACCGTTCTACTGCCTGATACCGGCGTGGTCTACGTCGAAGGCCACGACGCAAGTCGGGATGCTTTGCAGGTGCGGCGCAAAGTGGGGATTGCCATTGCTACCGAGCGCTCATTCTTTCCGCGGCTCTCCGCGCGTGAGAATCTCGAGTTCTTCGCTTCTTTGGACGAAGTCCCCCGAGAAGAACGCAGGCAACGAATCAGCGAGGTTCTCGCCGATACAGCGCTTGAGCAACAGGCAGATACGCTGGTCGTAAAATTTTCGAGCGGAATGTATCAGAGGCTCGGGATTGCCCGGGCGCTGGTGAAGCGCCCAAGTATTCTACTTCTTGATGAACCCACTCGCAGTCTCGACGCTGCCAACACGGCGCACTTCTGGAAGACGATTCGAGCCCTTACAGCAGAGCGGACTGCAATTCTGCTAGCGACCCACAACTTTGCTGAGACTGCCGCGGTAGCAGACAGGCTTCTGCTGCTGCATCGCGGGGCAGTTCTCGCCGATCGAAGAGTTGGAGATGGCGAGACCGCTCAAGATTTGCGATCGTTTTACTTTCGCGCGACTGGCGAGACGGACGAGATGGCAGGAGATGAAACACGGCGGAGACTTCTGTGAAGCCCGCGGGCAAAGAGAATTGCGAGCCCGAATTCGCGATACGAATTTCTTCATCAAGGGGTTCTGCTCTTTTACGTGAATCTCGGCTCTTACTTGAATTCCAGCCGTCTCTGTTCCGATGGATTAAGTGGAAGGTTGATCGTCAAACGCTTGCTGGTAACGTGACTGTTTGAGGATTTGGTGCGGATTCTGGTTTCTGTACAACGAGATAAAAATAGAAACTGCAGTCGAAGTAAGGAACTAAGAATTCTTTTTCTTCAGAATGGCGAGATAATCGGCAGACAGTTCACGAATACGTTTAAGGCGTCCTTCCTCTTCCTTCAAACCCGCTTGGTCGAGGCCGCCAAACGTCTGTTTTTTCAAACTCTCAATCTGTTCTGCCAAAAGCCGGTTTAGTTGGTCTCTGACTTCCTCTTCGTGGTTCTTGCCCGCCTCCGCCACAGTTTCACAATCTTTCTTTCTTTGAGATTGAGAATAGAATACGCGTCGAGGTGGGATCGTTAGAATACTGTATCCCTTCTAGGTGAAACGGCTTAGAGACATGGCGAATAGTAGAACAATTCGTGTCCCTTAGGTGGCAACGTATGCACCACAGAATTTTGAACAAATATAAATTTCGCGCCGTCTCTATTCTATAATTTGGCGACTCTGTAACTTGGCGACCCCGGCCGTGGCCCCTCACTCTCGATGACGATAGACAAGCCCGCTCACCTGACCCGCGCCTTCGGCCTGCTTGACGCCACAGCGCTCAACATCTCAAATATGGTCGGCGTCGGCCCTTTCATCACCATCCCGCTTTTGATGGCGTCTATGGGCGGACCGCAGTCCATGCTCGGATGGTTGACTGGTGCAGTCATCGTCATTTCGGACGGCTTGATCTGGAGCGAACTGGGCGCGGCATTGCCGGGTTCCGGCGGCAGCTACCACTTTCTTCGAGAGGCTTACGGCAAAGACAGCTGGGGACGCCTCATGGCTTTCCTCTTTATCTGGCAGTTTGTTTTAAGTGGACCGCTCGAGATTGCCTCAGGAATGATTGGCTTCGGCAGTTACTCAGCCTATCTTTGGCCTGGCCTTACACCGCGAGGCCAACAATATGTCGCGGTCGCCGCCGGAGCAGTCGCTTTACTGCTCTTATGTCGCAAAATAACTTTTTTAAGCACGGTGACCCGTACCCTGTGGATCGGCACCATGCTGGCCATGCTTGCAGTCATCGTCACCGGCTTTCCGCACTTCGATGTGCGCCGCGCCTTCGATTTTCCTCCCGGAGCGCTCGCGTTCAATCGCGGCTTTGTACTCGGACTCGGCAGCGCCACCTTGATTGCCGTCTACAACTATCTTGGGTATTACGATGTTTGTTACATCGGCGACGAAGTTGAAAATCCTGGCTATGTCGTGCCACGCTCGATTCTCTACTCGCTTCTCATTTGCTGTATCGCATATTTCACACTGCATCTCGCGGTCATGGGAGTTGTGCCATGGCGCGAAGGCATTCACTCCAGCTTCATCATCTCTGAATTTATGGAGCGTCTGTATGGGCGGGGGGCAGCCATCGCCGTCACCCTCCTGATTCTCTGGGCAGCGTTCGGCTCGGTGTTCGCGCTATTACTGGGCTATTCGAGAGTCCCCTATGCCGCAGCTTTGGACGGATATTTTTTTAAGCCGTTCGCGAAGCTGCATCCCACAAAAAACTACCCTCAATTTTCGCTGCTGGTTTTGGGCGGAGTATCGATTGCCGCCGCTTTTCTGAAGCTCGATCAGTTGGTGAGCGCGTTGATCACGACCAGAATCCTGGTTCAGTTTCTCGGGCAGCTATTCGCCGTCCCGCTCTTACGAAAAAAATTTCCGGACAGCTCGCGGCCTTACAAGATGTGGTTTTACCCCGTCCCCATCGTGATTGCTTTTTTTGGGTGGGCTTATATTTTTCTGACTTCGGGATGGCTCTACATCAAAATCGGCCTGGCGACGCTGCTTACGGGGTTTGTAGTGTTCATGGTCTGGTCGTACATGCAATCGAGCTGGCCCTTTGCGCCTGGCGAAAAAGCGTCAACTCAATAATTCGAATTCAGTGACTGACCCTCCTAGCGCGGAGAAGGCATCGATCAAGCCGCCCGGCCTCGCCCGCCGTCTGGGGCTTTTTGACGTCACCATGCTGGTCATGGGCGGGATCGTCGGCTCAGGTATTTTCATCAATCCTTACGTGGTTGCGCGACAGGTGCACACTCCTGCTCTCATCTTGGGGGCGTGGATCCTCGGCGGCGTAGTTGGTATTGGCGGCGCTTTCATCTGGGCAGAGTTGGCCGCAACCTTGCCAGCCGTCGGCGGTCAGTATGCATACCTTCGCGAGGCCTATCACCCAGCGATTGCGTTTCTATACGGATGGGTTCTGTTGCTCGTGATTCAAACGGGAGGCATGGCCGCTGTGGCGATCACATTCGCCCGCTATTTTCTCGAACTAACCGGGATACACGCCAGGGACTGGACAATCGCCACGGCAACCCTTGGAATCTTGACGTTAATTAATTGTCTCGGAGTAAAAACGGGTGGGCGCACGCAAAGCATATTGATGGCATTGAAGATTGTCGCCATTGCCGCCTTGGTGATTGCAGGGGCAACTTTAGCGGGCAAACATGTTGTCACTTCCTCAGCAGCAGACCGGCAATGGTCAGTTTCATCTTTCGGCGGCGCCATGGTTCCGGTGCTGTTCGCTTACGGCGGATGGCAGACGGCAAATTTTCTCGCTGAAGAAGTGAAAGAGCCAAAGAAGAACCTGCCGCGCGGCCTTTTGCTCGGAGTGCTTGGAGTTGTACTGCTCTATCTCGGAGTCAATTGGGTGTGCTTGCGCGCGCTGGGGCCCGAAGGTCTTGCGGCAACGGCAACCCCGGCGACATCGGTGATGCGCCTTGCTTTTGGCCCGTGGGGCGCAACATTTGTGGCCGCCGCGATTGCGATCTCCACTTTCGGGTTTCTCAGTCAGTCGATTCTGACAGCGCCTCGCGTTTACTTTGCGATGGCCGATGACGGACTATTTTTTCGCGCAGTGGCTTGGCTCCATCCACATACACGCGTGCCGGTTATAGCTATCGTTTTGCAAAGTATCTGGACGATGGTTATCGCTCTCACCGGCCGTTACGAACAAATCTTGAACTACGTCATCGCCATGGACTTCCTCTTCTTCGGCCTGACAGCGACCACGATCTTCGTGTTTCGCAGCCGTGCCGCGCGGGGTAAGATGACCGCCAGAGATGGCTATCCCGTGCCCGGGCATCCAGTGAGCACGATCATTTTTGTCGGCCTCTGCTGGTGGGTGGTCGGAAACACTGTCTACCGATATCCACAAAATAGCTTGATCGGTTTCGCTCTGCTGCTCCTGGGGGTTCCCGTCTACTGGTTGTGGAGCAAGCAACGGCATAGTCCATCGTCGAATCTCTAATTTGTTTGCCTCCATTTATATTCGTAACCAGGAGAGTGATCTTGCCAAGTGATTCCCGCCCCGAGGCACCCTTGCGCTATCTCGCCTGGGCTAAGTTGCGCTCCAATGCCCGTTTTAGCCTCGCCGCCAGCGGGGTAATGGATTACCCGCTGGCTGAATTGCCGGTTCGCATCCAAGACCTCGAGATTGGCGGCACTGGGCCTTACGGATACCCGCCGCTCATTCAAAAGCTGTCGGCTAAGGCCGAGGTGGCTGAAGAGTGCCTCGTCTACACTCTCGGTACGTCGATGGCCAACTTCATCGCACTCACCGCGTTGCTTCATCGCGGTGACGAAGTCTTAGTGGAGCGCCCGACTTATGATCCGCTGTTGAACATTCTGGAGCACATCGGAGTTAGAATCAATCGCTTCGAGCGACTCGCGGAGAAAGGCTGCAGGATTGGGCTAGGAGAGGTTGAACGGAAGCTTACTCCGCAGACGAAGCTGGTCGTCCTATGCAATCTCCATAATCCGAGCAGCGTTTTGACCGATGACAACACGATGAGACAAGTCGGTGAGATGGCGGCTCGAGTTGGAGCGCGGGTGCTAGTCGACGAAGTCTATCTCGAGACAATGTTCGACCGCCCCCAGCGGTCGGCGTTCCATCTGGGCT
>JANYKL010000094.1 GCA_025361625.1 Acidobacteriaceae bacterium
GCATTATTCGCAGGACAAACTGGCGCCCAAGGCGGCGCAGCTGTTGCCGGTAACGGCTCGAACATAAATCCCGCAGCTCTCGCATTGCTGAATCTGAAGCTTTCTAACGGACGTTTCCTGATTCCGACACCCCAGGTTGTCCTCATCTTGAAGCGCTCCCTTTTTTCGTTCCGACTCGACACCTAGACCCTCCGTAAACGCCTTCATTATGTGCGTCAGATACTCCGTCGAACCTGCACCCCGCGCGGCGGAAGAATACGGCGGATTCCCGGGCGTTCAGTGTCATCGACGAGAAATGTGATCCATTTAATTTCTACTGGAATTCCTCTCGCAAGTCGCTTGCTTGGTGGCGAAACTAATTATGCAAAATTCTACGTTCCGAAGACGATCGAGGATTTCCGATTTCCACGGGGGATTTCAATTCCTAGCGTATGGGCCGCCCAACACGAAGTGGAAATCAACAGGGGGAGCTGCAAAACATGCTCCGTGGCCAACCAATCTGATGGCACGCCGCGTGCCGCCTCAATTCTAACTACGCAGAGGACCGCCATGCTCATAGAAATCGGACATGTGGGTTTCTGGCGCTCAGCTTATGGTGTCCCGGTGTCAGTTCTGGTGTCACTTGCAATTTTCCACCACTGCGCCTCAATGCGGGTTGCTGCGACTCTCAGGTCGCGAGAAAGGCAGTCAATTTTGGGGTTTTGACGCTCAGTGCAAAATCCTGCGCGTCGGTGCTCCTGCCTGAAAATGGATTTTGAGTCCGCTGCGTCTGCCAGTTCCGCCATCCCGGCTCGATCGTTCTCGCGTGGGCGCCTATCGTAAGAAGACTAGGTTAATTGAGGGTTAAAGGCTTTGCAAGCTTGTAACGGCAGAGCAGACTCTCACATCGCTGGCGCTAAGTGCTTTTGCAGAAATTCCAAACTGCGCTGGCCTGCGTCGTTCCATGTTTCAAGATCGAAGCCGTGTCCAGCCGCCGGATAAATCTTCATTTCGTAAGGAACTTTTTTCTTTTCCAATAACTTTTGCAAGTCATAGGCCTCTTCTACCGGGACGATTGCATCTTTCTCGCCGTGCAGTATGAGCACAGGACACAAGCGGCGCATGAAGAGTTTCATCTCCTTCGGCAGCCCGCCGAAAAACTCGACAACAATCTTCACGCGAGGATCGATCGAGGAGTTGGCGAGCGACAGAAAGGCGCCGAGAGAAAATCCGAGGAGTGCAATGCGCAACGCGTCGACCTGGGGTTGCTTCTCAACGAAGCTGATCGCGTCCCACAAAGTCTTCATCCAGAGCGGAAAGTTACGGAAGATGATCTGCTTGTCGGCATACTGCGTGCCGGTGCGATCGAAATAATGCAGAAGGTAAACGGCAAAGCCTTTGCTGGCGAGAACCCCCGCGTAGCGCTCCATGCCGGCAACATTTCCTCCGGAGCCATAAAGCGCGATCACAGCAGGGAGCGAGCCTCCTGAAGCTTGAGGCACGTACGCATCCACGCGGATGGATTTCCCAACGCTTTCGAATACGAGCGTGTTTTTTGAAATCTCTGACAACTGGGACTGAGGATTTACCATGGTCGCCGAGCGATCGCCATCAATAGTGGGGCTAGTCCGCCTCTACATTTGCCGAATCTATACTTCCACTTTCTCCTGTTCTTTGGAGATTTGATGCGCCAATGTGCTGAGTGAGTGCTGGTAAGGCGCCCGAGCTATCCCTCTCTCGGTGATGATAGCGGTGACGTACTTTGCTGGCGTCACGTCGAATGCCGGATTTTCGATACCCACGCCATCGGGTGTCATCTGCTTGCCGCCGATGTGCGTGATCTCTCTCTGATTACGCTGCTCAATCGGAATTTTGCTTCCGTCGGGCGTTCCGAGATCGACAGTTGATAAAGGCGCGGCGACATAAAACGGAATTCCATTTTCTTTAGCCAGAACTGCGACCGTGTAGGTGCCAACCTTGTTGGCTACATCGCCGTTAGCTGCGATGCGATCGGCTCCAACCACGATCGCTCCGATCTTGCCCTTTTGCATCATTACGCCCGCCATATTGTCGGAGATGACGGTCGTCGGGATGCCATCTTTCATCAGTTCCCACGCCGTCAGGCGCGCACCCTGCAAGAACGGGCGGGTCTCGTCGGCGTAGACATGAATTTTTTTGCCTGCTTCAACTGCGGCACGAATAACACCGAGCGCGGTGCCGTAGCCCGCGGTCGCAAGCGACCCCGCGTTGCAGTGCGTGAGCACTCCTCCGCTTGCAGGCATCAGCGTTGCGCCGTGCTTTCCCATAGCCCGATTTGCTGCGATATCTTCGGCGTGCATGCGCTTCGCTTCTTCAATAAGGCTCTCTACAATTTGCGTAACCGAACGCTGGGAGAGCGATTCAAACTTGTCGGTCATGCGCCGAATCGCCCAGAACAAATTCACTGCGGTCGGCCGGGTCTCACCCATGAGCTTGCAGATTTGATCAAACTCTTTTTTCAATTCGCCCGATGTCTCGGCCTTCGAGCTCTTCACGCCGAGCGCGATGCCCATTGCCGCAGAGACGCCAATCGCGGGAGCGCCACGCACAATCATGTTCCGGATTGCATCCGCCACCTGCACGTGCGTTGTGCAGGTTACATACACTTCTTCGGTCGGCAGCTTCGTCTGATCAATGAAGACCACGCCGGATTTAGTCCACTCCACAGTCTCAATCATAGATATCTCAATTAGACGCTCTTACTCCTGATTTCGCTGCTAACTCGAGCGGGGATTTATGCTCTAGGCGTTCAAAGACAAGTGTTCTTTGCGCACATCGTTGGCGGTAAAAATCGCTATGAAATTTGCGGGAGCCGCGGCCTTTTCGACATCGGGGCGGCCGTTTGCATCTCGTCGCTCCACCAGACACATCACACCAATGATTTCGAATCCAAACGCTCGTGCCGCTTCGATTGCTTGCACGGTCGAGCCTCCCGTTGTGCACACGTCGTCGACAATCACGACGGGTGCACCCTTTTTCCGGAAACCTTCAATGCGCTGCCCCGTTCCGTGCTGCTTCTCTGCCTTGCGCACCAGAAAACCGTGAATCCTTCCGCTCGCAATCGAGGTCGAAACCACAATGGGATCGGCGCCCATCGTTAGTCCCCCAATCGCTTCTGCCTCCCATCCCTGCTCGCGAATGACTTCAAGAAATACTTGCCCCGTGAGTTGAGCGCCGCGCGCGTCGAGGGTGGTAGTGCGGCAATCGATGTAGTAGTCGCTCGTTCCACCGGAAGCAAGTTTGAACTCACCAAGCCGGAACGATTTTTGTGCCAATATTTTTAGCAACTCCTGTCGCTCGCTAGACATGAAATCCTACGATAGCACGGGGGATACCGACAGTACTCGCGGTCAAGACAGCGCCCGAACTCGCTTATTGATTCAGCTTTTCGAGATGGCGGAAGCCGTCCGTAGCGGCGAACATTGCCAGCGTGATTGTTGCGTTGTACGCCATGTGAATGATCATGCCCGCGGCGACTGAATTGGTTTTGGCGCGCACTATGGTCAGCACCAGTCCTACCACAAAAATTATCAGCACTGCTCCCCAGGAAAACTGCAGCTGCGCACCATGCAGCAGAGCAAAGGCGAGGGCGGTGATCAAAACGCTGGCAGTAAAACCCAGCCTTCGCGCGAGGACGGGATATAGAAAACCGCGAAAATAAAGTTCTTCCATCAGCGGGGCGAGAGTGATGCTCAGCAGCCCCAGACTCCAGGCCTCAGCCGGGGTCTGGAAGAAGCTATCGATAGGCAACTGTTTTGGGATGGGCAAAAAATGCGCCAACCCTTGCAGCGCGAACGAAAGCACGAATCCGACCACTACATAAATTGCGAGTTTCCGCGGCCAGTTCCAGTGGATGGCATTTAAAAAATCCGGCCGCTGCCGCTCTCGCGTGACGAGGAAATACATATAGGTAAGAACGAGCAGGTACCCGAGCGACTGTCCTGCAACAGCGATCAACGGATTGCGGGCGATATCAACCAGGCTGCGCTGTGGAAATAGAGTCGGGCGCGCGATCAGCAAAACGGCAAACACTCCTACAAAAAGCGCAACCATGGTGATGCAGGTCAACCGCACCAAGTCCCATCCGTTCCATGCTGGATCTGGAACTGCGACTAACGGTGGAGTTTCCGAAAGGGGAGGAAGCACTACGGCCAACGATGGATTGCACAATATGGTTCCGGGTTGGCCGGAACTAAGCGCAATGGGCAGAGAGGGAGGAGCAGCGTGGGTCGGCGGGGGCTGCTCAACCGCAGGATCGACTGGATCCGCGGCAGGGATGGAAAACTGATCTTCAGGAGAACTCACGCGAGAGCCTCGGTGGTTGCCTGAGCAAGCACGCCCTTGTCTGCCCTCAGCCTTTGTGCGTTCCTCCACGACGCACTAAAATATTCAACCAAAGCCTGACCGGTATAGGATTTTTTCACTCGTGACACCTGCTCGGGCGTGCCCTGGGCAACGATGCGCCCACCCTCTTCTCCGCCCTCCGGCCCGAGATCGACAATCCAATCGGCGTTTCGGATGACGTCCAGATTGTGTTCAATAATGATGACTGTGTTTCCAAGATCAGTAAGGCGATGCAGCACGTCGAGCAACTTGCGCACATCGTCAAAATGCAATCCAGTAGTTGGCTCATCGAGCAAATAAAGAGTCTTGCCCGTCTGCCGCTTGCTGAGTTCGCGCGCCAGCTTGATACGTTGCGCCTCGCCTCCTGAAAGGGTCACGGCTGATTGCCCGAGGTGGATGTAGCCGAGCCCGACATCGACTAGCGTCTGAAGCTTCGGCTTCACCTGCGGAATGTTCTCAAGAATTCCTAACACATCCGACACTGGCATCTCGAGCAGGTCGGCTATGGAATAGCCCTTATAGCAGACGGACAGAGTTTCATGGTTATAGCGACGCCCGCCGCAGATTTCGCACTGCACGTACACATCGGGGAGAAAATTCATTTCGATGCGCCGCTGTCCCCCTCCAAGACACGACTCGCATCTACCTCCCGGCACATTGAAAGAAAACCGACCCGTCTTGTATCCGCGCTCGCGTGATTCTGGCAGCATGGCATATAGATCGCGCACCGCAGAAAAAATTCCCGTGTAAGTGGCCGGATTCGAGCGTGGCGTCCGTCCGATCGGCGATTGATCAATGCGAATGACTTTATCGATCAGATCCGCTCCAGTAATCGATTTGTGAGTGCCCGGTTCTTCCCGAGAACGATACAGTTGCTTGGCCAGCGCCCGATAAAGAATGTCATTGACCAGGGTCGATTTACCTGAGCCCGACACTCCCGTGACAACCGTCATCAAGCCCATCGGGAAAACTGCGTCGAGGTTCTTCAAATTATTTTCGCGAGCGCCAAAAATCGAAATTGCCTTGCCATTTGGGCTGCGCCGCTCGGGAAGCATCGCAATTCGTTGTCTTCCCGAAATGTAGGCTCCGGTCACCGACGCAGGAGAATCCATAATTTCTGCCGGAGTACCGCTCGCAACTAATTCTCCCCCATGTCGCCCCGCACCCGGCCCAAGATCGATGACGTAATCGGCTCGTCGGATCGTCTCTTCATCGTGCTCGACGACGAGTACAGTGTTGCCCAGGTCACGTAAATTCTCAAGCGCCTTGAGCAAGCGGCCGTTATCGCGATGATGAAGTCCGATCGACGGCTCGTCGAGCACGTAAAGCACGCCGCGAAGCTTCGATCCGATCTGCGTTGCGAGACGGATGCGCTGACCTTCTCCTCCAGAGAGCGTGGCCGCCGATCGCGCCAGTGATAAATAGCCGAGACCCACGTCGTAGAGAAATTGCAGCCGCTCGGTAATCTCATGCAGTATGCGGCTGGCAATCGCCGCATCGCGACCAGTCAGGCGAATTTTCTTGGCGGCATCGAGCGAACGCTGAATAGGCAAATCGGTGAAATCGGCGATCGACATGCTATTCACTCTGACTGCAAGGCTTTCTGGCCGCAGGCGTTTGCCATGGCACACCGGACACAGTGTCGCGGTCATGTAGTCCTGCATGTACTCGCGATAGGTATCCGACCCCGACGAGTCTACGTTCTGGCGCAAGTAGCCGAGAATCCCCAGAAATCCGGTCTTCCCGCGACGTTGCGGGTCACCGTTCAAAAGCAAATTTTGAATTTTGTCTGGAAATTTTTCGAATGGAGTCGATAAATCGATTGCGTAAGCTCGCGCCACCAGGTTCAGTCCATGCACAAGGTTCTGGGATGACGAGCCCGGCCCCAGTCCCCCATCAAGCAATGGCTTCGACCAATCGACGATGACTTTCGCCGGATCAAGATCGTAGCGGCTCCCCAGGCCATGACAGTCGGGGCAAGCGCCATACATACTGTTAAACGAAAACGATCTCGGCTCGAGTTGTGGAACGCTAATTCCGCAATCCGGACAAGCCAACCGCGAAGAGTAGAGCGTCTCTTCGCCGTTCACGACTGCCACCAGCACCAGGCCCCCGCCGAGTTTCATCGCCAGCGCTACCGACTGTTCGAGCCTGGTCTCAATCCCCGGCTTCACCAGCAGGCGATCGACGACGACTTCAATGGTGTGATTCTTGCGTTTGTCGAGCGCAAGATCGTCTTCAAGGCTGACCAGTTCACCATCGACGCGGGCGCGAGAGAAGCCGTGTTGGACCAGCTTCTCCATCTCTTTTTTGAACTCGCCTTTGCGCCCGCGAACAATGGGCGCCATGATCATCACACGATCGTCCGGAGTCAGCGCCAGCACGCGCTGCACGATTTGTTCGGCCGATTGCCGAGTGATCGGTTTGCCACAATTCGGGCAATGCGGAGTTCCGATCGACGAATAGAGCAGCCGCAAATAATCGTAAATTTCAGTGATGGTGCCAACGGTCGAACGCGGGCTGCGGCTGGTCGTTTTTTGCTCAATCGAGATTGACGGACTCAGCCCATCGATCGAATCGACATCGGGACGCTCCATCTGATCGAGGAACTGCCGCGCATAGGCGGATAGAGTCTCGACGTAACGTCGCTGCCCTTCCGCATAAATCGTGTCGAAGGCAAGCGAAGATTTGCCGGAACCGCTCAGCCCCGTAATGACCGTCAAAGAATTGCGAGGAATTTCGACGTCAATATTCTTCAGGTTATGCTGGCGCGCGCCGCGCACCGAAATCCGGGTGATGGTCATTGACAAAAAACTTAATGGACTTCCGTAATGTGGACGAGTCCCTGGAAATATTGGAGAGTGGAGATGCGCAGTTCGATTCTCGTATCTTAGTTGTTAACAGATAAGAGGGTCAAATACGCGTACATTAAACAAACTTTGCAGACTCCAGCTTAGACGTGTGTTTGCGACAAGGGCCAGCCAGTGAACGCATTACTTACGGTATTCGTCGTCAGCTTTACCGCGCTTTTAAGCGTTGCTCTTGGAGTTTTTGGAGCCTATCAGTCGGTCACCTTTATCTTGACCGCAGTCAACCCATCGCGCCCGGCTCGCGTCCCTCTGCGTACCTTGGTACCCCAGCAGAGTCGCATGAGTGGTGACTGACGTTCCCGCTTGCTGACTATTTTCGCAGGTACGCAATCTACAAACTAAATCTCGCGCTCGTAGGGCAAATCACTGCTGCTGAGGCGGTTGCGGTTGAGGCGGCTGCTGTTGTTGACGGCGCAGCATTTCTAGAATCTGCTCTGGCGTCTTCGGTCCTGCATTCGGCTGATTGGGATCTTGTGGTTGCTGTCCGCCGTTCAAGTCGACTTGCCCTGGCTGCTCTTGCTGTTGCTGTTGCGCTTGGTCCTCCGCATTCGTGTTCTCGTCGGCGCTGTTGTCCTGCTGCGCTTCCTCGGTACTAGATTCGTCTGGCGTTTCGCCGTTGCCGGCAGGTCCTTGGCGCCCCATCTGCGGATTAAAAGGTTGAGGTGCCGGAATCGGATGCGGGGGCATCACCACGCCAGGCGGAGGATTCATTGGCACGACATTCACTGCCGCCTGCGTGTCTCCTTGTCCTGAAGTTTTGGAGGTGAGAATGATGCTCGAAATCATGTTGGGATCGGAGCTTGAGCCCAACATCACGTAATTGTAAGAGGAGCCGTTGAGCAGAGAAACGAGCACGTCCCGCGGCGTTCCAGGCCCGAGGTGAGTGATGACACGCTCGTCTGATCCTGAATTTTGGGGTGGAATTTCAATGGCGGCACCGGTTAACTTGCGAATTTCGCGCAATATGTCACTAAGAGGCGAGTTTTTTGCCGATATTGAGAGCATTCCGCCCTGGTAGGTTACTGTTGCCGGCGTGGAAGGAATCTGATCCATCGGCAACTGGCGCAATGGGCCACCGGGTAACGCCGGCAAGGCCGCCGGTTTCGGAGTTTTCGCAGTCTTTTTTGTCCTTTTCCTGGAGGTAGTGGCAGCCGCTCCACCGCGTGGCTTGTGAGCTGGAACTGACTTTACGGCGGGTGCAGGCGCTTCAGGAGAGGGGGTCTGGGCTTTTACAGCCGGGGTGACCAGCAACATTCCCCAAATCACCCAGCTCAATCGTCGCAACATTAAAGGGATCCGATCCGGTTAGCGCTCCGCAAATGCCTTGCCAAAGCCGCTACTGATGCAATTCTAGCACCGCTTGAAGAACGCGGCCGTGGCATTATTCTTGCATCAATCCTTTAATGGAATTGTGTGGACTGGATAAATTGGCTGCGATACGTAGCTATCGGCAAAGGTATCCCGATTTATGCGAAGCCAGGTTGCAACACGCGTAAAATGCGAGGTGGAGGGTGACTTTGAAGAGCGTATTAAGGAAGGGCGCACCGGAAAAGATCGCATCCAAAATGATTGCTATGGTCTTTGGCTGGGCTTCAGTAGGCCTTTTGGTTTCAGCTTCGACAGCCTATGCACAGAGTTGCCAAACCGCCGCAGACATGGACAGCGGTGCGCGGACTACGATTGAAAGCTCTGCCAGGCGATATTTCGACATGTCGGCGAAAGGCGACACAGCTTCGCTTAAGCAGAACTCGATCAGCGCGGTCGCATCGAACTTTACGGGAATAGAAAGTGCCGTAAAAGATAACCAACCCTCACTCAGCGGCGCAAAAGCCGTGCTTCGCCCGCCGTTTTTGCTTACTGCCGAAGGCACGCAGCCACTTACTCGGGGAGAATTTCTTTGCGGGGTATTCGGCGCTAATGGCCAAACCAAAGAGAGCGCCGTATTTATTCTTAATAATCTGCCTCCAGGAAAATATGCTGTCACCATTCTGGATGTAACTGGCGGCAAGACCCCGATCACTCTTAGCCTGATATTGCAGCAGGTCGCAAATGACTGGAAATTGGCGGGCTATTACCCAAAATCTTCGCAAGCCGCTGGCCACGATGCGGGCTGGTATTCGCAGAAGGCCAAGGAATACAAGGCTAAGAGTCAGACGCACAACGCCTGGCTTTACTACATCGAAGTGACGGCACTGTCCGTTCCGGTCGATTTCATGAGCACACTGGCGACCGATAAGTTATACGATGAATCGCGCTCATCACAGCCTCCAGATATGCCAGTCGATGGAAAAACGGTGGATCTCAATGCCGGCGGGAAAACCTTCCACCTCAGCGAAGTCTTCCCGTTAACCGTGGCGAATGATCTCGACGTGGTTGTACGCTATCAAGTGGCTGATATAAACGACAATGCGCGCGTGTTTCAGGACAACATGGCGGTGATCAAGGCGCTGGTTACTAAGTACCCTGAGTTAAAAGACGCCTTTGCTGGAGTGATCGCGCGGGCGGTCGATCCCTCGGGACGCGATTATGGAACCCTGCTACCTATGAAAGATATTAAGTAAGTTTTTCCACAGGCTGCCGGTTTCTTGTGGCGCGCGTTCGTACAGGCATCCTTCATCCTGTCTACACGAGTCAACCGATATTCTGAAGATCAAGGCCTGGTTAGAGTGAACTCTTACCACAAATGCGAAAGGGGAATAACTATGGGCAATAGCAGGAAAGTGCAGAACTGGGCGCGCGGGGCCGTAAAACTTGGTCTTCTTCTCACCGATCCCAAAGTTCGCAGCACGATTAGCGACACATTCCGTGATAATTTCGGCGATGTTTCCGAGCACGTAACGGACAAATACAGTGACGTGAAAAATCGCGTCTCCGATCAATATGAAAACGTCATGGATCGGCTCGAATCCATGACAGACAGGTTCCAGCCGAGGAATCAATGGCCCGCGCGGGTTGGCGGTTTTCTAATGGGCGCTGGAATCGGCGTTGGACTAGGAATTCTATTTGCCCCAGCTCCTGGCACCGAGACCCGCGACACTGTCTCCGAAAAAGTCAGCGACATAAAAAACCGAGTCGTTCAATCCGCTTCTAGCGCTGGCAGCAAGATTCGAAACACTGTCACCAGCATGCCTTCTACAGCTTCTACCGGAACCGAAGGCTAGGCGACATCCGAGCGTGGCTTGCGGGGCCTAGAACACCGAAAACAGAGGTTTAGCCTTCCACCGCACACAGGCAGAAAATCGTTTGTGACTGCGGTGGAAGTGTGTTTTCATACATACCTCTGGGGGCCCATGAGCGACAAACCTAAAATAACTCTTCCCGGGACAGTCGAAAAAATCATCAACCCAGTTTCCGCGAACGAGCCGGAAAAGGCTCAGATCGCTGTCGACAGGGCTGACGACCTTTATAAGGAAATCCGGATAGAAAATACGTTGACAAAAAGTGGCGGGGAAAAAGTTGGTTTAAAACCGGGCGCAGAGGTCGAAGTTACGATCGAAGCTCCGGCTAGGCGACGATCCCAAAGGCAGAGCACAGAGCTCATCAGTAAAAAGGCCGGAATTATTCGCGCGTTTATCTTAGTCTTGAGCTAGACCGCACGCTTCTGATTTGAAAGCAATGGTGCATCTCACGGGTCGCCTGCCGAAATACCGCAACGCGAGCCGCCCGCCGCTAACGATGGAACTCTTTGGCTACAGTAAAAACCCTACAGCCTACAACCGATTATTCGTGATAAACAGGGACTTTAGTACGGATTTTTCCGTAGGGCGACTTTTGGACACACTCGGTGGGATTCGGTGCGGCTCGTCAGTAAACGCCTCTTCCGCAACGTCGCGGAGGAGGCGCGAACGGAGCCGAACCTCGCCTTAGAATCTGACACCCGCTTTCCTTCCATGCTGGAGAAAAATGAAAATGAAGCGAAATAGTCGCGATCGGGTTCCCGCGCGGGGCAATGGCAGCACTGCCGCAGTAGCAAACGGCGACAATGAACAAGCGCTCCTGAGAGCAGACGTAAAGAAGAACGGGCACTCCGTTCTCATTGGGAATCCAGACCTCAGCGTAATTCTCGCTGGCTTGCAGACGATGCGGGACGGCGATTTTTCAGTAAGGCTGCCCGGTTCGTGGACTGGTCTAGAGGGCAAAATTGCCGATACTTTCAATGAAATCGTAGCCGCTAATCAGCAGATGGCACAAGAGTTAAAGCGCGTGGGGCAGGTTGTAGGCAAAGAAGGCAGAACCCGAGAGCGGTCTCGATTTCACGAAGCCAAAGGGGCTTGGGGAGATATCGAAGTTTCAGTTAACACGCTGGTCGAAGATTTGCTCCGTCCAACTGCTGAAGTAACACGAGCCATCGCCGGCGTCGCTCAGGGAAATTTAACTCAAACCGTAAGGTTAGACGTCGATGGCCGCCCTCTGGAAGGCGAGTTTCTGCGATCGGCGACCATCGTTAACACCATGATTCAACAGCTTGGCGTGTTCACTGCCGAGGTGACGCGCGTGGCGCGAGAAGTTGGTACTGACGGAAAACTTGGCGGCCAGGCGGTCGTCCCGGGAGTGGCCGGGACCTGGAAAGATCTTACCGATTCGGTGAATTCGATGGCCAGTAACCTGACTGGCCAGGTCCGAAATATCGCAGAGGTCGCAACCGCCGTGGCCAGCGGAGATCTCTCGCGCAAGATTACGGTCGATGTGCGCGGCGAAATCCTGCAGCTCAAAGAAGCCATCAACTCCATGGTGGATCAGCTCCGCTCCTTCGCTTCAGAAGTGACGCGCGTGGCCCGCGAAGTTGGCACCGACGGAAAGCTCGGTGGTCAGGCCGTCGTCGTTGGCGTGGCGGGAACGTGGAAGGATCTCACCGACTCCGTAAACGCCATGGCCGGCAACCTCACGGCCCAGGTGCGAAACATCGCCGAAGTTACGACTGCCGTCGCCAGAGGCGACTTGTCCCGCAAAATCACTGTCGACGTGAAAGGTGAAATTCTCGAGCTTAAAGACACCATCAACACGATGGTCGACCAGCTCAACGCTTTCGCCGGCGAAGTAACCCGCGTGGCCCGCGAAGTAGGAACCGAAGGAAAGCTTGGCGGCCAGGCGCAGGTGCCTGGGGTCGGTGGAACATGGAAAGATCTCACCGATAACGTCAACTTCATGGCCAGCAATCTGACCGGCCAGGTTCGAAACATTGCAGAAGTTGCTACTGCCATTGCGAACGGGGATTTGTCGCGCAAGATCACGGTCGACGTCCGCGGCGAAATTTTGCAGCTTAAAGAAACGCTGAATACGATGGTTGACCAGCTCAACCGC
>JANYKL010000138.1 GCA_025361625.1 Acidobacteriaceae bacterium
CGCTTCCCGGCCACGTCGATTCCAAGAAAGTTCTGCTGGCGGTTGATCCGCGAAAAGATGTTGATGGCTTTCACCCGATGAATGTTGGCAATGTGTCGACGCAACGGCCCGGTCTTGTTCCTTGCACTCCGGCCGGAGTGATGGAAATTCTCCAGCGCAGTGGAATTAACGTTGCCGGTCATGAAGCCGTCGTCATCGGTCGCAGCGACATCGTCGGGAAGCCGGTGGCGATGCTGCTGCTCAATCAAAACGCGACCGTGACCGTTTGCCATTCGAAGACGCGCGATCTAAAGGAAGTATGCCGGCGCGCCGATATTCTGGTTGCTGCCATTGGCCGCGCTGGCATGGTCACGCGCGAGTATGTGAAGGCGGGCAGCACAGTGATCGACGTCGGCATCAACCGGGTCACCGATCGAGAAGAATTTGCTCGGCTGTTCGCCGGTGAATCCGCGGCAAACAAGAAGAGACAAGAAACTTTTGCCGCAAAGGGATCGACGCTGGTGGGAGACGTTCATCCGGAAGTGGCCGAAATAGCCGGAGCCATCACGCCCGTGCCAGGCGGAGTTGGCCCGCTGACGATCGCGATGCTGATGTCCAACACGGTGAAGGCGGCAATGCTGCGGCGCGGGCTGAAAAACGGGAGTGAATCCGTTTTCTTTGTGTGAGGGTGCGAACTTGAAGTTTAGTACGCCGGCGGCGGCGCGAGATGCGGCAAGCCCCGCCTCTGCGGAATTCTGATATGAGCGGCTCGTGTTGAAAATTGGACTTACGGGCGGAATTGCGAGCGGAAAATCCGCTGTCGGCGAGATGTTTGTAAAGCTTGGAGCCCGGCTTATCCAGTCGGACGCTGTGGCTCGCGAACTCATGAAGCCGGGGCAAAAGCCCTATGCGGAAGTCGTCGATTGCTTCGGCCGCGACATTCTCGATTCCGACGGCAGCATCAATCGAGCACGCCTAGCCGAGGCGGCGTTTGGCAGTTCGGGCCAGAGCAATCCACGGGTCAAAGAGCTCAACGCAATTGTCCATCCAGCCGTCATCGCGAAAGAAAATGAATGGATGCGAGAGGTCGGGCGGTGCGATCCGGCTGCAATCGTTATCGTCGAGGCGGCGTTAATACTGGAATCGGGCGCACTCGATCGGTTTGACGATTTGATCGTCGTGACCTGCCGTCCCGAGCAACGGATCGCGCGTTATGCCAAGCGGCACGGGCTATCGGGAGAAGCGGCGCGGGCAGAAGTAACGCGGCGCATGTCGGCACAGCTTCCCGATGAAGAGAAAATCAAAGCTGCGGATTTCATCATCGACAACTCTGGGCCGGTCGAAGCGACGGAGATCGAGGTTAGTAAAATTTTTGCGAAGCTTAAGGCCAAGACCGCTTAACTACGCTTGCGGCGCGGAATTACGAGCCACTGCAAGATCGAACTGACGATACTGAGCACGATCGCCCCGAAGAATGCCGCGACAAAATCCCGCACATAGAATCCGCGTACAAAGTTGGCAGCGAGTTCCAGCATAAGCGCGTTGATCACGAACCAGAAAAGGCCAAGTGTCAAAATGGTGAGCGGAAACGTGAGAATCTTCAATACGAAGCCGATGGTGGCGTTAGCTAAACCAATGGCGGCCGCCGCTATCAGCGCCGCGACCGGGTCGCTTACTCTTATTCCCGGCACGACATGGGCGACGATCCACACTGCCAGGGCGGTTAGAATCCAGTGCAGCAAAAGACGCACAGTGTCCTCCAGAACAACTTGAAACGGTGATGCACACTATACAACGCGGGGCCGCTTTCAAAAAATCTTTGAGCTGGAATCCCATGCCGCGGAAATCATAACGCTGTGCGGAAAACTAATGCAGTTCGTTTACTCGATCAGTGGGGGATTCGCTACAAGCTATCCGGGTACAGCGTCGACGCCAATGATCTGGCGGCCGAGACGGTGGCGGCAAAGATCGGATTGCCTCCGGAACAGGTGTTTAAAACCCTGGTCGCACGTGGAGATCGTATCGGTATTTTCATGGCGGTGATTCCAGGGAATCAGGAATTAAATTTGAAAGCGCTGGCTCACGTTGCAGGGGAGAAAAAGGTTGAACTGGTTGCGGTGAAAGAGTTGCAAGCCCTGACCGGCTACATTCGCGGCGGAGTCACTGCGCTCGCGGCGAAGCGGGAGTTTCCGGTTTACGTGGATGAGACGATCGAGTTGTTCGATGTTATCTCGATTTCGGCAGGCGTTCGAGGTCTGCAAGTTTTGCTGGCGCCTGCAGACTATTTGCGCGCCACGAAGGGCAAACTAGCTGCGCTCAGCCAGCCAAAGCTTTAGGAGCTCTAGGGATCGGGTTAAACTACCCTCATTCCCCGAGGGAAGGCATCATACGGAGACCGAGGTTTAGATGACTGCTGCTACGCGCGCCAATCCGCTTTCGTTTTTGAGTGACCAGTTGCGTGAACTAAAAGCCAAGGGGACGCATTTCAAGTTACGCGTGCTCGACGATGAGCAGGCGGCGCTCTGTACTTTTGACGGCAAGCGCGTCATCAACCTTGCCTCCAACAATTATCTCGGCTTCACAACCCATCCCAAGCTTCGGGAAGCGGCGCTCGACGCGACGCGCAAATACGGAGTCGGATCGGGCGCGGTGCGCACGATTGCAGGCACGATGAAGATCCACATGGAATTGGAGGAAAAAATCGCGCGCTTCAAGAATGTGGAAGCTTGCGTAGTCTTCCAATCGGGATTTACGGCGAATGCGGGAACGGTCTCATCTTTTCTGGGCAAAGACGACTTTATTATTTCGGATGAATTAAATCACGCTTCGATCATCGATGGAGCGCGTCTCTCCCGCGCGAAGATTCTCGTTTTCCGCCACAAAGACGTTGCGCATGCGGAAGAACAACTAGCCAGTATCAAGGATCAACCCGGCAAAAAGCTGGTCATTACCGACGGCGTGTTCTCGATGGATGGCGATATTGGCCCTTTGCCCGGCCTCTGCGACGCGGCCGAAAAGTACGGCGCAATCATGATGGTCGACGATGCGCATTCCTCCGGCGTTCTGGGCCGGCAAGGTCGCGGGACAATCGATCACTTTTCAGTTCACGGGCGCGTCGACATTCAAGTTGGGACGTTATCGAAGGCGATCGGAGCACTAGGCGGATACGTCTGCGGTACCCGCGACCTAATCGATTTTCTTTATCATCGCGCCCGGCCGTTTCTTTTTTCTACTTCTCACCCGCCGTCCGTCGCTGCCACCTGCATTGCAGCGTTCGATGTTCTCGAAAGCGAACCACAGTGGATGGAGCAGCTCTGGGAGAACACTCGCTTCTGGAAAAAAGAACTGGGACTGCTCGGTTTCAACATAGGAGGAAAGACAACGCCGGCAAGCGAAACTCCGATCACCCCGATCATCATTGGCGACGGTCGACTGACCATGGATTTCTCGCGCGAGCTGTTTACAGAAGGTGTGCTCGGAACTGGTATCGCTTTTCCAACCGTTCCGGAAGGCAAGGCGCGCATACGCACGATCGTCACGGCCACTCATACCAGAGACGAACTGCAGCAAGCTCTCGAAGTGCTGCAACGTGTCGGCAAGAAAATGGGAATTTTGTAAACGCCCACTATAGATTATTTCCTTCTTGTTCTGCGGGCATGCGTTGGGCGTAAGCGTTGAGAACGAAGAATTGCGGGTGTCGTCTAGTGAGTAATCTACCTGCAAGGGTGAGGCGCCTGGAATCGTTCTAGAATAGCGGGCGGCATGCGACCGATATTCCAATGGCGTCTAAATTCCCGTGTTCTCGAACTGGGACGCCGAACGCTGATCATGGGGGTCGTAAACGTAACTCCAGATTCGTTCTCCGATGGCGGCCTGTTTATTGACGCCGAAAAAGCACTGTCTCACGCAGAAAAATTATTGGATGAGGGAGCGGCCATCATCGATATAGGTGGAGAGTCGACCCGGCCTGGAAGCATCGTTACTTCTGCGGCAACTGCAAGATCAGCAGGGCCGTACGTTTCCGAGGAGGAAGAGAAGGCCCGCATTCTTCCCGTCATCGGCGAATTGAAGCGACGGCGTCCGGAGGCAATCCTTAGCGTCGATACCTACAAGGCAAGTGTCGCGCGAGCAGCGGTTGAAGCCGGGGCGGAGGTTGTAAACGACGTCAGCGGAGGATTGTGGGACCAAAAAATGTCGAAGGTTCTGGCCGAGCTTAAAGTTGGGGTTGTCTTCATGCATACGCGCGGCAAACCGGAAGAATGGGATTCATTGCCGCCGATTGGAGACTCGGTACTTACGGTCAAGCGTGAGTTGCAGCAGATTGCGCAGTCCGCGACTCTGGCAGGGATCAAGCGCGAAAGCATCGTGTTGGATCCTGGCTTCGGGTTTGGCAAGCGCTACGAAGAAAACTATCCTTTGCTTGCCCACTTCGCTCAATTTCAACAAATGGGTTTCCCGCTCCTCGCCGGCGTTTCCCGCAAGGGCTTTATCGGGCGCTTGCTGGCGCGCGCGGAATCACGAGACGCAGAGAGCGTCGACGCTAAAAAAGATGTCGATGTTTCGAAGCGGTTATTCGGGACGTTGGCTGCGGAGACAGCGCTGATTCTGAAAGGCGCTCATATCATCCGAACGCATGACGTGCGTGCGGCGGCGGATGCTGCGCGGGTAGCCGATGCGATCGTGGCGAGTGGCGGCTAGCACAACTTCTGTGATGAAATTTGAGAATGCCGGATCGTGAAGATTCGAATCGTTAAGTTTTAGATCGTAAGTTTCGAATCGTTAAGTTTCGACCGCTTGAGCCAGCGCTGGACTTGAGTTGAGGGCGGGCAATCGAATCTCAAATGCGGCACCACCCTCGGGGCGGTTGTAGCAGCTAATTTGACCCTGGTGATCTTGAATGACTCCATAAGTTGCGCTCAAACCGAGGCCGGTTCCTTTGCCGATGGGCTTCGTGGTGTAGAAAGGGTCGAATACGCGGCCCGGATCGCGCATGCCGGGACCTGAATCCGCAAACTGAACAACCACTTCATCCGCCTCATTCCACACCGAGACTTGCAGTCGTCCGCCGCCAACTTCCTGCAGGGCGTCCACCGCATTTTCTACGATTTGAAGAAACGCTTGCAGCAGTTGGTTCGAATTGCCCCGCACGCGCGAAACCTTCTCCTTGCTTTCAACCGTAAGGTTGATGCTTTTATTCTGCAGCTTGAAACCTTCCATCTGAATGGCACGCTGCAAAAGTTGTTTGACTTCAAGAGGGCTCTTCTCCCCGGGAGTCTGCTGCGAAAAGCTCAAGAGATCGCCGACCAGCTCGCGAGTTCGACGCGCCTGCTGCCCAATCTTCTGGGCTGTCGAGATCTGTTCGCGAGACAGTTTGCCACTGGAGGCGATGCTCTCCGAGCTTTTCAGAATCGATGACAGCGGAAATTCCAGCTCTCCGGCAGCGAGTGCTACCAATTCTCCCAGCGAGGCGAGCTTTGCCTGCTGGATTGCCCTGCCTTGCAGGCGCTTAAGATTGTCGAAACTGTCGCGTGAATCTTCCAGAAGCTGCAAGAGACGCCGGTCGAGAATATGTTGTTTAAGAAACACGAAAAACGCCAGAAAACCGATTCCTCCCATTGCCACGGCGAAGCGCACATGACGAAGCAGCGGCTCATCGTGCCCCATAAACAGCGACCAATAGGCCATCAACGGCAGTGAGAGTAATGCAACTTGCGCCATCGGCGAGGCCACGGGCCGGTTGGAATGCTTTAAAGACGGGAGTAAGGGGACGTCGCGTAAACGAGCGCGCCCTGCAATTGCCACCCAAAGAAACCCGAGGGATGCGGCGATAAATGGCAGGTCGTAGATGCTGCCGCTGGAATACGTTCCCCGATAGATCGCGGTGTTCATCGATTCGGAAGAAACGGTGTAAAGAAAAGAAGCCGCCAAAATGTCGCGGTAAAGATTTTTCCAAAGCCCCGTGCTTTTGAAGTATGCGTTCGCGGAAACAGCGATCAGAATGATGCCTTCGATCAGGTACAGCAAATTCCAGCGCGGATTGTAGATCGCAATGTCAACCTTCACATATTCTTCGGGAAACACAAAGAAGGCATATACCACCACCCACCAAACCAGCAAAATAAGAACGTTTAGCGCGCTCAGCCCGACCCCTTCGCGCTCGTCAGCCTTGCGGGGCCGGATAGCCACTGCGGCAGTTAGCGGCACGATGTGCAAAAATCCGTCGATGTCTCCAAGGTAAGGATCGGGAATATGGCGTCGCAGTATAACCTCGTACCAAGTCCAACCGGCGAGGTTGATCGCCCACATTCCAAGACCTAAAAAAATCAGACTCCAGAACAGGCGCTTGTGCCCGTCACTGTCGTAGGCGTTCTTTGCTGAGATCACAGACGCTGCAAGGATTATTAAAAGAGGAACGCAATCTCCCATGACCGTCCGAAAGAACGGATTCGGGAAAATGTGAGGCGATAAGGCAAACGCTACTATCAGCCCGATGGCTCCGCACAAAAACGACTTTTGCGATTTAGACACCTGGCTTCATCTTATGATGTTCGTGGCGAAATGTTAGATCACCGGGCGGCTACTTGCGATTACGGACGTAACCTTGCGTCAGTTCTGTTGTTATTCTCTGACCCGGTCAAATCCTCTGACCACTTCCCACTCATCTAGGTTTCATGCTGCTAAAATCACGGATCATGGCATTCCCTGCCAATCGCTTGAGGCGCTTGCGTCGCACTGAGTCGCTCCGGTCCCTGGTGCGGGAGACACGGCTCACGCCTGAATCGTTCGTGTATCCCCTTTTCGTTTGTCCTGGGAGCGGAATTCGCAAAGAAGTCGGCTCCATGCCCGGCGTTTTTAATCTTTCCGTGGATGAAGCTGTCAAAGAGGCTCGTGAAACGCGGGCGCTCGGGGTGCTGTCAGTTATTCTGTTCGGGCTCCCGGAAAAAAAGGATGAGGTCGCGAGCGGCGCCTGGGCAGATAACGGCATAGTGCAGCGTGCGGCGAGGGCGATCAAGAGCGAGGTACCCGATCTGCTCATTATGGGCGATGTCTGTCTCTGCGAATACATGTCTCACGGTCACTGCGGGATTGTAAAAGCCAATCCGCAATCGCTTGGCGCGGCGGCTTTAGCGCCCCCCGTGACCTCGGAATACGAAATCGCGAACGACGCCACATTAGAGGTGCTGGCTCGAGCTTCGGTGTCGTTGGCCAGGGCGGGAGTCGACATTATCGCGCCGTCAGACATGATGGACGGACGGGTCGCGGCGATCCGCGCGGCCCTCGATCAGGAGGGGTTCGAGAATACACCAATTCTCTCTTACGCCGCCAAGTTTGCGTCCGGCTTCTATGGGCCCTTTCGAGAAGCGGCCGATTCGGCGCCGCAGTTCGGGGATCGACGCTCCTACCAGATGGATCCTGGAAATGTACGAGAGGCTATGCGCGAGATCGAATTGGATATCGAAGAAGGCGCCGACATGATTATGGTGAAGCCGGCTATGCCTTATCTGGACGTGATAGCGGCTGCGCGGGAGCGCTTCGATCTCCCCTTGGCGGCCTATCAGGTGTCGGGCGAGTATGCCATGATCGAGGCCGCCGCGCGCAACCATTGGATCGACCGGGAGCGGGTCATGATGGAGTCACTGCTTTGCATTCGGCGCGCCGGAGCCAGCATGATTTTGACATACTATGCGAAAGAGGCTGCCAGGCTGCTTTCGTGATCAAAATGCTGGGTTTGTATTCGCAAACCGGCTGAATACCATCCGAATCCCAAAACGGTGTAGAATCCCTCCCGAACTGGGAGTGGGCTTTGGCGCAGAACCTGAATTACCCATCTTCGGAGCTCGTGAAAGCTTGCGCGAATGCGAACGATGAAGTCGCCTGGGCGGAATTTATACGACGCTTCCAGCCGCTCATAGCCGGCGCAGCGCTCAGGACGGCGCGTATGTGGGGCGATATCTCGTCACCGCATCTGGACGACTTGATTCAGGAAACGTATCTCAAGCTATGCCAGGACAATTGCCGGTTACTGCGCTCGTTCGAGGGCAGACACGAAGATTCCATTTTTGGATTTCTGAAAGTGTTGGCCGCAAACGTGGTCCACGATCATTTCAAAGCGTCGCTTGCCGCAAAACGCGGCGCAGGCGTCCGAGCCCTTCCGTGCGCAGATCTCGAAACTGCCACGGACAGAGATGATAGCTTCACGGCGGTTGCACATCGCCTACAAATGGAACGAATTAACCGCATTCTCAATCAGGTGACCGCAGGCAAAGATCAGGAGAGAAAACGAGTCATTTTCTGGCTCCGGCACCGACAAGGTTTTACCGCGAGCGAGATTGCAGCGCTCCCGGCGATTGGCTTGACGACGGAAGGGGTCGAAAGCGTTCTTTTGCGTCTTTCGGTCATGATCCGAAATCACCTGAATGCAACTCAGCCGCATCGGGAAGTGAAGGCTTTGAAGCGAGAAAATCGTTTTAAAAGTCACGGGAGTTAGGTTGGCCGATCACGGGGCGGGGCACATCGGGCGCGACGAACTGGCAAAGCTACTGGAACAATCGCGCGGCAACGCAGCTTCCCCGCTGCATAGGGCCGAGTTGCATCCTCAACTCGCGGAGTGCGCCGCTTGCCGGGAAGAGTTTATGGATTTGTCATTGCTCGACCGCCAATTGAAGATTGGGCAGATCGAGAACACGGCGCCGGCGATTGTTCCAACGCCCCATACTGTTCCAACCCCCAATAAAGATTGTCCAGATTCGAAAATCTGGCGCGAGATAGCCAGCGGGCTGACGAATTCCGAAGATACGCTCGCGAGCATTCAACATGCGAGCGGCTGTAAGTATTGCGGCCCTTTGCTGCACCAGGCAGTATCGGAAGTCAGCCGCTTAAATGAACCGTTGAGTGACGCGGAACGCGAGCGCATAGAAAGTTTGAGCAGCGCAAGCGCGGAGTGGCGGCAACGGCTGGTTCAGCAAATTACCGGCAAGGTTTTAAATTCAGAACGGAAGCCGATAGCACGCTGGTTAAAGCCGCTCTGGCGACCTCGATTTGCCATCTTAGCAGCGTCCTTTTTAGCAATCATTGCCGGTGCCGCATGGGTGCTTAGCAATCGGAGCGGGTCGGCAGTCGATCGACTTTTGGCCCGCGCATACTCCGATAAGCGAACCGTGGAACTGCGCATTGCAGGAGCTGACTATGCGCCAATGCGTATTGCAAGAGGAAGTCAGTCGTCGTTTAGCGAGCGCCCTTCTTCGTTGCTGAAGGCGGAATCCATGATTGCCTCGGAACTGGAATCGCATCCGGCAAATGCGAAATGGCTGCAAGCTCAGGCGAAGGCTGACCTGCTTGAAGGGAAATATGATGCCGCTGTGGAAGCGTTGCGCCACGCTCAACAATTGGAGCCAGAGTCACCCGCGATCCTGACAGATCTTGCAACAGCCCATTTTCAACGCGCTCTGCAAGCGGATAAACGGGATGAGATCGGATCGGCTTACGAATACCTAAGCCAGGCTTTAAAGCTAGCTCCTGACGATCCGGTTGCGCTCTTCAACCGCGCGATCGTGTCAGAATACCGGTTCCTCTACCAGCAGGCGCTCAACGACTGGCAGCATTATTTGCGGGTGGATTCACGCTCGCAATGGGCGACTGAGGCAAGGGATCGGGCGGAAGCGCTACGAGAGAAAATGAAAAGGCGGGAGAGCAGGTCAGGCCCGCTGCTGTCTCCCGCCGAGATTGCCGCACTAGGAGCCAAGACGAATGTTCTGTCTGAAAAAGACCAGCTGAAGATTGATTCTCGAGTTGAAGAGTATTTGCAGGAGGCAGTTCGTTCATGGCTGCCACAAGCCTTTCCCGAAGTTAAGCCCGAGGAGTCTCAAGTGAGTGAGGGCGCCCTGCGGGCGCTTTTTTTTTTGGCGGAGCTGACGAAACGGCGTCACGGAGACAGTTGGCTCTCGGACCTCCTCAAGAGTTCGTCGGCCCGTAACTTTCCCCTTGCTGCGAATGCTCTTGCACGTTCCGCCGCGGCCAACCGGTCAGATGACTACGATATTTCAGGGCAACAAGCCGACTTGGCGATCAGATTGTTTCGCGCTTCCGGCAACTCTGCTGGAGCCTTGCGCGCCGAGTTTGAACGAACTTTTGCGGCTCAAATGGAACGGCTGAGCGACGGGTGTCGCGTCGAGTCAACTGGCGCGTTTGAGGAATCTCAAAAGTACTCCTATTTGTGGTTGCAGATTCAATTCGGACTGGAGGAGAGCGTTTGCTCGAGCCTGGCCGGAGATGTGGGAACCGACGAGAAACTATCCGACCAAGCGCAACGCCGCGCTGTCAGCAGCGGCTACGATGCACTCTACCTTCGTGCCCTCTTCTTCGCAGCCGATGATAGGCTTAACATCGGCGACCGAACAGGTGCGGCGAACCTCACCGACAAGGGACTCGAAAAATACTGGAGAGGACAGCTTCCAGCGCAGAACGCGCACAACCTTTATGCCGAGTCAGCCTACATTGCTGATGCAGGTGGCTGGCCTAATCTGGGACTTGCAACGTGGCAAGAGGATGCGGCGCTACTTGCCTCCGATGAAGACTTGCTGCGCCGCGCGTGGACGCAAAATTTTGCGGGCGACGCCGCGACCGCCGCGTCGGAGCCGCAACTCGCAGTAGCACACTATGCTGAAGCGGTTCGGCTTATGGCTTTGACGCCAAGCACCGAAGCGAGCCGAAGTTTTGCCTTTGAAGCCGGACTTCGCACCGCCCGCATGCAGGCGCGTGTTGGCCATTACGACGATGCAATCCGGCGTCTAGTGCCGCTCAGGCAAGAGATTGGATCGCAATCGAAGTTTATTGAGCAGCTTTTTTACTCCACGCTCGGTGAAGTCGAAGTTCGCAGAAATCGAGGAGCAGAAGCGGAACAAGCGTTGCTCCCGGCGTTGACACTCGCCGAAAAGAGCCTTTTATCACTCGGATCTGATGAGGAGCGCGCTACCTGGAGCAAGGACGCGGCACCCGCGTACCTCGCCATGTGTGAAGCGCAGTTGCTCCAGAATCGCATGCAAGAAGCGCTCAATACCTATGAACGGTACCTGGGAGCGCCGCGACGAGCGGGGACTGCTACGGGGGGTACCAGAAACGCGGTGCGGACCGTCGCGCTGTCAGAAGGGCCCGGATCTTCTGAATCAACCTCTAACCTGCGTTTACTGACAACTCAAACCATTGCGGCATTCGCAGCCCTGCCCGACGGATTGGCAATCTGGGTATACGACGATCGTGGAGTAAAGTCGCATTGGATTCCGCAATCCACCGAGAACTTGCAGAGGCTGGCGCAGCGATTTCAGGAACTCAGCGCCGATCCCAAGTCGCAATTCGCCGCCCTGCGCAGAGATTCCCATAGCCTCTATCAATCTTTAGTGGCTCCGATCGAAGCAGATCTGGCGCCAGGAAGAACGCTAATCATCGAGACGGACGGGTGGCTTGCCAGCCTGCCCTTCGAGGCATTGCTCAATTCCGACGGTCATTACCTCACGGAGCGGGTCTCAATCGTCCACGCGTTTGGGAAGGCGTTGCCGGCGCTGCCACAATCTGGACCGGGCATCTCCGTGCACTCGCCAGCGTTGATCGTAGGGAGCACGGCGTCATCGCTGGCTGATGGCGCGCTGCCTCTTCCGGACGCCGGTCCGGAGGCAGAAGCTGTCGCGGGAAGATTCATTTCCGCCAATCTCCTCAGCGGCGACAAAGCCACCTATTCCGCAGTGCTAAAAGGCTTGCCTGGCGCTGCTGTCTTTCATTTCGCCGGACATTTGGTAACGACCACGCCGAAAGCAGGGCTGCTTCTGAGGGGTATAGACGGAACGACATCCCGCTTGATGGGTGGCGATGCTGTTCGTGGTCTTGACTTGCGCCGATTGCAGTTGGCAGTTCTCTCCGCGTGCGGCACTGCTTCTGACAAAGAGGATTCGAGCGGCTACGGCAACGTTACAGGCGCGTTTCTGCGGGCGGGCGTTCCGCACGTGGTCGCCAGCCGCTGGGCCGTGGACTCTACCGAGACCCGCCGGTTTGTCGACGATTTTTATAAATACGCGCTCGCAGGGCAGCCTATCCCGGATGCACTCCGCAGCACATCGCGAAATATGCTGGCTGATCCGCGCACATCTCATCCGTATTACTGGTCCGCATTCGCAGCGTACGGACGGCCCTAATTCAACGACTAAGGAGACCTTATGCACCGTGAACGCTTCCATCTTCGCCAGTGGTTGACCCTAGCGGCTGTATTTCTTGCGGCTCTTTTGCTCGTTTCTTGCGAAGAGAAACGGAATGCTCCGACTGGAACTCTCGCTGCCGCAAAAGTAGAAGTGTTCGTGCTCTTCGAGGGGCCGTGGGCCTTCGTCGACGATCCGCACGATAGCAACAGTGTCCTTGCGCTCGCGCCGAAATCAAATCTGCACCGTCAACTCTACGTTTCGGCCTCAAACGAAGCGATTCTGGATGGTGGAATCTACACTCTTGCAGTGCCGCCGCACGGAACGGCTTCGAACGTGCCGAGTGAGGGTACCTTTGCGCAGGGGAAAATCAGCGCTCAGAGCCTGCAGCGAGCGATGGACGACAGGTCCGCACGGTACGTAATCAGACTTCCAAAGCCGGAGGGCTATATTGCAGCGAACAGGCATGTGAGCAGGGTCGGCCCCAACTATCCGCCGGACCCATCCACGGAGCAGAACTATGTGACGATCGTATCGCTGCGCTACGCGGTTGGGGCTCTTTCGGGATTCACTTTGTCCGGGAATTCTGACAGCGGGACCTTCACGCCGCTTGCCTTGGCAATAGAAACTCCGCAGATACGTTTTGCTATCGAGCCTTCAAAGGTCGATGACGCGTCCGATCGGTGCCACCTGCATTCGCGGCAAGCTTTTGCGTCGACTGTTAAATTGCTCAATCTGGCTCTTTTTGTGGATTTCCCAGGCGACCCGTCGAGCTGCCAAGGCAGTGACCCGCAGAGGTCGCGGTCTGCTAACGCCGCGACGCATCGAAGCTGGCCTCTTCTGCAATTTGCGCGACAGGGAATTGAGCCCGCCCCCGGGCTTATCGCCAGCGAAGTCCAGCGACTTTCTCATAGCGCCGCAGTACTTGTTAGCGAGTTGGTACTTGCTCCACGTGACGGGCGGGGCCTGCCATGCGCCAATTTTATTTCTAACGACCGGCGACTAACGCCTGTCGCTACAGCTACGATCAAGCTTATTCTGGAGCAGGCGTCACTCCAACGGGGATGATTCCATATCGGGTGGCTACCGGTCTACAATAACGGCGTGGGATCCCCACTTCTCGACAAGGAGCAGCCCGCTGACCAGCATCAACATCGCCAAGCTGCCTACGCAGCGGAGGCGACCGGTCTGCTGCTTATGGCGGTCATTTTTTTGATCATCACCGTCATTCGCTACGGGCAGATGATTTCATGGAGTGCGCGCTGAAGGTGATGGATGCGGGCGAACCCGCGCCTAAGCCTCCCGCTCCCACTTCCGATCCGCAATCAAACTCTGGGCGCGATCCTTTGCTGGTGGTTGTGCTGGGCCCAACCGCGAGCGGCAAAACGTCGCTGGCTCTGACACTCGCACACCGATTTCACGGTGAAATCGTCAACTGCGACTCGGTCGCGATGTACCGGGAATTTGAGATTGGCACCGCCAAGCCTTCTGTAGCGGAACGCGCTGAGGTGCCTCACCATTTGATCGATTGTGTGGACCCCCTTGGAGATTTCAGCGCTGGAGAATATTCGCGGCAGGCGCGCGAGATTTTGAGGGAAATAGTTCAGCGTGGAACACCGGAAATCGGGCAAGGGCCAAGGCATCTGTCTTATTCACTGCCGATCGTTACGGGAGGTACAGGACTCTATTTGCGGGCGCTGCTGGAAGGTCTTTTCCCTGGTCCCCAACGTTCAGATGATTTGCGCGCAAAGTTGCGCGGGCGCGCTCGTGAATTTGGCGCCGCATATCTGCATAAAATTCTGCGGAAGCTCGATGCGACGGCGGCGAGGCAGATTCACGCTAACGACGTTTCGAAGGTGATTCGGGCGATCGAGGTGTGCGTGGCTTCACGGCAGCCGATGACGAAGCTCTGGCAGCAGGGCGCGCAACCCCTGCGCGGCTTCCGCGTTCTGCGTCTTGGGCTGAATCCGGATCGCGAGGCGCTTTACCAGCGCATCAATCGGCGAGCGCAAAGAATGTTTGATGAAGGGCTGGTCGAAGAAGCGAAGCAGCTTCTTGAAAAATACGGCGCTGAAGCGCGGCCGTTATCCTTGCTCGGATACAAGCAGGCGCTGCAGTATCTTAAGGGCGAGTTGAGCCGCGATTCGGCTATCGCAGCCGCGCAGCAGGCACATCGAAACTACGCGAAGCGTCAAATGACGTGGTTCCGTCGCGAGCCGAACGTCCATTGGCTCGCGGGCTTCGGAGATGACGCAAGTATTCAGAGTCAGGCGATTGAGAGAATAGCTTTGTCTTGAACCCGACCTCGCCTCGCCGTCTGCCGCAGCCTTAAGCCAGCAACAACAGTGGTGAGGACGGGCGATATTTTTGCTATCGTCTATGCCATGCTGCGACGTTCGCTAACCTATTGCTTCTGCTTGCTGATAATTTTTCTGGGCACCTCCACAGCCACCTTGGTCAAGGATAACGATAAGAAGAAAAATGGCGGCACTCCCTCCCACGCCATTCGTCTCGACAGGAGCGGTAAAAAATGGGCTGATAAAGCCCTGCGCAGGATGTCGAACGAAGAGAAGGTAGGGCAACTTTTTTCGATCTGGACGCGGGTGCAATTCTTTAATGATGCCGATCCTGTCTACCTTGAGTTGTTAGACAGCATTCGCAAATATCATATCGGCTCCGTGGTCATGAGCGTTCCAGTTGACGGACCGGTGCTCCTGAGAACTCAGCCTTACGTCGCCGCCGAGCTTCTCAATCGGCTTCAAAAGTCATCGAAGCTGCCTCTGCTTGTCGCCGCCGATTTCGAGCGCGGGCTCTCCATGCGAATGAGTGGCGCAACCGTATTTCCCCACGCCATGGCCTTTGGGGCCACTGGCAACTTGGAGTTCGCGGAGGCATTTGGGCGAATATCGGGTATGGAAGCCCGGGCGATTGGCGTGCACCTGAATTTTTTTCCTGACGCTGACGTTAACTCGAACCCGGTGAATCCCGTTATCAACACTCGTTCTTTCGGAGAAGACCCGAAGCAGGTTGGCGACTTGGTGGCGGCCTACATAAAGGGCGCTCACGAGGGCGGGATGCTTACCACCGCAAAGCACTTTCCCGGACACGGCGACACGGCCACGGATTCCCATCTGGGCGTCGCACAAGTAAGCGGTGACCGCGCCCGGCTCAACTCCGTGGAACTGCCGCCGTTTGCCGCCGCAATTGCCGCTGGCGTTGACGCAATCATGGTTGCGCATGTCACCGTCCCAGCGCTCGATTCTGGAGCGAACCAGGTTGCCACTACCTCGAAGCCGATCGTCACAGGGCTTCTGAAAGAAGAGATGGGATTCAAGGGTCTGGTTGTCACGGATGCGCTCGATATGGCTGGCCTGACCCGCATTTACGCTGGCGACATCGGTCGCTCCGCCGTAGAGTCGTTCAAGGCCGGCAACGATCTGCTCATCATTCCCGCCGATCTCGATGCCAGCTATCGGTCGATGCTGCAGGCGGTTCGCAGCGGAGAAATCTCGCGAGAACGGCTGGACGAATCGGTCCGCAAGATTCTTGAGATGAAGGCTTCGGTAGGCCTCAACAAGCAGCGCATGGCTGATCTCGGCCAAATCTCCACCGTGATTGCCCGGCCCGATAATTTGGCCCTAGGCCAGCAGATTGCCGACTCCGCAATCACCCTG
Source organism: Acidobacteriaceae bacterium (assembly GCA_025361625.1). Taxonomy (GTDB): domain Bacteria; phylum Acidobacteriota; class Terriglobia; order Terriglobales; family Acidobacteriaceae; genus Acidiflorens. Next base: position 15,836 of record JANYKL010000138.1, read on the forward strand.
GTACGGGATAACGGCAAAACAATTCCCATACAGTTTCCTGAGAATTCCGGAACTCCGGCGTCCGCTCTTCCGTATCAATCAGTGACCGAGGTAAAAAACCGTCTAGTCGCGGTAATTTTTTCGGACGATATGCGCACCGATTCAGGGCGCATGCTAGAGCGGCAGATCACCTCCCGCGTAAAGGATGCGCACGTGATTTATGTGGACTCGCGCTCAGCGGCAGGCATGGCGCCCTCGGTGATGCAGGCGATTGATGGAGCGGAACGCGTGGTTGCTGCGCTTTACATTGTCCCGGTGGCAGGCAAGGCGATGCGTGCGGCAGACGGCGGAGTGACCAATTCGGTGGCGATGGATGACAGCGCGGGGGCTTTGCTCAATTCAATTCTGAAGCGCGCGGCAGAGCGGACCGTGGTGCTCGCGATGGGGAACCCCTACGTGATCCAGAATTTTCCGGCGATCCAGAATTATGTTTGCTCATTTTCAAACGCGACGGTTTCCGAAACTGCCGCCGTTAAGGCAATTTTCGGCGAGATTCCGATTCAAGGTCACTTGCCAGTCACGATTCCTGACATTGCCAATCGAGGCGATGGAATTCAAAAGTCTGTGAAACGGAGCGTAGGAGGCTCTCACTAAATGTCTTACCCGAAATTACGCGCCTTCTCGGAACTTGCACCTGTTCCAAAACAAGGGGCCAAACTTTCGCTTGTGGCACTGGCTGCCGCGCTCGCCTTTCTTCCGGCTTGCAGCATCGATGCGCATGATAAGAACAAGAACGGGGACGCGCACGTAGATATCAAGTCGCCGATTGGCGATCTGCATGTCAGCGAAGATGCCGACATTCGCGATGCGGGGTTGTCAGTTTATCCCGGCGCGAAGCCAGCTCCGAAAGATGGAACCGAAGATAAGAAAAGTGCAAACGTAAATCTAGCGATTCACGGCTTCTCGCTAAAAGTGGTAGCCGCGGAATTTATCTCGAACGATGCTTCCGACAAACTGATTGCTTATTACGAGAAAGAACTGCGTAAATATGGCAATCCGATCCAGTGTCGTGGGGAGTGGAATGGCGGTGACGCTCATTCTTCTGGCGACAAGGAAGAAGGTTCGAAGCCAGTCTCTTGCAAAGGCAATAGCAATGGAAACTCGATTGAGTTGAAAGTTGGAACCGAGGCGAATCAGCACCTTGTTGCCATCAAACCGAACGGCGGCGGCACCCGTTTCGCCTTGGTATACGTGCGCATGCACACGGGCTCAGATAACAACATTTAACCGGGCCAGACTTGCCGGCGCAGCGAGGGCGGTTACTTCGAAGCTGTCCCCGCCGCGTTTTTTCCCGAGCTCTGCGCGGCCAAATGTCGTTTAAATCCTGGATATAAGTTTGCGATCGAGTAAGTCGCTCCCGCGAATGCATGCCTATGGGGACCGCCCGAGCCGAGGCCTGCCTCGAACCCACCGTCGATAACCAACCTTGGCATAACCGTATAACTTAGTGCCCATAAAGACGATGCGAATCCCGGCGTACTTCGGTCGAGGCGGGTGTTGCCGTAGAACTCGCACGTAAATTGGAAGCCTGCCTTAATGTCATGCGACATGGCCAGGTTGTATTGCTGCATGCGGCCGAAGCCGGACTGATTCGGCCTGCCGATCAAAAACTCCGTAGCGTTAAAGTCAAAATGGGTTTTGGCGAGGTCTTTGCTGGCGAGGAATGTGATTGAATGATCCACCTGCCCGGACCCCAAATTTTTTTCTACGCTGGCGCTGGGTATTTTGACTTCGTAGGCGAATGCAATGGACGGCACGCGCGATGTTTGCCGATAGAGGCGAATCTGTGGGCCGATCCAGTTATCCCCGAACCCACGACGCGTACCGGATGAATCCGTCACGAAAAGAAATGACGTTGTGTTCCACCGAATCTCCAAATCGCAAAGCAGGCCGAACTTCAACAAACCCCCGGCGGACTTGGACCGTGAAGCATCCTCCAGCCATAACTGATCGACTCCGTATTCCAGTTCCAGCACGCCATATTGGGTGACATCGGCCGGGTTCGCGACGGTGGGGCGATTCGGGTTCGCCTGCATGACATCCGCAAAACACCCCGTCTGCTTGCCAATCCATTGCCCTGCCGAGGGAGTGACGGTCGCGAGGCAGATGAAGCAGACGGCGCTAAAAGACTTCAGGAATCTTGCGATCTGGCTGAGTACAGAAGATATGCATCGCCTTTTATCGCGCATGTTTGGCTTCATCGCGGGGATAGTCCAACTATCTCATATCAACCCAAAGCTGCAAAAAAATAGCCTGATTCCGCGGTGGCAGTAGTTTCGCGATCTGCTCCCGTTTAGATTGGGCCAATCCGACACTTCGATCCCGGTCTCTTGCTCTCCGCCCCGTTTGTGAGCTAGTTTCAAAGGGTGGATCACGCTTGCTATCAATGTGGGTCGATCATTGAAGACGGCCGGCCGTTTTGCCCCCATTGCCGCGCTCCGCAGATTAGCGTTCAGATCTCTGTCCCTTCTAATCAAGCCATCTCCGTCTCAGCGGAAGACTTGCCCTCACGCATCTCGCTTGAAACCGTGTTATCGGACGACCCCGTCCAGCAGGCAGCTTCAAGGCGCGTACTCGACAAGCGCGCGGCGGTTCACGCGGCACTTAAAGCTGGGGTGCTAGGCGTCTTCATCGGGATTATTCCTTTTCTTGGAATCGTAATCACCGGCTACCTGGCAGTTTATTTTTATCGCAGGCAAAGTGGATTAGTGCCGATCGCATCTCTTTCATCGCGCGTCGGCGGAGCGGCGGGAGTCGTTGCATTTGCCATCAACGCAATATTAATGACGGTGCGGATCTTTATCTTTCATGCGCAACAGGAATACGTGGATCTTCTCACCCAGTTCGCGCATAAAGTGGGAGCCGACGCTTCGGACATTCAGGCCAGCATCCGTAATCTTTTCACTCCAACGGGACTCATCGTGAGCTTATTTTTTTGGATGCTAATCGCGGTGGCGCTTGCATCGATTGGCGGTGCACTCGCTTCTTTTTTTCTGCGCACGCGCGATTCGAATCCGTAGCCTGGAGCTGCAACCCAGCTGCAACCCATCAGCGACAACGTGAAATGAAGTAGAGCGCTCTACTCGCGGCTGTGGCCTTGCTCTCGCTCTGCGTCCTGCGTATCATCCACCATTGCGTTCAAAGATCAACCTTTAGGACCTATGAATTCTGCATCGCGGTCGCTGCTCAGCATCGAACAGCTTGATGCCGGCGAGATCCTGAAAATCTTAAAATTTGCCCGGAGCATGGATCCCGACCGCCCGCGGCCCTTGCTTAAGGGCAAGCGCGTGTTCCTGCTCTTCTATGAAGCTTCTACCCGCACCCGAACTTCGTTTGAGGTCGCCGCCAAGTCGCTGGGTGCGCAGACGGTCCTTATCCAGTCGGCAGGATCGAGCATCGAGAAAGGAGAATCGCTCCTCGACACCGGGTACACGCTGCGCGCCCTGGGGGCCGATGTGATTGTGATTCGACATCCCAATGCCGGCGCAGCCCACGTGATGGAACGGCATATTGATGTGCCGATCATTAACGCCGGAGATGGCTTGCACGAGCATCCCTCGCAAGCCCTACTCGACGCGAACACTATTCTGCGAAATAAAAAAAGTTTCAAGGGCTTGCAGGTTGCCATCGTCGGCGATATTTTTCATAGCCGCGTAGCGCGGTCGGCCTGCCATCTCTTGAGCAAGTTTGGAGTCAAAATTATTCTCTGCGGCCCGCATGAGTTGGTGCCTGAGATTGCGACTACTATCGCTCCCGGAGTTAGCGTGGCCAGAGACGTAAATGATGCTTTGCATGGAACCGACGTCCTTATGCTGCTGCGCGTACAAACGGAGCGGCTCGCAGGATTGAAAATTGACCCGGCGGATTACATCGCCCGTTATCAAATGACCAGCGCACGATTAAAAATGGCGAAGAAGGATTGCATCCTGATGCATCCCGGGCCGATTATCCGCGGGCTAGAGTTGACGAGCGAAGTTGCGGACGGCATGCAGTCCCGCATTCTGGAACAAGTGCGAAATGGCGTGCCTACGCGCATGGCGATTCTTGCGAGGGCGGTGGGGAAGATGCGATGAGCAGACCGTCAGCCGAGCGAACGACTCATGCCGCAGCGCTAGTGATAAAAGGTGGCCACGTGATCGACCCGGCATCGCACATCGATGCGCCGATGGATATTTTGCTGCGAGGGGGGCGGGTTGCAGAAATCGCTCCGCCGAATAAACTGACGCGCGGGGGCGAGGCGGCAAAAAAATTCGATGCCCGCGGCCTTGTCGTTGCCCCCGGCTTCATTGATCTGCATGTTCATCTGCGTGAGCCGGGGCAAACGCACAAAGAAACCATCGCGACGGGTACGGCTGCAGCCGCCGCCGGGGGCTTCACTTCCGTCTGCACGATGCCGAATACGATCCCGGTGGTCGATTCGGTTGAGTGGATCGAATGGCTGAAAAGCCCAGCCCGCGGCGCGATTGTGAACGTCTTTCCTATTGCTGCCGCCACCAGAGGAAGCAAAGGCGGGGCGCTCACCGACTTTCGCGCGCTGCAATTGGCGGGAGCGATCGCCGTCACGGATGATGGCAAGCCAATTCTTGAAGACAGCATGATGCGCGAGGCTTTGTTGCTCGGGGGGCAGTTGAACCTCCCCGTTGTGCAGCATGCAGAAGACACGCGCATGACCGAAAATTGCTCCATGCACGCCGGGGCGAAGTCGTTTCGCCTGGGACTGCGAGGCATGCCGTCAGCAGCGGAAAGCGTGATCGTAGAGCGTGATATCCGGCTGGCGCTGCAGATTTTTAACGCGCGGTTGCATGTAGCGCATCTCTCAACCGCCGACGCGTTGAAGAGTGTACGCCGGGCGAAAAGCGCGAAAGCAAAAGTAACTTGCGAGGTAACGCCGCATCACTTCACGTTAATTGATGACGATATGCGTGACTACGACAGCAACTACAAGATGAACCCTCCGCTCCGTGGGGCCGCCGACCTCGAAGCCGTTTTAGCGGCGCTCGCCGACGGAACAGTCGATGCGATCGCGACCGATCATGCACCGCACGCCGCCCACGAAAAGCAGATGGAATTCGAGCGCGCCGCATTCGGAATAACCGGTTTGGAAACTGCCCTCGCGCTCGCCATCACTAAGCTTTATCGCGAGAAACGCATTTCGCTCGCGCGAGTGGTTGAACTTTTTACTGCCGGGCCGGCGCGCTGCTTCGATCTTCCAGGACGAGGCAGCCTCGCGGTGGGCTCGGTTGCCGACGTCACCATCTTCGATCCGACCTCGAAGTGGGCATTCCACGCCGCGAAATCATTATCGAAATCCAAGAACACTCCTTTTGATGGATGGGAACTTACCGGAAAGGTGATGGCGACGATTGTAGGCGGGAAGATTGTGTACGTTGCCTGAGCCCCGGAGCGGAGTAACAGGTTTATTTCGGTCGCGTCCGCCAGCGTATAAGCACTTTTCTGCGGTGTTACAATCTCGGGCCATGAAGCGCTTCCGGCTCTTCTTCTTGCTATTTTTTATCCCGCTAGTCGTGGCTCAAACGTCAACGGAAGTGGAGATCACCGCCGAGCCCTCTCACCACATAGCGCTCGAGAACGGCACGGTTCGCGTCTTTAAGGTGGAGGTCGCGCCGAAGAGGGCGACGCTCTTGCACCGCCATCGCCATGACTACTTCTTCGTGTCACTCGGCGATAGTCACATCTCGAACGAAGTTCAAGGGAAGCAGCCGGTCGATGCCAGCTTTCGCGACGCTGAAGTGCGGTTCACCGAAGGCAACTTTGCCCACATCGCTCGAGATTTATCAGACAAGCCCTTTCGGAATGTGACCATTGAGTTGCTGCAGGACGACACATTGCGGCGAACTCCATCACCGCGGCCAACGGAGCGGGGAGAAGTTACTTATGCAGGGGGCCGCAGCACGATTTTGATGGTCAAAGACGGAGTTCGCGTTTCGGACGTAACCCTTGACCCGGGAGCTACCATTCCGAGTCATCACCACGATGGCCCGCACCTCGTCGTGGCGTTAACCGATCTTGATTTGCGAAGCGACTTGCAGGGGCGGAGCTCGTCAGCGGGGGAACATACGGGGGAACATGCGGCCGAACATGCGGACGAAGATAAGGCAGGCGACGTCATCTGGGTCCCCGGAGGGTATTCGCACACCCTGACAAATGAAGGGAAAACTCCAGCGCATTTTTTGACCTTCGAGTTTTGAGCGGCGAAAATTAAGGATTGCGCTGCACCAGCGCTTACGCGCTTTTCACGAGCGGAATTCCAGGCGATACCAATCCAACTTTATGAAGCTTGGCGGTAAAACGATCTTTATCGGCCGAGCTAGTGGCGGCTGCGAGACGTTTTCGCAATTTTGTTATCTTTTCCGCGCGAGTACGACGGCGGCGGATCTCTGGACGACGGCTGGGTGCTGACATGATGGTCTCCTCGTAAGTTTCGTGTCGCTTCATTATAAGGCAGCGCCGGGGCTGCCGCTCTCGGTCAGCGCATAACCGCCGCAAGCAAGCACCGGTAGTCTGGGATACTTGGGAAAACGCGGTTCTACAAACGAAAGCTTGCACATGATAAAAATCGAGCCTCGGTCGGATTCAACCAGTCGCGCGTTCGCGCAGCTGGAACACAGGCCGGCGTTCGTATCCCGCAACGTGTTCTGTTGGCTGCTCATACGCTTTGCTGACGACACAGCCGCTTTGCTGACGACACAGCTCGAACACTTCTCTCTTGTGCGCGGCCTGGCATCAATTACTCGGTTAGCGTCGAGGCGCGTCGGAAGGTAGAGCCTCCACAAATACCATCTCGGAGCTAAAAGGCTTCGGCAGTGACACGAGCACCCCGCCAGTTAACAGCTCATCCCCACGAAAAGTGCGGTCTTTGGATGAGCCATCATGGAAACGAATCTGGTAGGTGAGCGATGGGTCCATCCCTCGAAGAATAAAACGATGACTGCTCTCCACCTTGGTTGAGCCTCGAAACGCCAACACCACTCCACGTCCCGTTCGGGGGTCGAAGTATTCGATGCCATCCCACTGCTTTCCATCAGGACGTTCGGAGACGTGATATAAGTCCCCGGCGCGGATCAGCGGGCGCAATTGATCTTTATAGGTCTGAATTTCTCTTCGCGCGACGTCGTGCTGCTCTGAAGTCCAGGCGCTGGTATCGGTCATAACGCTGAACGAACCCATCATCCCGCTTCGAAGCATGTACCTGAAAACGTTAGCGTCGAGTGCCGAAGCCTCTGGCTCCCAGCGGCCAACGTAGGCCTCAAGCATGGCTGTCGGGAATAAAAAACTGGCATCGTAGAAGGCACGCCGATTTGACAGCGGATCGGTGGTGTCGGTAAGGGAAAAATAATCTCCATGAGCGGCGCTGCCAAAATCCACCATCCGTCCGCCGTCGTTGCGTACTTCAAGCAACAGCCCAGGATGCTTTTGCCGCATGTTCTTTTGAATATCGTAGTAGGCACGTGCCGCGTGATAACTGACGTCCGTTGCATTTTCGCTCTCAGAGAACAAAAATCCGGCATCGCGATAAGTTGTTTTTAGCAATGCATCAGGCGCGGCGTGAGGATGGTTTGTGCGGTCGCACCCCTTCGCGACCAGATAACCATCGTGCTCCAGCATGTCAACCTTGTAGTCGCTGACGATCCGATCGGTTTCGCGCATGGCCCACGCCTTAGCAGGGGGATAGCCGATATCGATGGTCTGGCCTTTGAATTCGTCCGGCTTCCAATTTGCAGGTAAGTCAGTCGTCAACCAATCTTTGATCTTTGGATCGCGAACATTTAAGGAACCTGACGCCTTGCTAAGGGCGGCCTGGGCCCAGTCAACCCAAAGCCCAAACTTCAGTCCTTTCGCATGCGCGTAGTAGGCAACGGGAGCTAGTCCATGAGGAAACTTGATTGCATCAGGTTGCCAATCACCGACTGCCCTGGACCATCCGGCATCGAGATGAAACATTTCGAATCCGAGATTCGCAGCGTCTGTGATTGCCTGATTTGCAATCTCTTCGTTAAGGTTCACCCCGCCCCTTTTGTTAACCACAAGCGGATACTGCGAATTGTTCCAGGTTTTCTGATCGGTTAGGACGTCGCGAACCCAGCGCCGGATCACATTGGCAGTCGCGTCCGGGCCACCGTGCGTTGTCCCGACAAACACCCGTGGCGTCTCAAACACCTCACCGGGCTTGAGTTTCGTACGAAATTCTCCATCAAGCGGGTCGAGCCCGGCTTCGCTCTTCAACGAGTCTCCAGATCGAGAGAGAGTCAACTTAGTGCGACCGCTAAATTCGATACCTACATAAAATCCGGTTTGCATCCCCGTGGTATGTTCGACGAGCACGAAGGGGATGACCTCTCGCGCCGCTCCGTGAAGCGACTGCGCATAGCTGCTCGATTTCCCCTCCCATTTGTAATCGTCGAGCACTTTTACTAGATGAGTTCCATCTTTCGTCGGACTGTCAGCGCCCTTCTCGATATAGAGGCTTTCTAATTTATTTAGCTCAGCCGTCCTCCAATCAAAGACAAAACTTGCTTGCAGCGGTAAAACTATTTCACGAGATTCAAGATTTTCTATCCTGGTCACATGCTCGACGGGGCCATGCTCGGAACGAATTTCCCAATTCCACGTTAAACGCAAATGCGGAGACGCAGACTCATACACGTAGCTGACAACTTTCGCGTCGGCACGGCTCTCAGCGGCGTTGAATTTCCATTCGAGGGAGACAGATTTGCCGCCGATCTCGGCGCTCGTAATCAACTCTTCTGTCGCTCGGTTGTCTATGTTCTCCACTCCGCTCGATAGGCTCGCCAGACGTGGCCCACGCGCTTCAGGAACGAGTTGAACGGTCGTGTCTGAAGTCTTTAATGTTGCACTCTGTAATCCTGCACTCTGCGCGGCGCCGAGCGCGGAAGCCGCAAACGAGAAAGACAGCAGAACCAATAACAGACGAAGTCGTTTCATAGTTTGGGTAAGGTTTGATCTGATTATTAAATACAGAGTTCGACTCAACGCTGGAGCGCAGAGATTTTGCCTCTCTGCACGAATGTTATCGCAATTCAAGAAATGTCTGTAAACGCTTTATGAGACGCGAGCGGGGCGCTGTGTCGCGGCACTGCGGTGCCAAACTCAGCGAGGCTACGCGGCGGTAATCTCCGACGTCATCATGCTGTTCACACTCGGCCATACGCGCCAAGCGTTGTTGCGCTAGTGAACGGCGGTGCCAGAGCCCTCAGTCAACGTTACAAACTTGTCGACATCTGCGCCAGGAAACGTCTCGCTCTTGCCGTTTGGCCATCGAACTTCAATGCGCTCGACCCTTAAGCTGGAGCCGAGGCCGAAGTGCAGTCGCAGATCGTTGTTCGATATGTAGCTTGATCCGCTTCGTACTTCTTGTACGAATTTATGATCCGCGACCTGGACCGTGACCTTTGCTCCGATACCATCACGATTCGACTTTGTTCCGCGAGTGATAACTCCCAGCCAGTGATTCGCATTCGTCGATTGGTTCACCAAAAGCATGGGTTGGGCGCTCATGTTATTTATGACGGCAGACATGCGGCCATCATTCCAAAGATCGCCAATCGCCAATCCTCGACTGGACATCGGCTGCGTGCAGCCCGGGCCGCCCTGCTGACTGATGTCTTTGAACTTTCCGTTTCCTGCATTCCAGTAGAGAAGCCGTGACTGGCGGTACGTTGAGCCGAGGTGTGCGGTATCGACCTCAGGATAAACGTGGCCATTGACGGAAAAAATATCGAGCCTGCCGTCATTGTCGACATCCATAAACATCGTTCCCCAACCTAATTCGTGAGTATTGAGACCCAGGCCGGCCTCGAAAATAGTTGAGGCGAATGTTCCGTCTCCATTGTTGCGGTAGAGAGAGGATGAATCGTCCGAAAAATTGGTTTTAAAAATGTCCGGGCGTCCGTCGCCGTCGTAATCGCCGACCGTCGACCCCATGCCTGCCTGCTCGCGCCCGTCTTCGTTAAACGCCACACCAGCTTCTGCGGCGACGTCAACAAAGGTTCCGTTCTTAAGATTGTGGTAGAGAATGCTCGGCGTGCTGTCGCAGGCGACGTAAATATCCGGCCATCCGTCGTCGTCGTAATCAACGGTGGAGACACTGAAGCAGTAATGACCCTCGGTTTTTTCTATACCACTTGCCTTGCTGACATTCTCAAACTTCCCGTTGCCGAGATTGTGGTAGAGAATGTTAGGGGAAGATGCCAAGCCGCGTGGGCCGCACATCACCGGCGTTCCCTTCCATACGCAAATCTGCCCCTCTCCAGGATTCGGCGCTGTCTTCACGTTGAAATTCACGTAGTTCGCTACCATCAGATCGAGGTGGCCGTCTCGATCGTAGTCGACAAAGGCGCAACCCGTGCCCCAGGCAGAGCCGTCTCCAGCTACGCCTGCTGCCTCACTCACGTCCTTAAATTTTCCTGAGCCTTGATTCTGGTAGAGATGGTTTTTGCCGTAGGCAGTGACGTACAAATCGTCCAAGCCATCGTTATCGTAGTCGCCGACGCAAACGCCTTGACCCCAACCCGTAAACTCCAAGCCGGAGCCGCGCGTGACATCGGTAAACGTTCCATCGTGATTATTGTGGAATAAATGGCTGGTAGGTTTGAGGCGTTGTTCGAGCTTGGCATCGAGAGTTGTGCCGTTTACCAGGAAAATGTCGGGCCAGCCATCATTATCGTAATCAAATATCGCGACTCCGCTGCCTGTCGTCTCAATAATGTATTTCTTGGTGTCAGTGCCGCCGTTGATGTTCTCCATTCGTAAGCCGGCTTGAGAAGCTACGTCGATAAACCATGCAGGGCCCGGAGGGATGGCGTTGGCTTGCGTTGGACGGTAAGGTGAAGTCGCAGGGGCAGCCTTTAGAGGTTTTGACATGTCGCCTTGCGCAGCCAGACTTGCGTATGGGGAAGGCATCCAGAGCAAGACCATCGCAAAAAAGACAAAGCATGGCCGACACATTTCCGAATCGTAACACCCTCAAGCGACTTGAGTGCAACACGCGGGTTAGAATTTTATGTGCGGCATTTGCAGCACTTCGTCTTGATTGTGATTTTCACCCTTGATTCCCATTGCGTCGAGCTCTCTTGCGATCGGGCGCACTTCATCTAAAATTCGCGCCAGGGTTTGGCCAACCGCTTCCTTGTCGCTGTTCTCTGCTCCATTTCGTTTTATCCACGATTGAATCAACGATTTCTCTCGCGGAAAGACGACGAGCTTCACCTCTTCGCCATCGGAAACATTGATAGCTTTTTTCGTTAGGCGCAACGCCGTGTCATAGCCTCCGAGTTCATCGACGAGACCAAGATTCTTGGCGTCCTGGCCTGACCAAATCCGTCCTTTGGCAATCTCCAACACTTTTTCTTTAGGAAGCTTGCGGCCGTCGGCAACTTTGCTCGTGAAATCAACGTAGACCCGGTCGAGCCATGCCTCGAAACGCGCCAATTCCGCTGGCGTGTAATCCTGCGTGCCGGTAAACATGGTTGCATTCTCCCCTTGGTGGACTTCGTCCCACGAGAGACCGACTTTTTCCCACAAGCCGCTGGTAAGCATTTTTCCGCCTAGAACTCCGATCGAAGCCGTGATGGTGCCCGGCTCAGCGACGATCTTGTCGGCGCCCATGGCCACAAAATATCCGCCTGAACCCGCAAGGTTGCCCATCGAAACAATCACCGGCTTGCCCGCTTGCCGCGCCCGAATCACTTCGCGCCAGATCGTGTCGGAAGCGACATACGAGCCTCCCGGACTATCGATGCGAAATAGGATAGCCTTAACACTCTTGTCGTCAACTGCGGCCCGAATCGCGCCCGCGACCGTATCAGAACCCATGTTCTGGCTTCCCTGCACGGGATCGAAGTCACTCTTGCCTCTCGTCACGCCGCCGACTCCAAATACCAGAGCGACAGTCTTGCCGTTATCGTGCGGACGCCCGGCGCGCTCAAGATATTTGTCGAGATAGAGCAACTCTGACCCGCTGCCACCTTGATTTTTTACCAGGCCGTACACTTCGTCGCGGTAAGCGACGCCGTCGACTAATTTCGCAGCAATCGCTTCTTTGCCCAGATAAGGGCCCGCGTCGACGATCGATTGAAACTTATCCGGCGGAATCTGACGGGCACCGCAGATTCCATCTTTCATTTGGTTGAACCAGGAAGTCATGATCGCGGTCATGGCCTCTTTGTGAGGCGCGGTGTACTTCGTTTCGGTGAGAGAGTTCAGAGCGTTCTTGTATTCGTAGCGATGGTCCCCGTGAAAAGTCATGCCAAGTTTGTCAAGTGTGCCCTTGACGAACGGCGTCTCCATGATGATTCCGGTCAGGCCGACGTCGCCGGAAGGCTGCAGGTAGATGCGATCGAATGCTGTCGCCAGATAATAAGATCCGTTGCCGGGGCCAAATTCGCCGAAGGTTTCGGAGTAGGCGATGGCGAACTTCTTGTGCGATCTAAAGCGCCGGACGGCATCCCGAATTTCTTGCGTCTGCGCCATCCCCAGGGGAGCGGCACCGATCTTAGCGACCAGGCCCACGACCCGATCGTCCATTCCGCCCCGATCGATGGCATCAATCACGTCGCGCAGCGTCTGCTTTTCGTTTGTCATCAACTTCGCAACCGGCGTGTCGGGGATATTTTCCAGAAGCGGCTGCTCAAAATTGGCTTCGAGGATCGTCTTCGAGGGAATGGTTCCTTTCGAGCCGACGAATAACACTACGGAGACAACAATTCCGATGAGTAGCAATGCGCCTAAAATTGCGAGCAAACGAACGATGGATTTCAACATGGTTACTCCTTTAAGGGGAAACAGAAGTCTAAACAATGGCACGACAAGGCGCTATAGCGACTCTCGCTCGAACGATGAGCTAAATTGGCGAATTGTAAACAGATTGCAAACACTCGGCCTTGGCACTTGGCGGCCTTGACATCTTTGTTTTGGCTATGTGGAATGGTAGTAGAGATTTGAAGGCGGTTTTGTTGCGCAATTATTACTATTTACGCCGTTTATCTGCCATTTATAGGTCGGTTTGTACCTTTCTTGCAGCGGCAATCCTGATAGGCTGCGGGTCGCATTCGAGTAGCCAGTTTGCGGCGGTGGGGCCGTCCGCACCATTGTTACCAGCAATCGCCTCCTCCCAACCCGTTCTTCTTTTCGACGGGACAGGCACTTCCTCCGACGTCTCGGCGGTCAAAGACGTTCTCAGTAGCTTGAATATTGGTTACAACACGGCGGATTCCAGCCAAATCGAGGCGCTGAGCGAACAGCAACTCGCCGGCTACAAACTCGTCATCGTTCCGGGGGGAAACTCAATCACCATCGGGCAGGGTGTTTCGGCCGCTGTCGCCTCGAACATTCGGGGTGCCGTTCAGCAATATGGCACTCACTATCTTGGAATTTGTGCAGGCGCTTTCTTTGGAGCCTATTCCGTTTATAACGGCGTCGATCTGACGGGGGGCGCGTCCTTCGACTTTTATGCCGACGAAAACAAAAACATTCACGTCGAGCCGGTATTAATCACGTTTCCCAACAGTCCTCCACTTGATGTGTATTGGCAGGACGGTCCACAGCTTTCTGGGTGGGGCTCGGTGGTGGCGAAATTTCCTGATGGCACTCCCGCCGTTGTGGAAGGCCAATCAGGAAAAGGCTTCGTCGTATTCACGGGAGTCCATGCGGAAGCTCCCGCAGCGTGGCGCGGCTCTCTGCCTTTTACAAGCTCTCTATCAGCGGATTTGGCCTACGCAAGGACAATCGTTTCGGCGGCGCTAAGCGGAACTCTGCTGCCACATTTTTAGTCTGCTGTAGTCCTAAGTTTTCTTTGGACTCAGGTCTTCGAGGGACGGCTGTATCGTTGGCGGAGTCGTCCGCTCTCTCAGGTTGGCAAACGTGTAAGCGCACTTACAGGCGTTGGACTGGCGTCGTAATCGCGCCTTCTGATGCTGACGTCACGAGCGCTGCGTATTTTGCGAAGACTCCGGTCTTATAACGGGGCACTGGTTCTTTCCATTCCGCCATACGACGTGCCATCTCAGCTTCTGAAATTTCCAGTTCCAGCTTCCTCGTCTTTGTGTCGATGTTAATTTGGTCGCCTTCGCGAATGGCGGCGATCGGCCCTCCGAGCGCTGCTTCTGGAGCAACGTGACCTACCATCAAACCTCGGGTCGCGCCACTGAAACGCCCATCGGTTAGCAAGGCGACGCTTTCGCCCAGTCCTTCGCCAACGATTGCCGCAGTTACGCTCAGCATCTCGCGCATGCCAGGGCCGCCCTTTGGCCCTTCGTAGCGAATCACCACCACGTCCCCGGGCTTAATTTGCTTACTGGTGACGGCTTTCATCGCTGCTTCTTCGGAATCAAAGACGCGTGCAGGGCCCCTGTGAGAGCCCCGTTCGTGGCCACTCATCTTAACCACCCCGCCGCCCGGAGCAAGATTCCCTTTCAAGATCACGAGGCCCCCGGTGGTCTTAATGGGTTTGCTCAGCGGTGCAATCACCTGTTGCCCTGGAGTTTCTTTCGCCGCGCTCGCTTCTTCTGCCAACGTCTTTCCGGTGACGGTCATGGTCGAGCCGTCGATAAACTTTCCATCCAGTAAACGTTTGGCAATCAATTGAATGCCGCCCGCGGCGTCGACGTCGGCCGCTACGTACTTTCCAGCAGGTTTGAGGTCAGCTAATAAAGGAGTGCGCTCACTCACGCGTTGGAAATCGTCGATCTGCAGCGGCAATCCCATCTCGCGCGAGATGGCCAGCAGGTGAAGAACGGCGTTTGTCGACCCTCCCGTGGCGGCAACTCCCGCGATCGCATTTTCGAATGCGGCATGCGTCAGAATGTCGGCGGGCTTGATCCCGCTCTTCAACAAGCTCATGACTACTTCACCGCAGCGAAAAGCGACGTCGTCTTTGCGCGGATCCATCGCCGGTATGCTGTTGAAGCCCATCGGCGACAGGCCAATCAATTCCATCACCGTACTCATAGTATTTGCGGTGTACTGGCCGCCGCAGGCGCCGGCGCCGGGGCAGGCCACGTTTTCGAGCGCTAGCAGGTCAGCATCGCTCATTTTGCCGGCTGCGTTCGCCCCTACCGCCTCGAAAACATCCTGAATGGTGACGTCTTTGCCCTTAAATTTTCCGGGAGCTATTGTGCCGCCATAGAGCACGAGGCCGGGAAGATTCATGCGGGCAAGAGCCATGGCTGCAGCTGGGATAGTCTTGTCGCAACCAACCACGCACACTACGGCGTCGAATAATTGTCCGCGGCAAACGAGTTCGATCGAGTCCGCAATCAACTCGCGACTCACTAGCGACGCCTTCATGCCTTCTGTGCCCATGGTTTCGCCGTCCGAAATTGCGATGGTGTTGAACTCCATCGGAGTGCCGCCGGCCGCCCTGATTCCCTCTTTCACTTTGGCCGAAAGGCGGCGCAGGTGGAAATTGCAGGGCATGGTTTCGATCCACGTATTGGCGACAGCGATCAGGGGTTTTGCGAGGTCGGCATCGGTGAAGCCAATCGCCTTGTACATGGCGCGTGCTGGCGCTTGATCGCGCCCGTCGGTGATTTGCCGGCTGTGCTGTTTGAGATCTGTGTGCTTGTCCATGGAAGTGAAAGTAAGTTTATCCGAACATTTGAAATTGCGAGTCCCCGTCCGATGACAGGCGTCACTGTTCTAATCCTGTGCACCCCTTGTGCAAATAGGGATTGTTAACAATTTCAGCCCGAAATTGTTTTTGCCTGGTGGGCGCCAAAGATAGTGCCTGTCAAGGGCGCGAGGATACTTGCGACGGGGCACCGCGCTCGAAAATAAATTTTTTACCGGGTAGACCGGAATTCCACCGTTGCACAATTCTTGTGTAATTGTAATGACGATGCAACCCGCGTACATTCGCTGCACTGAAGACAACAAATCCGCTGATGAAGTGCTAGCTCTGAAATCTTAAAAGTCATCAACCAACAAGACAACCGCAGTAGGCAAGAAAAAACATCTATGAACTTCGATGGAGATTGGACGGTCTATCGCACGCGCTTTTTAGTGCGAGCCCGCCAGCTCAAGCAACCGCTGCGTTTCGTCGATGGCTTGGGGCGCGAACAATCCGGAAGCCCCGGAGATTATGTCGTCGACTCGAGTGACGGGACGACGCGAATTATTAGTCAAGCTTTGTTCGAAGATATTTATGTTCCACTGGTCCCCAAATTGTTTCTCACTTCAGCGGCAACTGCGGCGCCAGACCAACAATCGACTCAGTGTTCGAAGACGGGCTAGATTTGTTGTTACGACTTAGTCAAGCGAGATGTGCAAAACAGGCAGGAAATGAACCAAGAAAGTCTCGTATCCAAAGGTACTCGTAGTGAGTTGGGTGCCGATCTTTGCAAACGCGAGGCGCTCACCATCTCGAAGCTTTTGAATATCAACGAATTAGCAACCCTCGTAAATGATCGAGACATCTCGTAACACTTTCGGGCTACAACATGTAGTGTTTAGGTCTTGACAGGCCCCATATGCGGGAGTACGTTAAGCATCCCAAGCGGTTTTTGATGGCTCCTTAAATGTAGGGAGCAGCAACAAAAAATCTGGATTTTAGGTGCAATCTGAGGTCAGTTTTTCGTTTTTTTCTATTACCGCGATCATCCCGCGTAAGGGTGGAAGTAGCGGTGACATAGGGTGCCGATCCTCGCGGTTGCGCTGAGTAAGGTTTTACTGATTCTTGCGGTTCGAAAGTCAAAATGTCCATGCCAATAGGAGCCCAGATGGAATCTTTGATGGAACTGGTTGCCGCCTCATTCGAGCGCCACGGCATTGAGTGCAAGAGCGCCGAGTCAAATTCCATTGGCCCGGCAGTCTCTCAGGTTCTTAAACCATCGAAGGATCCAGGGTTCGCTACCGTTCTGGCCGAACATAATTACCGCCAGATTGTGCAGGGCGACCCCTCGCCGTAAGCACAAAACTTCCAGCGAAGATCGACCGAATCAACTTCAGAAGCAAGGATCGACCGTCCATTCCCAACATCTAATTTAGGAGAGAGAAATGCCCGAAGTGCGAGATCAATTGAAATCCCAAACCTCCGCCAGCAACGAGACCGCCAAAAAGACCAAGGCCCAGGGC
>JANYKL010000153.1 GCA_025361625.1 Acidobacteriaceae bacterium
TTTAGGTAACGACCCTCCCCCCTCCCCCTCCCCCCTGATCCTTTGGAATCATGAGTTTGCGCGGGGAATAACCCCGAGATCTTTGGATCTAAAGGAGATGCGGCCAAAATCTAGACAACAAAGGAGATAGCTTTGGAGTTACGACGTCTTACTTAGCTCTTACTTAGCTCCACTTGTTTGGGTTCAGTTCGACGGTAGCGAGTGGCGGAGGGAGAAGTCAATCTTAATCGTGCGAGTTTGAGGAAGGCCTTTCCCGAAACGGGGTGAGGCGACTGCCCTGGGTTGTAATACGAGTCAGATGGGACTTCGGATTTCTGTGGCTTGCCTAAGAGCACTCAAACGGGAACGTCCGGTCTGCCCCAAATTATATCTTCTCGTTAACGAGGAAACCAGAAGTCAACTTCTTAATTGCCGACCAATCCCAAATCGAAGTGAGACAATAGGCGCCGCTTTTCTATACGGAACGGGTTGGAAGCATCTGAATGGAAGCGCCGCGGGACATGACCAGGGAGATGGGGGAAAGGCGCGGCAGCCGTGGGTTTATTTTTGCGAGATGAAATAAAGATCGTCATAACCGCCGGGACGGGCGAAGATGACTGACGAAAGATCGGGAGCGACCGAATAGGCATTGCCACCGTAGTCTTCGCGCAAGGCGAACGGCAGTTTCAGAGCTGGGACGGGCGTACCGACCGCCTCACCGTTGCGCCAGGGCTGGCGCCAGATCGTGGTTTCACCGTGCTCAGCGAGCGAATAGAGGAACGACTTGCCATCGTTGGCAAACATTGTGAGATAAGTTGTGATGCCGGATTTAAGTTTCGTGCATTTTTTGTCGGCCAGCGAGTACTGGTAGATTCCCGGGTTGTCACCCCAAAGCACGGTACCGATTAAGAATCTGCGGTCGGCAGAAATATCGACTGCGGCCCCACAGTTCTCCGACAAGACAATCGGCGGATCCCCGTTTAGGAACACCCTCCAGTTCTTTGCCGTGTGACCATCTTTGTCACGCCCGCCTAGAATCATCGTTTGATCGCCGGGCTCCCAAATTGCGAAACCGACCCATTCGCCGGACCACTTCAGTTGCTGCGGGTGCGTACCATCGGTCTCGATGACGAATAACTGCGCCTTGCCGTTCGGAGTATCGCGGCTTGTGTAGGCCGCATATAAATATCTCTTGTTGTCCGTCGAAAATCCCAGAGTCTCCAAAGTAACGGACCCCGAAGCCAACCTGACCCTTTTGTTGGTGGCAAGATCAACGATCCACATTTCGGCCTTGCCAGGCTCGGGGTCGGTAAGGTACGCAACCAAACGGCTATCATTCGAGAACTCGGGCTGGGTTACATCTTCGGTCACGATGTCGGAGAACTGCTTCGATGCGAAGTGATACTGCGTGAGAGTTCCTGCTTTTCTGCCGCTCACGAAATAAACGCCCTTTCCGTTTGGGTCGGCCATAGCATCCAAATCTGGCCCGGTGCCGTTCGTGATCTGCTTGAAGGAGTGATCCGCCAGTGAAAACTCCCAGACATTAATGATGCCATTCACGCTGCGGCTCAAGTAGAGGGACTGCCCCGCGACGGCCCAGTTCGGGCAAGAAACCGCGTCCGGCAGGTCCGCGATCTTATCAAGTTTCATGCCGGCAATGTCGAACCGTTCGAGCGTGAGCACGTTTGAATGCCGCGTGCATACCAGTAAATGCTGGCCGTCTGGATACATCTGCACTTTTCCACGTGCGGGCAGCGTATAAACTGTTTCTTCCATGCCTCCTGCTTTTGCGGTGCGAACGATTCTCCCGTCATCTTTCTCCACGAACAGCAACTTGCCGTCCGGGGTCGAAACCACAAATGTCCCCGATGCCAGGTGCTTCGCAGTTCCTCCGAGCGTCGGGATGCTCCAGATTTCGTATTCGCCCAGTGTCTGCGCGAAGTAAATCTCGGTTCCGCCGGAAGAAAATCCGCGTACCTGCTTGTTCGTGTCATCCTTCGTGAGTTGCAGTGGCTCGCCGCCGGATGTGAGCATGACGAACACCTGATCGTAGCCATCCACCGTGGAAGTGAAGGCTAGCGTGCGCCCATCCGGCGAGAGCTCGGGATTGTCCATGGTCTTATTCCACGAACTGATCTTCGTAATGCTCACGGCACCGGCAGGAGCATGCCGTCCGGAGACAAAGCGATATAAGCCGTATCCGGCGGTAATCAATACCGCGAAAACCACGACCGCAACGAAAACGAGTTTTCCTTTGTTGCGCGAAGCCGCATCGATCAGAACTGCGCTGCCGGAGGAGAGAGAAGAAACCGGCGCCTGAGTTACGCTCGGCGTCGAAGATGACCGAACCGACGACGTCTGTGCATCGGCAGGGAATGCTGCACTGTCCTCGGTCTCGAACGCCGTCCCCGATCCGCTTGCCCTCCGCCCCGATTCAACATCGCGGCGAAGTCGCTTCAGATCGCTGCGCAACTCACCGGCAGTCTGGTAACGCAGGTCGCGTTCCTTTTCCATAGCCTTGCCGATAATGCGCTCCAGTTCGGCAGGAACGTCGGGATTGAACCTCGCCGGATGCTGCGGTGGGCGATTCATGATCGCTTCCAGAATCACACCGGATGTTTCCCCACGAAACGGCAGCGCGCCGGTCGCCATTTCGTAGAGAACGGCGCCAAACGAAAACAGGTCTGAGCGAGCATCCAGCTCCCGGCCGCGCACTTGCTCCGGAGACATGTAAGCCATGGTTCCGACCGTCGAGCCGGGGC
>JANYKL010000009.1 GCA_025361625.1 Acidobacteriaceae bacterium
TGATCAAGTACGCAGCCGAGCAAATACATGCTGGTCAGGTTGTGGGAATGCCCACTGACACGTTCTACGGGCTGGCGGCTGATCCCTTTAACTTACGCGCGGTTGAAAGGGTTTACGAGATTAAGTCGCGTCTGCGTCATAAGCCGCTTTCATTACTAATTGAAAACGTTGATCAGGCGGAGGAGTTTGCCAAGCCTCTTCCTCCCGACTTTCATCTCCTGGCGCGCCGCTTCTGGCCTGGCCCGCTCACCATGATTGTTCCAGCCGCCTCGCACTTGCCGCTCAAGGTCACCGCCAACACGGGAAACGTCGCTCTGCGCGTGCCTGCAGCTGAAATTCCTTTGGCCGTGGTGAGGGCCGCAAAAATTCCAATCACCGCGACATCTGCCAATTTGAGCGGAGCGTCTGAATGTACGACCGCGGAAGAAGTCGAAGGCCAATTGCAAGGCCGCATCTCGCTGATCGTTGACGGAGGCAAATCTCCGCGCGCGATTTCGTCGACCATTGTTCACTTCAAGCAGGACGGCAGTTGGCAGATTTTGCGCGAGGGCGCAATCCCGACCTCCGAGATCGTGGAAGCTTTGTCCTAGAACTCCCTCGTCTTCCAACAGAATGTTATCTGGGCAAACTTTCGCCGGTAACGAGATGGTTGAAAACTCCAATCCATCTGCTGCCCATCAAAGAAAATCCTGGATGCTCCCGTGGATTTTGCTGCTCTCGATAGTCCTTGGGGCCACAATTATTTTTTTCCTCGCCACCGCTATACACATCGTGAATGCCTCCGGCGAAGCGCCCGCAACAAAGGCGGATGTAATTGTGGTTTTTGGCGCTGCGCAATATGCGGGAAGGCCTTCGCCCGTTTATCGTGCGCGCCTCGATCACGGATATGAACTATATAAGGGTGGCCTGGCCCCCATCGTGGTTACAACCGGAGGAGCCGCTCAGGACCCTGATTTCACCGAGGGTGGCGTCGGAAAAGATTATCTCTTGCACCGGGGCATCCCAGAGCAGGCGCTGATTGCGGAGACTCAGGGTTCAGACACGGCGCAATCAGCGCAGCGAGTAGCCAATATCATGCGCGCCAACGGGATGCGAAGTTCCATCGCCGTCAGCGACGCCTATCATGTCTTTCGTATCCGCGCCTTGCTGGAGCATGAAGGCGTGCAAGTCGAACTAGCGCCCCGCCCAGATTCTCGTCCACGCCATTTTTTTGACCGAGCGATCGCGTTGATTCGTGAGTCGGCAAGTTATCTCGCTTGGAAGTCGAATGTGCCATAAAAATGCCGTAAAGTGCTGATCACCATCCCATCTTTTCTCGCAAGCTCGTCACATGCGCTACATGATGCCGCCCATGCCACGAATAGAGCGCCAACGTTTTTTCGAGTGACATCGCTCCCAATTCCGGATGTCGAAACGTCCGCTTCCAATCTGCCTCGCCGAATTCCCGAAGCATAAGCATCCAGCGCCGGTGCAATGAGTCAAGCAAAGCGAGTGACACCTCGACGGAAGCGTTTTTAGCCTCGGGTAATTCGGCCCATACGTTTTCGCTATAAGGCTTGATGGTCGGTTCGTCTTCCGTAAGCGCCAGCTTGAAGCGGATGTACGAGTTCATGTGGCTGTCGGGGAGATGATGCGCCACCTGGCGTAGCGTCCACCCGCCCTCGCGGTAAGGCGTGTTCAGTCGCTCTTCGGAAAGGCCCGAAAGCGCCTCGCGAAGGCGCGCCGGCGTTTGCTCGACATCGTCCAGATACTTTTTTCTTTCTTCGGCCGTAGGCGGTCCGCTGTAAGAGAACTTGCCAATTGGATATCTCGGATCAACCATGAATGCCTCCGCTGGATAAGATGTCGATGAGTTTGGTTGCGGTGCAGGAATAGTTTATCTACGGACGTGAAACAGTCGCGAAGACGCCGTCACGCAAAAGCAGTTCCGCAAAATGAGCTTCGGGAACGGAGTTGCAAAACGAGCTCAGACATGATCTGCGGAAATGAGCTGCGGAAATGACCTTCGGAAATGACCTTCGGAAAAGAATAAGGACGGCTTGCAAGCGCCCTTCGGAACCGATTTTAGCGCACCATTGCGAGAATCCGGACCTGCGCTTGCCCCTGTTTAAGGTTTTTTGCTGGAGCAACGATGACGAGAGAGCCAGTTTCCGGCAGCTTGGTGAAACGAGAAGCCGCTTCCACAATGTAGTTGCCGTGCAACGCCAATTGAAGAGCCAGCGAACGGTCGTTCTTCAGGTCGACCGGCGTTTCCGTCGCAAAGCCAATCGTCGAACGGGCGGCGATCAAAAACTGTGCGGCATCGTGATCGATCGGCAGCGGTGCGGTTGCAGGCCGAAGGCGCATCGGAACTGTATCGGATTCCCGGATCGCGATTAGCGATCCTGGGGCGATCATGCCATGCACCGTTTCCCACGCGGCAATGTCGTCGAGCGAAATTTGTGCGCTTGACGAAGACTTGGTGTCCAGATCCATAACTACCAGAGGAGCAACGAGACGCTCCGGCGGAATCTGCCCAGCGGTCCAAGTTCCGGGGACGAGAGCGGCGGGCGCAATAATGCGAGTCTTCGAGTCGCCGATGTTTCGAGCGTTAGCCGGACTTGGCCCATCCGTAAGATCGACAACGTGCGAATAATGAGTCTGCGAGATTAGGCTGGGCCGCCGATCGGCAAATAACAGGATCGCGACGACCAGAATATAAGCGATGACGAAGCTGCGAATCCGCATTGAATTTTCCGAATGCAACCATCTGGCGCAGACGTCGCATTTCAACTTCTTTAATTATGGCGTTGGAATGACGCGCCCTTCAATTCTCGATAGTCCATGAACTACTGGATATTTCGGTTCAGTTACCACGGTGACCTGTTTTACCCTAAAACTTTGGTTTTCTTCGTATATCTCGGCCGTGCCAGGGGCGAGTTAGAATAGACCTCAGATTCGCATCTCGATAC
Organism: Acidobacteriaceae bacterium; assembly: GCA_025361625.1. Lineage (GTDB taxonomy): Bacteria > Acidobacteriota > Terriglobia > Terriglobales > Acidobacteriaceae > Acidiflorens. The sequence goes on from JANYKL010000009.1 coordinate 2,952, forward strand.
AACCCATCGCGTTTCGCCGAACTAATTCACACAGGCTGAAGCGCCTTGCCATCTAAACGCTTGCGTGTTGGATGACAGGAACCGAGAATGATGTTCCGCCACGAAGAAAAAGTTTCTCCCGTTCGCCTTACCGCCGTGCAGTACATCGTGCTGCTTATTTTTTTATTGCTCGCCTATGGATTGTGGCGGCTGCAAGTCATGCACAGCGACGAATACGCATTGCTGGCGGAGAAGAACCGTGTGCGCAACGTGCCGATTCTGGCCCCTCGCGGCAAGATTCTTGATCGTGAAGGCCGAACTATCGTTGATAACTATCCTTCTTTCTCGGCACTCCTGTTGCGGGATTCATCGCGCGACTTGAATTCTGACGCGGAAACGATTGCCAGGGGACTGCATCTTAATCCCGACGAGGTAAGGCTGCGTATTCGACGCTTTGCTTCCATGCCGCAGTACCAGCCGATTTTCCTGAAGGAAGACATCACTCCTGATGAGCTCTCTTTCATCGAAGCCCATAAGAACGAATTGCCGGAACTCGAAACCATCATGGCGCACCGGCGCTTGTATCCACGCAATGGATTCATGGCGCATCTTGTCGGCTATGTTGGTGAAGTGACTGAAGACATGTTGAACCAGCCGCAATTTGAACTCTATAACCCCGGCGACGTGGTCGGCGTGAGCGGCGTCGAGAAGCAATACAACGCGCTTTTGATGGGCAAGAACGGATCGCGTAGGGCCATTGTCAACAGCAAGGGAAGGGAAGTGAGCCGCCTCGACGAAACTCCCGCCGAGCCGGGCAAGCAGCTCAAACTCACTGTCGATATCGATTTGCAGATCGCTGCAGAACAAGCCATCGAAGGCAAGAACGGCGCGGTCATAGCGATGGACCCACACACCGGCGAAATTCTCGCCATGGTGAGCCGTCCCACGTTTGATCCAAACGATTTTAGAATAAAGATATCGCGGGACGAGTGGAATAAGCTCATCACCGATCCCGACAAGCCGCTTCTTAATAAAGCGATTCAAGCACAGCTGGCGCCGGGTTCGACGTTCAAAATTTTGATGGCGATTGCGGGCTGGCAAGAAGGCCTCGCCCAGAATCTGAAGGTAAATTGTGGCGGCGGCGCGATGTTCTACGGTCGACGTTTTGGCTGCTGGGTGAAAACCGGCCACGGTGCCGTCGATTTGACGAAAGCCATTTACCAGTCGTGCGACGTCTTCTTTTACACGCTCGCGGAAAAACTAGGCATCGACCGCATCGCGAAATATGCGACTGCCTTTGGCTTGGGACAAAAGACCGGTGTTGACCTGCCCAACGAAGTTGCAGGCGTTATGCCGTCCGAAGAATGGAAGATCCGCAACTTCAAACAGAAGTGGTTCGCCGGCGAAACGATTTCCGTCGGCATCGGGCAAGGCGCGATCGCCATTACCCCGATCCAGTTGATGCGCGCCATCAGCGCAATCTCCATGCAAGGGCGCATGGTTGTTCCGCATGTGATCAATCCAACGAATTTACCGTCCGGCTACGTCCAGACTACGAACTATTCTGAGGTGAAAAGTATTCCGGTGGATTCCTCCGGATGGAACACGGTGACAGACGCGATGAGCCGCGTGCTCTTGCCTGAGGGCACCGCTCCGTCGGCGCACGTGCCGGGCGTCGACATTGCCGGCAAGACCGGCTCGGCCCAAATTGTTTCTCTCGCCTTGCGCGCGAAGCACCAGAACAACGCCGACTTTGCCCAGAACGGCTGGTTCGTCGGGTTTACCCCTCGGCGAAATCCCGACATCGTGGTGTGCGTACTTTTTGAAGGCGGAGAACACGGCAAGCTTGCAGCGCGTCTTGCCACTCAGGTAATCAAGGCTTACGTCGACAAGAAGCAACGGATACCCACGAAGGTCGCGGACGCAGCTCCTACCAGGGTCGAGGTGAGCAGTCTATGGACCGACTCGAGTAGCAATCCAGGCACAGATGGGAAAAGTTCCGATCCGGATGAAGCGAACGGCGATCATCTTCAAGCTGGCCGCTTCGTGGTTGACGTTGCCCGCAGACATGCGTCCGCCGCGGCGGCGCCGGGCATACACTAAAAGCGCTTCCACGAGTCGTCCCCTCCCGCATCCGAATCCACCATTGCGGGTGATAGCTTGAGTGCAGCAATGAAGGCTACCGCAAAAATCGCGCTGGATGCGGCTTCAATGCGTGAGGTGACTTACGCCGATGCTCGCGCTGTTTATACCAAAGCGCGCGCCCTCACGACAAAAAATGGACTGGTCAGTCATGCCTCCGAGTCGGAATCTTTGGGCATTGCCGTTCGCGTTATTGTCGACGGCGCATGGGGGTTTGCCGCAACCGCAGAGTTGGATTCCGCGGCAATCCGCACAACGGCCCACCGCGCAATCGAAATTGCAAAGGCATCAGCCCGGGTTAAGAAAGAAAACGTACGTCTCGCTTCAGAACCCCCCGCGGTCGCAGAGTGGACATCGCCTTACGACGTCGATCCTTTCTCCACATCCGTTGAAAATAATCTTGAGCTCCTGCTGCAGGTCGATGCTGAAATTCGCAGCAATGCTGGAGTGACGCTGGCTGAAACTGGAATGAACTTTCAGCGTGAAGAGTCATGGTTCCTGTCATCGGAGGGAGCAGATATTCACCAGACAAAATTTACAACGGGGGCAGGATACACGGCGCACGCCTTCGCCGGATCAGAGATTCAGAAGCGGTCCTATCCAAATTCGTTTGGGGGACAGTGGCAAAATTGCGGCTATGAACTCCTCGACGAAATGAAACTTGTCGAGAACGCCCGCCGTATAGGCGATGAGGCGGTTGCGCTGCACCACGCTGACCAATGTCCTGAAGGACCACGCACCATTATTCTCGATGGGTCGCAGCTGGGCCTGCAGATTCATGAATCGATCGGCCATCCCATTGAACTCGATCGCGTGCTTGGCATGGAAGCCAACTTCGCCGGCACTTCATTTTTAACTTTAGAAAAGCTCAGCAAGCTGCGTTACGGCAGCGAACTCGTCAACGTCGTCGCTGATGCACGCCAGGAACACGGTCCCGGGCTCGGCACCTTCGCCTACGACGATGAAGGCGTGGCCGCGCAATCGACGCCGATTATCAGCAAGGGACGTTTCAGCGGATACCTGAGTTCGCGCGAGACGGCGCACACCATCGGCGCTACGCGGTCGGGCGGAACGTCAAGGGCAGAAGGATGGAATCGCCTCCCGATGATTCGCATGACGAACGTCAGCATTCTGCCCGGCGATCAGCCGCTCACGCTCGAGCAGTTGATCGCATCGACCGACGACGGCATTTACATGGAGACGAATAAATCCTGGTCAATCGATGACAAGCGCTATAACTTCCAGTTCGGGTGCGAGATCGCGTGGGAGATCAAGCATGGCAAGCGCACTCGCATGCTGAAGAACCCTTCCTACTCTGGCATCACCACAGAATTCTGGAACTCAATGGACGCGATCTGTTCGCGTGATGAGTGGGTTCTCTGGGGAACTCCGAACTGCGGTAAAGGGCAACCTCAGCAAGTCGTCGGCACCGGGCATGGCGCAAGCCCAGCGCGTTTTCGCAATGTAAAAGTCGGCACCGCATATAAAGGAAGCTAGGTCTCGCCAAATCCCCGATGCTAAGTAAAGAAAACGCGGCTGACGTGTTTGATCGCATTCGCCGGATGTCTGCGGCGGACGAAGTCGAGGTGATTTTCAACTCGTCGCGATTTGCGCTCACCCGGTTCGCGAACAACATCATCCATCAAAACGTGGAAGAAGAAAATTCAGTCGTCTCCATCCGAACCAATTTTGGTGGACGTTCAGCTCGCGCCACCACTAATCAATTTGATGACGAAAGTCTGCGCCGCGCGGTCGCTGCGTCAGAGAGCCTGGCGAAAGTTCAGGCAAATGATCCGGATCTGCTGCCCATGCCAACCGCGCAAGAAGCCGGCGGCGACACGCGAGCCGTAAAGATCCCCGCGCGTTTTTTTGAGCAGACTGCCTCCGTCACTCCCGGCAGTCGTGCCGATGTGGTGAAGCGGATGGCAATGGTGGCAGACCGGCACGCGCTCACGACGGCTGGAATTTACTCGATCTCCAGTTCGGGCGAAGCAATTTTCAACTCACGCGGCCTCGCGAAATGGCATGACCAGACATCGGCGGAAATCTCGATCACCATGCTGGGCGCCGATTCCTCGGGCTGGCAGAAATTCAATTCTCCAGATGTCGGCAACCTCAATCCGCAGCATCTAGCCGAGACGGCCGCTGAAAAGGCGGCGCAATCGGCCCATCCCCGTGAACTCGCGCCGGGAAAGTATACGGTGATCCTCGAACCGGCCGCGGTTCTCGACATCGTCGGTGTTATCTTCTACGACTTCAGCGGCGTCGCCCTCCTCGATCAGCGATCGTTTCTCAACGGTCGAGTGGGCACTAAATTATTCGGAGAAAACATCAACATCAGCGACGATGTAATGCACCCGCTTCAATCGGGCTCTCCTTTTGATGGAGAAGGCATGCAGCGGCAACGCTTGCAACTGGTCGAAAATGGCGTGATCAAGCAGATCGCCTTCGCGCGTGCGACGGCAAAAAAGGTGCTCGCATCAGAGTTCGCGCGGAAGGTTGGCCCCGTAATTCCAACCGGGCACGGATTCGCCTTGCCGAACGAAGTTGGCGAGATGCCCATGAATATCGTTTTCGAGTCGCCCGAGAATGCGAATGCGCGCGGCGAGATTCAAAGCATTGATCAGATGATCTCCTCAACAGAGCGCGGCGTGTACGTGACCCGTCTCTGGTACATCCGCGAGGTGGATCCTTACGAGAAGATCACGACCGGCATGACCAGGGACGGAACTTTTCTCGTAGAGAATGGCAAAATTGAATCCGGCATCCGTAATTTCCGTTTCAACGAGAGCGTGATCTCCATGCTTTCGAATGTTGAGTCAATGGGCGTCCCGGTGCGCGCCAGCGGAGAAGAATCGTTTGACATGGTCGTCCCGGCCATGAAAGTCAACGATTTCAACTTCACCGAAGTGACGAAGTTCTAGTTTTGGGAGAGAAAGCTTGCGGCTCGCCCTAGCACCACGGGAGCATCAAGCTGCTTGCTCCTAAGTCCCTGTACTAGAGTCACTTCGCCGCCATTGTTCCATGACTTCCGTAACTTTGCATTGCTGATGCTGGGGTGTAATCTCGCCCTGAAATGTGCTCATTCCCGATGGGAGATGATGCACTTCATGAACCGAAGAAAGGTCGTTGCAAACGTGTCTGAAACCGCGAGGGGAACCGCCGAAACCGGTAAAAATCGCAATGCTTACACGGACGTGCAGGCCGCACCACGCTTTCCGATTCATTTGCCGGTGGCTTTGAAGTCGGCGGCAACTGGAGCCGCCGCCGCTGTTGCGCTAGGCCCCGAGAAGGCGATTGAAACTGAAAATATTTCGGCCAACGGCGTGCTCTTCCGCATGGATGCGGATGTGCCAGTTGGTTCCGCCGTCGATTTCACAATTTCGTTGCCTGCGGATGTCGTGGGTGCGGCCGCCGATGTGCAAGTCGATTGTCGAGGACGAGTCGTCCGCAGTTTTGCCGATGGCGATCGCCGCGGGGTTGGCGTCGTGATCGACGAGTACAGGTTTGAGCGCAAGTAGTGCCGCACGGTAAGCATAGAGTTACGCACAAGGCTTGCGCAATTCAAGACGTTAGTGAAGACGGCTAGGGTAGCAGGCCAGTAGGGAAAGAGGGCGGATGGCAAGCACTTCGGTCAATCTCGAGCAGGACGAAAATCTTCAGGTCAGCGACGGGAAGAGCACGATCCGCGTTATCGTTGCCGACACGCAGGCCATTTTTCGCGCAGGCTTGCGCAAAATATTTGCGCTCGAAGACGACATTCGTGTTGTCGGACAGGCGGAGAGCCTTGACCAGACCCTGGCTGCAGTGCAAAAGTTCTCAGCCGACGTCGTGATCTTTGAAGCGGCCCTTGCTCCCAATCCTGCCGACGCTGTGACTGACCTCTTGCGGCAGAGTGCGCATTGCAAGCTTGTGGTTGTGCTCCAGGAATCTGATCAGGAATTGACGCTCGAACTCTTCAGGCGCGGCGCCCACGGAATATTTTCTCGCGAGATCGAACCGGAGATGTTGGTCGAATGCCTGCGCAAAGTTTCGCGCGACGAGCTGTGGCTCGAGAGTCGCGCCGTCGGATGGGTGATGCAAGCCTTCCGCACGCAGGGAACGCGTCCCACCGGGTCGCGGCCCAGAGTTACCTTGACTCCGAAAGAATCCCTGATCGTCTCATGCGTCACCCAGGGCATGAAGAACAAAGAAATCGCGCTACGCGTAGGCACGACAGAGCAAGTCGTAAAAAATTATCTCCGTAAGGTTTACGACAAGCTAGGTGTCGCCGATCGCCTTGAGCTCGCTCTGTATTGCCTGAATCATCGCGTGCTCGATGGCCCAAACGCTCCAGCCGCGAAACCCGCCGCCGCAGCTCAGCCAACCAACGGCCTAGCGCGCGAGACCGAAGCCCTGGCAGCGGCCGCCACCGCAGGATCAAGCTCGCGCTCCTAAGCTTGATTGACCGCCACGCGGAGCGGCAGCCGGCTCCAACTCTCGCGCTCTGACTCTGCACAGCTTCTAACTCTGGGTTGTCACTCTTCTCTTTAAGTCTTCCGCTTGAACTTCAGAATTCTTGTGCCAAAGGTTCCTACCAAACTCATCCGCAAAGGTTCTCTTTTGCCGAAGATAAAATTCATTCAAGTTCGCAGCCGCTGAGCCCACACTGGTAGAATCAAAAAGCTCCACCAACCGGGCGGGAGAGATGGCCGAGTGGCTGAAGGCGCACGCTTGGAAAGCGTGTTTACTCGAAAGGGTAACGTGGGTTCGAATCCCACTCTCTCCGCCATATTTTCAATGACTTGAGCTGGGTTCCGTGCCGTCACCCGTGCCGTTAACTACTAAGCGTGCTACTTTCCCCGATGCGGTAGACATTTCATCCGTCACCACGGTGCCGTAAACGTTCATCGTAGTGCGGATGTCGGCGTGACGCATCAACTTTTGCTGCACTGCTATTGTGGTGCCCACGGCATCTAGCCAACTGCGGTAGGTATGACGCAACGTGTGGGTTCCGAACGTCTCAAGTTTCGCTGCTACCGCCGCGTCTTGAAACATCTTCCACGTCCAAGGATAGGACCACGGCAACCGGCCAAGCTGCGACGGGGAAGCGAAAACCCAATCACCGCGGCGGTGAAATCGGAAAGTATTAAAACCGAACCCCGCGGACGGGTCGTCACCAACCCAGGAATTTCTCGGAGAACTTCCTCTACTTCTCGAGCAAGACTTTCTGACAGGTCAATGAGCAGAATCTGTTTCCCAACTGGCATTGCCAAAGCGACCTTCCGCATTCACGAGGGCCCGTATCCCTGCGGGAGCGATGAAACCATAGAATGCGTTTACTTTCTGGTATCCAGGCCTTTCAAAAACTCCACCACATCGCTACGGTCTTTTCGTTTGGATAAATAGAACGGATGCGGAGCGTTTGTCCCACGCGCGGGATCAAGCAGGTTGTCCAAGCTGGGTACCGAATTGTCGTGTAAGAAGACCGGCTTCCGAGCAAGATCTAACAACAATGGTAAGGTCGCGCCTCGCTCTTCTCCTCGAATGCTTCCGTTCACCACAGCCATCTTGTCGTCAAAGAATACACCTGGAGTATCCATCACCGGATTCAACGGCGGTTCCCGCTGCGCTAGCACCGTGGGATTGTCGCCGGGGAATATTCGTTTCATCGGTACGATAAATGCGGGCACCGGCTTACTTTGATCCGCATTGTGACAATCCGTGCAACCGGAAGTGCGAAATAGCTGGCTGCCGTGGGTTGCCATTTTTGCGTCAACTCTTGCACCAGCCGGCGCCTGCAGGCTTGCTAGGTAAGAATTCAGGTTCAACAATTTGGTGTTGTCCACGCGCACGCCGAGTGGCGCCTCTTCGCTGCCCGGTTGCGGATGGGGAGAAGCATTCACATAGGGATACCCGGTGACGTTTGTCGCCGCTAGAATCTTCACGTAGCTGTCGGCAATCTCGTCGCCAGCCGCTCCCCCCAGTTTGTGCAAGAACGCCCGCCCCCCCGGAGATGTCAAATTCGTGGGGTCGAATAGGCCCGTATAGACTAAGTTGCTGAAATTATCGAGCTTGGCAATCGATCCTTCGCTTCCATAGGGCGCCGCCAAATCTTGACGAAATAATGGGGTATTGTGCATAGGGTCGCCGTTGCCATCGAAACTATCGTCGAACATTCCTACCGGATAATATTTCGGGTTCGATAAGTACGAGTCAACCTCTTCTTCGGTTGAGTTTTCGGTGAGGCCTGTGGGCGCCCGGCCAAGAGTCTTGCCGCCGTTCGCTTTCAACGCGAGCTGAAGTAGGGGGAACATAGCGCGTGAATTAGCCGCGGTGGCAAAGATCACTCCGAGATTAAGGTTGTGATTAGCGAGGCCGTCTATTCGGTGTCCAATTGATCCCCCATAGGGCAGGCTGAAAGCCGATCCGTCCGTTACCGTATGGCAAAGCGCGCAAGAAGCTCCTACCCTTTCCCCTTTGGAGGGCATGCCAATCACGGCGTTTGCACTAACCAGCTTTGCCGTCACGTTGGGATCGTTCAATAACGCTGAGCTTTTTCCGCTGGGATCGGCCTTAAGTTGCTTTGCCAACTCACGTTGCGTGTCTTGGTCGACGGCGTCAATGTCTATTTGAAGACCTAATTGCAGAGCCTTCAGTGGCGTGACTTTAGCCGCCTTGATTCCCGCCGGCAGCCGCACTGCGTCAGTCCAAAAGCGCTCATTACCAAAGGTTTCGAACCTAAAAACATCTTTCCCAGCGGCTGCGTCGCCCCTTTGCAAAGTTGCTGGGGTACCCTGATTCTCTGGCCCTTCTTTCCCAGCCGACGTAGAACCTTTACTTGCTGGACTTGAGCTCTTAAGATCCTCGTGCGGGCAAGCAATTAACAACAATGTGGGAACTGAAAGTATAACAACTGTTGCGAGCCGAAGCATAAAATTTCTTTTCATCGTGACCTCTTTGAAGCGATGGTTATTGCTCGATAAAGATTGCGACTGACAATGCTCGTAGCACTCGTAAAAAACAAAACGTAAGCCGGGGGAGAGAAACACTGCTCACTATCCTTCTCAACATTTGGCTGTGGAGGCTGCCTTCGTGTGTGAATGAGATTTAACATTAGGGTTTTAGGACAACCTTGTCCAACCACTCTTCCGATCGTCGAAATGTTTGCCGGAACAAGCAGTCTCGCCGACGCCCTTTGACGATGTAATCCGGTGCAGAGTGTAGAGATCTTAAATAGACTAAGTAGCCTTCCTATCTTGCCAAGGTTGCACGGAAGTGGATCGGCTCCGTGTGTGCGAATATTCTGTCGCCCGAAAAAACGCTATGGCATAGCTGCTACTTTCGGTTGCTAGGAGTGTGTCTTTAAGTTGGTAAGGAATGCGAAGTTGGTAAGGAATGCGCTACGAAGTATCATGATTGCAGAAATCCCGGGGCGACGGTAGGCAACACATCGTTAATGCAGCTGCGTTTTCTACATGGCTGATTGATTTTCCCAACAAGGACATGCGCAAACCGTGCACAAGAATACTGCAAGGCCGCGTCCAAAAGATATTGCAGGCGGACAACCATGGTCCCGACAGAATAGAAATCGGCCTATCTTCCGCCCAGCCTCTCTATCAAGAAATTGTTGAGCGGGGCGATAGCCTGCCATCCTAAATTCTGGTTCAGTTGAACTTCCGACGTTTGGAAACCGTCCAACCATCTGCTCGTCCGCACTTAACGAGTAGCAACTGCGGCCACCTTTCCCCAGGAGGTTGACAAGCCGTTACGTCAGGAAAAAGCAAGGCAGGGAGAAACTAGCGTTAGAGTGTCCTTCTTAAGGAGTTCATTGAAAAACTGGCAGAGCCCCGTAAGACCTAACAAAAACATTCGGAAAGGGAATGCCGCCCGGTATACCGCCCGCCGTTGTCGTCTGGTCACCTCCAGGTAGATTCCCCGCTACCGTTCGATGTGCGCAAAGCAAGCACAGCGCGCCAGCCGCGCATGTGTGCAATTTTGAACGGTAGGACATCTGGGCATTTGATCTCGTCAGTCGGCACAGCGTGAGCCTTGATCCGGGCCGCTGATAAACCGATGGTTGAACAAGCCTAAAGGACAAAGATTTTTATAAAGTCACCAATCCAATTGCTCATTGGGAGCGTATAAATGTCGTACGGTGGTGGTCTTAACGGAATCAACATACCGCCTCCGGCGGGTCAACGTGCGAAACACATTATCTAAGGAGCGTATGTATGATTAAAATCAACTGGAGTCTAGCCCTCGTCGGCTTAGTCTGCCTGAGTATGCCGCTGGGGCTGTTCGCCTCCAGTCACCGTGAAGCCCCTATTACCGCGTTGGATCGCGCGGCAGATATAACCGATGTGTATGTGTTTCGAAGCTATGGTCCGAACGCAAGCGTGCCTAAGGTCACAATGATCCTGAATGTGGACCCCTTGCTCGAACCCGCTAATGGACCCACATTTTTTCCCTTCGACCACCGAATTCTGTACCAGATAAAGGTCGACAACGATCACGACGCGATCGCCGATGTCACTTTCCAGATCCGATTCAGCCCTCCGAAGTACGCAATTCCCCGGGCGCCGGTTGGACTGATAGGATTCGACGGCGGAATCGATGGTGTTGTGCCTCCGCAGATCACGACCTTTGACAATCCGGGCTTGAATTCGCGTCAGACTTATACCGTGACCATGGTCAAGAATGGTGTCTCGACTGAATTGAAGAACGCTGATGGCTCGCCCTTTTACGTCGTGCCGGACAATATTGGTCCTCGCACCCTTAAGTACGATTCCCTGTTCAAAGAAGCAACTTACAGAAATCTCAGCGTAGACGGTGTCTCGGTATTTGCCGGAACGGTCGACGATCCTTTCTTCATCGATCTTGGCGCTGCCTTCGACACATTGAACTTCCGAAAGATTCCCGGAGGGACAGGGGTGCCGGGAGTTCTGACCAATGATGAGGACCGTGCAAAGAAAAATTTTGTCTCGGACACGGTTTCCGGCTACGCCGTAAATACGATTGCGATCGAAGTTCCGGTAGCCATGTTGACAAGCACTGGAAAAGTGGAGCGTGCATCTTCTCCTGCAGCCACCATAGGTGTCTGGGGAACAACCTCCCGTCATCAGGAGACCATCCGCCGGTCGCCGCTGCCCGAACTTAACCAGGGGCCTTACCGGCAGGTTCAGCGAGAAGGTAACCCGCTAATCAATGAGTTGGTAATTGGAATCGGCTATAAGGACCGGTGGAGCATGGATCAACCGGTGAATGATGCACAGTTCGCATCTTTTGATCTCAACCCGCCGATTGTCGCATTCGCTGACGCGCTTTAC
>JANYKL010000034.1 GCA_025361625.1 Acidobacteriaceae bacterium
CGCAGGTGGGTAGATGTATTCCTTCTGCGCGATATATTCCTTGAGAATGTCGTTTTGAAGCGTGCCAGAAATCTTCTTCCAATCCGCGCCCTGTTTCTCCGCCACCACTAAATACATCGCCCATAGAATGCTGGCTGGCGAGTTAATGGTCATCGATGTCGTGACTTTTTCCAGCGGGATGCCGTCGAACAGAATCTCCATATCTTCGAGCGAGTCGATAGCGACTCCGCACTTGCCAACCTCGCCTTCACTGGCCGCGTGGTCGGAGTCATAACCCATTAGAGTCGGCAGATCGAAAGCAACCGAAAGCCCGCCCCCGCCATGTTCGAGAAGATACTTGTAGCGCTGGTTCGTTTCTTCAGGGGAAGCGAAGCCGGAAAACATTCGCATCGTCCACAATTTGCCGCGGTACCCGGTGGAGTGGATGCCGCGCGTGTAAGGCGCTTGGCCGGGAAAGCCCAGGTATTGGTCGTAATTCCAGTCGGAAGGGAGATCGGCCTGTGTGTAAAGGCGGCGAATCGGGACATCAGAAATGGTGCTAAATCGCGCGTTCCCGTTTTCGTCGATATTAGTGCCAGTGGCTGCTCCTATTGGCTTTTCTGGAGCTTTCTCTAAAGTGGGCGCGAGAGTTCTACTCGCCCAATCTTTTTCCAAAGAGCTTGGTTCACGGCCATCAAAGACGTCGGCAATCGGATTCTCAGCGAGCTTGCTTCCTTTACGCTTTGCTTCTTCTTCTGCCATGGCTCCCTTTTGTGCTCATCCAGCGTACTGTCTAACGTGATGATAGAGGAGCGATAGAGACGCTGCAAAAGCGGGCACCGACCGAGCGGTTGGCTCGGCGCAAGTGCCCTTCGGCGAGTGACCTTCGATCTCCTTGACGGCTCTTTTCATCCGCCCCTATTCTTGGAGACTCTTTGCCGGGAGGAAATTCTGAACGCTTTTCGCCGTCTCTTGCAGCGCACGCCCTTCTACGGCGTATACAAGGCATTCGGCCATTATCCCGATTACTGGTACTGGATTCTGCGAGGGCGTCCAACACGTTCCCCGCACCTTCTCAAGCAGAAGACAGTCCGGGAATATGGAGAAAAGTTCAAAGTCAACACTCTTATCGAAACTGGGACCTACTACGGTGAGATGGTTGCTGCAATGAAGCGAAACTTCAGCCAAATTTATTCGGTTGAATCGGTTCCAGGGTTGGCGGAGCGCGCGCGAAAAAAATTCGCAGCCGAAGCCCACATAAAAATCATTTGCGGCGACAGCCGAATCGTAATCCCTGAATTGCTGGATAAGCTTTCTCGGCCAGCTCTTTTTTGGCTCGATGCGGGCTACTACGGCTGGATCGGCAAGCAGGGCGAATCAGACCGGCTCTCAATCGAGATCAAATCAATCTTGAGCGATCCTCTCGAGCACATCATTTTGCTTGATGACGCGCGCGGTCTCACCGGACGCGACGGAGTTCCCTCGGCTTCCGACGTGAAAGCCTATGTTGAATCCACTTTCGCTAAACGATCAGTCGAAGTGAAATACGACATCCTACGCATTATCCCAAGATCATTGAGCGATGGCGCCGATTAAAACGCTCATCCCAGGCCAAAAAAATCGCGGGCAGGGGACGGCAAACAGCTTTATCCTAAAGGCACTTGCGTCGGAAGAGGAGGACAGTCGCGTCTTCATATTGTTTTCCTGGATGCCTCCCACGTTTTGGCATATTTCCACGATACGTAGATCGAATGATACAAATGCAAAAGCAGTCCCTCGTGGCCGTCCAGAAACCCGGCTCGAACAAAATAGTTATACATAAATGTTGCCATAGGTCGCACCAGGATGTTGGCGACGCTAAATCCAGCCTTTGACTTCACCATTTCCGCGCCCAGCGAGGAATAACGATTCATGTGATCGATGTAGTCAGCCAACGTCGGGTAGGAGTGGTGCAGCAATGCCCCCTGCAAAGTTCCGGCAAAACCTTTCGTCAGTTTCGCATCTTCGTGTACAGCACGGTCTTCAAACCGCGCCGCGCCTCGACGAAACAGTCGAAGCTTAGGATCGGGCCAGAAGCCGCCATGCCTGATCCATCTGCCGAGAAACAAATTTTTGCGGGAGACTTGAAAGCCACTCGTAGAATTTAAAGCGTGCCGCTCCGCTATAGCCATGACTTTCGTAGCCGCGACTTTTTCCCCGGCTCCGAGCGGGTCATTTGGGTTTGAGTTCAATACTTCGACAAGGTTACCCGTCTCTGAGACGGCTACGATTTGCTCGAGCAACTCCGCTTCAACTTCTTCATCCGCGTCCAGACTTAAAATCCATTCCCCTGACGCTTTGTCGATAGCGGAATTCTTTTGTGAGGCATACCCCTTCCATTCCTCGACAAAGACCTTGGCGCCGAAAGATTGCGCGATCTCGACCGTTCGATCGTTCGACCCGGAATCGACCACCACGATCTCGCCTTTGCCATGCGCTACCAGAGACTGAACGCTCTTCAAGGTCCGTTCAATATTTGCTTCTTCATTGTGGGTGATGAGGACGACTGAGAAGATCACTCGCGGCTCCAGCGAATTACCGTGAACATAAGTTCGCGCCGCGCTCGGTTTGGGCAGAGGGGGTTACCCGTCGCGAAACTTTGATCATGTACCATCACGCTGAGAGGATACGCGAGCCCTCGCGCTCCGCAAAAGAAAAACGCCGGGCGGTTACCCGGCGCCTCTGTCCGGGCCTTTGTATTGAATTACTGCTGTGGGGGTGGGGCCTGTGCCGGAGCCGACGCAGGAACCATCTGCTCTGCAGGCCGCGGAGCCACGTGCGGAATATTCGGCATATGGGTGATCTCCCCGCGCTCGGCGTCAGCCAAAATGATGCCGGCGTGCTCAAGCAAAACGCCGACCGCGCGGTCGAATTCGATCTCAGATTTTTCGTAAGCGGCCTTCGCTGATACGAGAGTCACTTCAGCCTGCGTCATCGCTGCCTGGTTCTGTAGTACGGCTGTCGAAGTCGATGCCCCGAGCGCGTATTTCTTTTGTTCTGCGTTCAGCGATTCGCGAGCGAAGTTTGCCGCAGCCTGTGCAGAATCGACACTGGCACGGTTTTGCTGGACACTGAATTGGGCATTACGCACTTCGATGCGGACCTGGTTCTCGACCTGCTGCAAGCGTATCTGCGACTGCCGATGTTCCAATTCGCCTCGTACCTGGTCTGCCTGCGCAGCACGATTGCGTAGTGGAATTGATAGTTGTAGGCCTACTCCTTTATCGGGAGCCGTCGAATCGAAGAGTTGCCCCAACGTAGAACTGTAGGAAGTTGTCGGTGTCGACTGAGGCGCGCACTGGCTAGGGGAGACGCTGCAAAGATATTGAGCGTTGAGTGAGCCCCCCAACCCTGATCCCTGGTAATAGGCAAAAAGGTCGACGGTTGGCAAAAGTGAGCTGCGAATGGCCTTGTTGCTAATGTCGGTATTCGTCAGATTGATGCGTTGTTCCGCCAACTCCGGCCGATGGCTTAACGCATCATTGATCAAATCCTGGATCGGCACAATCGGCTCCTGCGCCGGCAATTCCATGGTCGAGGTGGGGACGACTTCCGCATCGGCCAGCACGGGATCGACCAAGGTCCGACTGAGAGCATTTTTCATGAGCAACTGCTGTAGTTGCAAGTTGGTCAGCGCGACGGTAAGGCTCTGCTGATTGTTGGCCACCGTGCTTTGCGCGCGAACCACCTCGATCGGCGCTAGCGTTCCAATATCAACCTGCTTTTGGGTGTCAGAGAGCGTCTTCTGCCCAAATGCCAGTTGCTCCTTTTGCACCCTGACATTTTCGTAAGCGTAGACCAGGTCCCAATACATGTTTTCAATCTGATCGACCGTCGTCGTAATCTGCCAACGGAAAGCTATATCTGAAATCTCGCGATTGTTTTTCGCAATTCGAATAAAGCGGGTATTGGGAGCGAAGCCGAAGCCCTGCAGCAGATGCTGGGTGGCTTGGGCGCGGAAGCTGGAATTGAATTGGCTGGAAAAAGCCTGAAACGGGGTGAGCGGACTCTGCGAACCGCGAGTGTTGTTGAATCCAACAGACACATTTGTTCCCCATTGAAATCCTTGCTGATAGCCAAAATCCCAGGTCGACGTATGGCTATCTGCGAAGGGAGCAGAAAACGGGCTGAAACTCTGGGTACGATTCTGGTCGAGTTGGAGCGTTCCAGTCACGACCGGATCGAAGCTGGAAATAATCGGACCGCTTCCCAAGGTGGACTGCACCAGGCCGCTTGACCCCGCGCCTGCACCACCAGCACCAACGGAGGTGCCGCCTTGCCCTGAGCCGACCTGTGTGCCGAGTCCACCAACGCCGCCACCCGGAGTATTTTGTACAACTCCCTCGTTCACACCAAGAATCCTGTTTGCTCCAGCTTTGGCGCGCCACATATCGGTAACAGCGATGTTCAGGTTGTAGCGCGCAATCGCGATATCCAGATTATTTTCGAGCGCTAGAGCAACCGCGTCATTCATCGAGATATAGAGCTTGCCATCGTGCAAGAGGTCGCTAATGCGCGGAGTGTTGGAAAGATTTGGAGCTTGCACCTTGCGTGCCTTATAGGGCGCCAAAGGATTCCCGAGGTGAGACTTGGGTTTTGCATATTCGCGCACGTCAAAGGGCTGCGTTTTCGTCGGAGTGCTCAACTGGCCCGGAACTTGCTGGTTTTGCATCTGAGCTGACGGCGCCGCCGGCACAGATGACGTGTCCTGCCCCCACCCCGCTGGCGCCAACGCCATGACAAGAAAAAGAGAACATGCACGTTGAAACACAGTTACAAGCCTCGTACTTCGCATTCGTATCATCTCCATCACGATCACGACTAAGCGATCAACCGGGGGGACGGACGTGGTCGTCCGTGCTTTAGAGTCAGCTTTTAACGGCCATTTTCTGATACGTAAAACAACCGGCAAGAGTTCCACTGATAACCAAATCCATTTACGTGAACTGTAAGTGACATAGTATAGCTGACGTATAGCTGACACCATTTGTCGCTTGATGGCTGTGCACAAGCGCAATAATCGATTACAGATGATGCTGGC
This sequence comes from Acidobacteriaceae bacterium, assembly GCA_025361625.1. GTDB lineage: Bacteria > Acidobacteriota > Terriglobia > Terriglobales > Acidobacteriaceae > Acidiflorens. The sequence continues at coordinate 5,060 of JANYKL010000034.1, forward strand.
ACCGCTAAAGACTCGAAAAAGAATGTGCGCAATCTTCGACTGACTATTGCATACGATGGTACAGACTTTGCTGGCTGGCAGGTGCAACCCGGTCGCCTCACAATTCAGGGTGCTTTAGCCTCTGCTATTGGACGGCTTACTAAGGAAAATGTACTGCCGCAAGGTTCCGGACGCACCGATGCAGGCGTTCACGCGCTGGCGCAGGTCGCGACTTTTGTCACGGCGTCTCCGATGCCTGAGGGAAACTGGCTGCGCGCGTTGAACGATATCCTGCCCGCTGCGATTCGAATTACAGAAGTAGCCGAAGTTCCGATGGAATTCCATGCCCGCAAAGCGGCGAAGGCGAAAACTTACCGTTACCGTATTTTGCGAAGCCCCATCTGTCCCCCGCTTCTTGCGCGATATGTCTGGCACTATCCGTATCCGCTCGAAGAGAATTCGATGGAGGCGGCGGCACACTTCGTAGAAGGCGAACACGACTTTACCTCGTTCGCCGCAGTCGATCCCGAGCGCGTTTCGCGCCAGGCGGCTACACCCTCCATCGGCGGGAACCACGGCAGCAATGTTCGAACCATATTTTCATCCGCGTGGTCGTGGGAGGAAGGCGAATTTATCTACACCGTTCGGGGCAACGGATTTCTCCATCACATGGTGAGAAACCTGGTTGGAACATTTCTGCTCATCGGGAAGGGAACGCTGAGATCGAACGACTTGCCCCGAATCGTCGATGCTCGTGTTCGGGCTTCTGCTGGACCGACGGTACCCGCCAGCGGTCTCTATCTGGTTGGCGTTGAGTACTGATCGCGGAGTCACTGCTCTCAGGGTCACGACTGGCACGACCTAGGCGCCCCGCGTACACTTCTTCGCAGATGGCAACTAACGCCGAAATAAAACTATCTCGCATCGCGTCGGTGAACCCGGCTACTGGAGAAGTTCTGGGCGAAGTGGATAGTGCCGGACCAGCGGAAGTGCGTGCGGCAGTCATGCGGGCACGTACGGCGCAGCCCGCGTGGGAAGCGCTCGGAGTTACGGCACGCCTTAAAGTTATGCGGCGTTTTCAGCAGCTTCTGCTGTCGCGGAAATCAAACATAGCCCGTCTCATCACCGCTGAAACCGGTAAGCCATTTGTCGAAGCGCTCTTGACCGAGGTCCTCGTCGTCCTCGATGCGGTTCGATTTCTTGTCGAAAACGGCTACGCAATTCTGCGTGACCAGGGTTTACCGCATGGCAACCTGGTCATGAAGAGCAAGGCTGGCAGCATTAATCGAACCCCCTATGGTGTGATCGGGATCATCTCACCATGG
>JANYKL010000073.1 GCA_025361625.1 Acidobacteriaceae bacterium
TTACTGGCGAGAGGCGCCGGCGTTACCAGCTAGCAATTAAAAGCCAAAAGCTTTGCTATGGATATTCCCGACTGGCGTAAGAAAATCGACGAACTTGATCGCAAACTCACGACGCTACTGAATGAACGCGCTGCTGCCGCGATCGAAATCGGAAAGTTGAAACGGAATACGAGTCTGCCCATTTACGAGCCGGATCGCGAGCGTCAAGTCATTACCAACGTGCAACGCAATAATCCCGGCCCGCTTTCTGAGCGTGATCTAGGGCAGATTTACGAACGGATCATGGACGTGATGCGCAGTATCCAGAAGCACGAAATTGTTCCGGACGATGCGCCAAGGGATCCCGCCGACCAGAAACGAGCGCATTCATGATCGTAGCCATGCACGAGGCTGCCAATGAAGATCAAATCCAGCATGTAATCGATCAACTGGTTCATCTCGGCTTTGGTGTTCATCGCTCAACTGGGGCGCTGCAAACCGTCCTCGGAGGAGTTGGCGTTCCGCCCGACTTCGATGCCCGCGAGGTCGAAATGCTGCCCGGCGTGCAGCGGGTCCACCGCATCACATCTCTGTACAAGCTTGCCGGGCGTAGCTTTCGCCCTGAAGGGACCGTGGTTAAGTTTTCAAACGGCGTCGAAATTGGCGGAAAGAAAATTGTCGTAATGGCCGGACCATGTTCGGTCGAATCACGCGAACAGCTCTTTACAATCAGCGAACTCATTGCCAGGGCGGGCGCGCGAATACTGCGCGGTGGCGCTTTCAAACCTCGTTCTTCTCCTTATTCGTTTCAGGGCATGGGCCTCGAGGGCCTGAAGTTGTTGCGCGAAGCGGGAGATCGCTTCAATCTGCTCGTGATCAGCGAAGTAATGGAAATTTCTCAGATTGAGGTCATGTTGCCGTATGTTGACATCCTTCAAGTCGGGGCGCGCAACATGCAAAATTTCAACTTGCTGCGCGAGTTGGGCAAGGTACGAATACCTGTTTTGCTTAAACGCGGCATTGCAGCAACGATCGAAGAGCTACTGTGCTCTGCTGAGTATCTGCTCGCCGGCGGCAATTACGAACTGATCCTGTGCGAGCGCGGCATCCGAACTTTTGAAACACACACGCGAAATACCATGGATATTTCAGCCATTCCGGTCATTCACAAGCTTTCTCACTTACCGATGACGGCTGACCCTTCGCATGGCACCGGACTCCGAGACAAGGTCGCACCTATGGCTCTCGCTTCCGCCGCAGCGGGTGCCGACGCGATGCTGATTGAAGTTCATCATCAGCCCGACAAAGCGCTCTCCGACGGCGCTCAGTCGCTATACCCTGATCAGTTTGCCACCTTGATGGACCAGCTCCGAATGCTCGCCCCTGCGGTCGGGCGCGAGATCGCCTAGACAAGCAGCAACGGTTAAATTTTCATGGCCTTCAGGCAAGTCACCATCGTCGGGACCGGACTGATTGGAGGGTCACTTGGTCTGGCTTTAAGGAAGCGCCAATTGGCGGGCCGAATTATCGGGTGCGATCGCGCTCCGGCTTTGGAGCGAGCCCAGAAATGTGGCGCGATCGAAGTTGGAATGACCCATCTCGCCGAGGCAGTCTGCGGCAGCGATTTGATAGTTCTTGCCGCTCCAGTACTCCCTATCCTCGATATGATCGATCGCCTCGGCCCTTCTCTCCCAACAAAGACACTGGTTACAGATGTCGGCAGCACAAAAGCTGATGTCGTGCAGCGCGCTGCCAAATCGTTTGGCAAGAATGCTGGTGATCGATTTCTCGCAGGCCATCCTATGGCCGGCAAAGAGCAGGCTGGAGTGGAGTTTGCCGACGCCGATCTGTTTGAAGGCGCAGCTTGGTTATTTACCCCACTCCCAGAGCAGAATGTGCACGCTGGCCGCGGCGGAGAGTTCATTCATTGCGTGGAAAAAATTGGAGCGAAAGTTGCAGTTCTCGGCGCGCCAGAGCATGACCGGCTTTGCGCCTGGATCAGTCATCTACCGCAATTGATCTCGACAGCTCTTGCTGCATCGCTGGTCGATGAGTTTGGACCCGATGCTCCAGTGCTTGACGTCGGCGGTCGTGCGCTGCGCGAGATGACTCGGATCTCCGGGAGTCCTTATTCGATGTGGCGCGACATCGCGATTACTAATCGAAAAAATCTTGGCGACGTGCTGAATAAAATGGAGCAGCGCCTTGCTCACATTCGCGAAAATCTCGACTCCAGAGAACTGGCGTCAGAATTTGAACTCGCACATCAACTGCGAAAGATTCCCGGCCGGAAGGCTGAAGGCCGCTAACGAGGTTAAGCTCGTCGAGCAGGCACGAACGAATCAGACCAGCACCGCAATGCCTCGCTAACTTTTTCGGATAGAATTCTCTCGGTATGCACAAAGTTGTCGGCAGCGCGGAAGAAGCCATTCAGGATGTTTTTGACGGCGCGAGCATCATGGTTGGAGGCTTTGGTCTTTGTGGCATGCCGGAAAACCTTCTGCGCGCGCTAGGTAAAAAAGGCGTCAAGAATCTCACGACGATCAGCAATAACGCGGGAGTTGACGGTCTGGGCGTCGGCCTACTGCTCGCCAATGGACAGATTAAGCGGCACATCGGCACCTACGTGGGCGAAAACAAGCTCTTAGAGCAGATGGTTCTGAACGGCACGGTTCAGCTCGATCTAGTCCCGCAAGGAACATTCGCCGAAAGAATTCGCGCGGGTGGTGCAGGCATTCCTGCATTCTTCACTCCGACTGGAGTCGGGACTTTGGTGGCTGAAGGAAAAGAAGCGCGTGAATTCGACGGACGCGCCTACATTATGGAACTCGCCTTAAAAGCCGACTTTGCTTTCATCAAGGCATGGAAGGGTGACCGCTGGGGCAATCTCGTCTATCGCAAGACAGCGCGCAATTTCAATCCGATGATGGCGACAGCCGCCAAAGTTACGATTGCTGAAGTCGAGCACTTAGTCGAACCCGGAGGCCTCGATCCGGAGATGGTTCATACTCCAAGCGTTTTCGTAAATCGAATTTTTCAAGGCGAACAATTTGAGAAAAGAATCGAAAAAAGAACGTTGAAAAAAGAACGTTAAGGAAAGAATCTTGAGGCAAAAACCTGTCAGTCTTTGACCGTTCCGAACTGTGAATTTGCCAACCTTATGCCCACTGATCCTAAAATCGCTAAAGTTGCTGAAAAGGATAATGACAAGCGCGAGCGCATCGTTAAGCGCATCGCTCGCGAACTTCGCGACGGGTTTTACGTAAACCTCGGCATCGGGCTTCCTACTCTGATCGGCAATCACGTCCCGCCGGGCATCGATGTTGTTCTGCAATCGGAGAACGGCATGCTTGGCATCGGCCCTTATCCCGTCGAAGGCGAGGAAGATGCGGATCTTATTAACGCCGGAAAAGAGACAATTACCGAGATGGCTGGCACGGCATATTTTTCCAGCGCCGATTCTTTCGCGATGATTCGCGGCGGCCACGTCGATCTCAGTGTTCTCGGCGCAATGGAGGTCGACGAGCTTGGAAATCTCGCTAACTGGATGATTCCTGGAAAGATGGTCAAGGGCATGGGCGGCGCGATGGACCTTGTCGCGGGTGCCCGCCGGGTTGTCATCGCCATGGAGCATGCCACGAAAGACGGACAGCCGAAAATTCTGAAAAAATGTACATTGCCGCTGACCGGAGTGAAGGTGGTTGATACCATCGTGACCGAGATGGGTTACATCAAAGTCACGCCGGAAGGATTGCTCCTTGAGGAGATTGCTCCCGGACTGACGGTTGAAGATATTCAGAAGGCTACCGGCGCGAGACTGCGCGTCAGCCCTAACCTAAAGACGATGGAGCCTTAGTCAAGGCTGCTCCCCCCGCGGATTTTTGCGCGCACCTTTTTTATTTTTCTTCCCACCTGAATCGTGATTGGATGAGCAAGATCTAATGGCGCGACAGGCTCGGCAATGATAGCGCCGTTCACTCTAACCGCATTTTGCTTTAGTTTGCGAGTCGCGTCCCCGACCGACTCTGCTAGTCCAGCTCTTTCCAGCAATTTTGCTAATCGCACGTGTCCAGCCGAATTGAGCTCCACGTCGACAAAAATTTCTTCGAGATCGTCCGGCACTCCGCCCTTTTGAAATTGTTTAGCCCAATCGTCAGCCGCCAGGGTTGCCTCATCCGACGAATGAAAGTCTGCCGCAATTCCACGAGCTAAATCTTTTTTGAGCGCCATGGGGTGTGCTTTGCCACTCGCGGCGTCAGCCTTCATCGCCGCGATTTGATCGGCTTTCACATCCGTAAGCAATTCGTAGTACCGCCACATCATCTCGTCAGAAATCGACATGACTTTTCCGTACATCTCCAGCGGCGGCTCGTGGATGCCGATTGCATTGCCGAGCGACTTCGACATTTTATTGACCCCATCAAGGCCTTCCAGGATCGGCATTGTCAGCACGACTTGCGACTCTTGTCCGTAGGCACGCTGCAACTCGCGGCCCACTAGAAGATTGAATTTTTGGTCGGTCCCGCCAAGCTCAACGTCGGCTTCGAGCGCAACCGAGTCATAGCCTTGCGCCAGCGGATAGATGAGCTCGTGCATGGCGATGGGCTTTTCTTCGCGAAAGCGCTTATGAAAATCTTCGCGCTCGAGCAGCTGCGAAACCGTGTACTTCGCGGTGAGCCGAATAAAATCCTCAGCTGAAAACTTTGAAAACCACCGGCTGTTGAAATCGACTACTGTTTTATCGGCACTGAGAATCTTGAATACCTGAGCCTTGTAGGTTTCAGCGTTTATTACGATCTGGTCCCGGGTCAGCGGAGGCCTCGTGGCGGAGCGGCCAGTGGGGTCGCCGACCATTCCGGTGAAGTCTCCAATCAAGAAAATGACTGTGTGCCCGAGGTCCTGAAAATGTTTCAGCTTGCGGAGCAATACGGTATGGCCCAGATGCAGGTCAGGCGCTGTTGGATCGAAACCCGCCTTCACTCGTAACGGCTTGCCCGACGCAAGGGACCGATCAAGCTTGGATCGTAGCTCCGATTCTTTGACGATCTCCGCGGCGCCTTTTTTGATATAGGCCAGCTGTTCGTCAACTGGAAGAAAATTTGCCATGTCGTTGTGATTATAGCGATGGAGGCTCTATGACTTTATGGATGGAACCTCATCGTAATGCTTCCGGTAAAAACTTAACGCTGCGTCCCCTTGCTTCAAAGTTCGGTAACGCTTCAAATTGGCGTGCGCTTCGCCGGGATCAAATCGCTTTTGATGCTCGGCGATCACGATGCCGCCAGCTCGCAGAGCCATTGAAGCACCAAGCAAGCCGAGAGTTTTTGTGTATTCATCTTGCACAGAATACGGAGGATCTAAAAACGCATAATCAACCTCGATTGACGCGTCCAGTTGCCGCAGCGCTCTTGTAGCTTGTGTACGAACGATTTTGAAGCCCGCCGTAATCCCGAGCGATTTGAGATTGGCCGCAATCACTTCGTTTGCTGGTTGCGATAGCTCAACGAATTGCACCATCCTCGCGCCCCGGCTTAACGCCTCGATACCGATCGCGCCGGTGCCGGCATATAAATCCAGCCAGGTCGAGCCCGTTAGAGCCTCGGGATCACCCCCGCAAAGCACGTTGAAAAGCGTCTCGCGCAGACGGTCTGATGTTGGACGAATTTCAACGCCCGGCAGGGACTTAAGAATCCTGCTTCGATATTGTCCTCCGACGATGCGCATAATCTTGACGTACAAACCCCGCGAGTGCCTTTTCCAGTGCTTTCAGCCCACCTTGGATCTCGCCCCTCCGGGGAGAGCCTAGGCCGCGTTCCCTCACTGAGTCGCCTCCCGGTGTCGGCCCTTTCGATTCAACCTTCCGAATCCCGGGGCAATCCCCAGTGTCTAATCAGAATAGAATACTGGTAAGCATGTCGATGAGAAGCTGGTCTATTCCGGTGGGGCGTCTGTTCGGAATTGAAATCCGTCTCCACTTAACGTTTTTGTTTCTTCTCTTCTTCGTGTGGAGCACGGAAGGTTCCACCCAGGATCCGAGTGCCGCCCTACGCGGACTGGCGCTCGTTGGCATCGTCTTCGCGAGCGTCGTGTTGCATGAGTTAGGCCATGCGCTGGTGGCACGCGGCGCTGGCATCCCGGCCAAGGGCATTATCCTTCTTCCGATCGGCGGCGTAACCGTTCTTGACGATGCGCACGCCGTTTCGGACCCTGCGAATGCGTGGAAACGGGACATTCGCATAGCGATTTCAGGGCCGTTGGTGAACCTTTTGATCGCTGGAATTGCTGCTCTGGTTTTGGTGGCAACCATTCCCGGATTTTCTCTCACTGCCCGCCCGCTCCTTCACTCCAGTGCGCTTTTCCGCAGCATGGTGTGGATCAATCTTTACCTCGGAGTTTTTAATTTGCTGCCTGCCTATCCAATGGATGGCGGCCGCGTTCTGCGGGCAATATTTTCGCGCCGCGCAGACATGATTCTCGCAACCCAGCGCGCCATTCGCATTGGCCATATATTCTCCATCCTCTTCATGATGGTGGGCATGCTGGTCGGGAATTGGTGGCTGGTAATGACCGGCTTCTTTCTTTTCGTCGGAGCGCAGCTCGAAGAACGGTCGGCGATGTTCCAGTCCGTCCTGCAAAGCGTTCGGCTCGAAGAGGTTATGCTCACTGACTTCGCAACTCTTTCGCCTGCCGACACGCTTGAAGACGCCCTCGAAAAGGCCGTCCACACTTTGCAGGATGACTTTCCTGTGATTCGAGGCAGCGATATGGTGGGAGTCGTTTCGAGGCAGAAAATTCTCGAAGCATTGCGCTCCGAAGGAAATGGTTACGTGCAGGCGATTATGAATCGCATCTTCGAAGTTGCTGCCAAGCAGGAATCGCTCGCCTCCGCTTTCCGCAAACTTTCCACGCGCAATCTGAGCATCATCCCGGTGGTCGATGAGCAGCGCCTGGTCGGGATCGTCACTCTTCAAAATCTTATGCACTCCATGACCTTGCTTGCGGAGAGCCGCAAGCTACGCCGCCAAGCGCTTGACTCATAGCTGGAGCGCCTAAGGAGCGCCGACCGCAACCTTCGACGTGGCCTCCGAATATACTTTTTGCGCCGCACTCACGGCGCTTCCAAATTCAACGGAACGACCAGTGGTTTCAGAAATGACATGCTCCAAAGCGCCTAGCACGCCGATCGTATCTAGATAATCGTAGTAGCCGATGTGTGCGATACGAAAAAGCTGGCCCTTTAACTCGGCGTTGCCGTTGGCGACAATAGCGCCAAATTGTTCCCGGAAACGTTTGCAGATAGTGGTTGAATCAATGCCCGACGGTCCACGCACAGCAGTGAGCGCGGCCGCAGGAGCGGCCGTAGCGAATAGCTTTAGTCCCAACGCTTCTACGCCTGCCCGAGTCATCGCCGCACACAACTCCGCGTTCTCGATGAGAGCCTTACGTCCGGAGACCAGATTTCCGTCGCCCATCTGCCGCACGTAGTCGAAAGCGGATGCCATGGCGGCAAATAACGCGGTCGCCGGAGTCGACGCTGTCTCCGCCTTGGCCGCCGATTTACGCTCTTTGCGTAGATCGAAATAAAAACGCGGAGATTTCGTCGTCTCCATGCGCTGCCACGCTCGCTCGCTGACCGATCCATAAGCCAGGCCGGGAGGAATCATCAACGCCTTTTGCGATCCACCGATAATCACATCGATTCCCCATGCGTCCACATCGAGATGCGTCGTGCCAAGGCCGGTGATTGCGTCGACCACGAAGATGATATCGTTCACACCGCGCACGAGTTTTGCTATTGCCTCAACATCGTGTCGTGCTCCGGTTGAGCTCTCCGTCGCCTGCACGTAGACACAGCGGACATCGGGCGTAAGCTTGCTCCGAATTTCATCGATAGAGAAGGTCTCGCCATAGGGAGCAGACACTGTTTCTACTGCGCAGCCAAACGCCTTTGCCAGCGCGACCCAGCGCTCGCCGAATTTGCCTGCAGTCAGCACCAGCACCCGGTCGCCTGCTGAAGTCAGGTTCGACACCGCCGCCTCCATGAATCCGGTGCCTGAGGATGTCAAAACCAGCACATCGTTCTTCGTGCCAATAAAGTCCTTAACGTCCGCGAGAACTTGCTTGAACAATGTGCGAAATTCGGCGGTCCGATGATGTGCTCCGTACGCGGCCATCACGCTTTGAGCCGCAGGGAGAATTGGAGTAGGACCGGGGGTGAAGAGTCTATTTTTTTTAATCATGGGTTTGGTCTGTACTGACAGAATAGGCGATGAACGAATGATTCGGAAAGACCCTGCGCTTATTTCGAACGCGCGGACAGGATTACAGAGTTCACTAGGCTTTGAGGTTGGCTGGGTTTATCGGGCTAATTGGGGCCGTGGCGACGTAGCGTGCCGATGTTTTTTCGGAAAGGAGCAACGCTGTTGTCCTTTGCGAGTTTGCCGCGCAGATGCCATGCGTGCAGCGTTCTATAATTCACCCATGACGCTAATCGATCAGATTCAGACAGACATAGTAGTCGCCATGAAGGCGCGCGAGGAGCACAAGCTTTCGACGCTACGCATGGTAAAGACGGCGCTCAAGAACCGTGAAATCGAAAAGATGGCGCCGCTCGACGACAAAGAGTCGCAGCAAGTGTTGTCCACCTTGATCAAGCAGCGCAAAGATTCGGTCGAGCAATTTACCAAGGGCGGACGTCAGGAGATGGCCGACAAGGAAGCGTCAGAAATCAAACTGATTGAGGCGTATCTGCCGAAGGCCGCGGGCGAAGAAGAGATCACTGCCGGAGTCCGCGCGACGATCACGGAAATGCAGCCTGCACCCGCGATGAAAGATATGGGAACCGTGATGAAAGCAGCGATGGCCCGTTTCGCGACCGCTGGTCTGCGCGTCGACGGCAAAGTGGTAAGCGAGGCTGTAAAGAAAGAGTTGACCGCAAAATAGCGTTCACAAGCGAAGCACACTTAAAAGCTCTGTGTTACTTCTCTTCCAGCCAGTGAAAAAGTTGGGAATAAGTTTCCCGCGCGAGTCCAGGCTGCTCAATGTGAGTGAGGAATAATTTACGGAGCGACTGCGTGTTTAGTCGACCCTCGATGTAAGCATCATAAATGTCGGTTCCCGCTAGATGCCCTAATCGCTCGATGATGTATTGATTGGTTCGCTCGCTAAAGTCAGGAACGTCGCCTTCTACTTTCCGGTTCCCAGGCGCCGCACCGCACAACGCGGCCCACGTCACGCGATGCTGTTGAAGAAACTGAACAGCATTCACCGCGTCTGCGAAGCGTAATCCGGTCTCGTGCTCGAGGTCTTCCCGCGTCACGTCGAGTAGTGCGCAAAGATCGGCGTCGCGGAAAGGCGGGCGCGCCGGGTGCAACACTCGCGACCCGAAGAAGGCGAGAGCCTGCTCCAGGATGCTGATGTAGAAGTTATCCTCGTGATCGACCACATTCTGACCCGAACCGCGGGCCACAAACGTTGGCTTGACGTCTCGGCGATTCGGAAGCCCCCTACATGCCTGATGAAGAAATCGGGTGGCATCTTCAGCGCAAGACTGCAGGTGAAAGTCGCGCACGTAGACCGTATTGATCGGGGCGAGGTACACGCTGCCGCGTTCACGAACTCTGCGCAGAAGATTTTCACGGCTCTTGGCGGTAAACCCTTTTCGCGAAAGCAGTCGGCGGAGAAGGGCGTCGGAGTTTCGCGAATAAACTTCCGGCATAGCATCGACCAGCAACCTCGGTTGTGTCGTGTTGTGAGGAGAGTACTTGTTGAAGCCAAGAAAACGAACCAACCCGTCGACCAGATTGTAGAAGGTGGGCCCCACATCGGGCGCGCTGTCGTCGTCGCGTCTCCAGCGATCAAGACATAGGCGATAATTTTCGTACTTCTCGAGTGGCGTCGCGTCGAAAACACAAACCACTTCGTCGCTCACCTGTACGGCGTCGACATGATCGTTTGCCTCTCCGGCTGCGCGCCAGTAAAGTGCGTCTGCATTCATTAAAACGGCCAGTAAGTCTTCCTGCGGCAGTAGCCCCTGAATCAGCGCGGGAAGGTGCTGCGGCGCGAGATGGGACTCACCGAATAGGACGAGTATCAGTGCATCTGGATGTTCGGCACGAATTTCGGCGACTCTGTTTGCGGCGTGACGGTCGCGTGCCCCGATCTTTCGCAAGTCCTCGCGCGGCAGGCAATCCATGCCATAAATCGGAAGGCCTCTGTAACGGGCGGTGCACAGCAATTGATAAAACGGCTCCCACTCGTAGCCCCAATCGAGTTCGAAGCGGATGCGTTGCCGCAATTCTTCTTCGTCGATCTCTTCCCGTTGCCACTCGTCCAGAATGTGCTGATCGCGCGAGAATATTGTTTCCACGCCCAGAACTGTAGGGCGCGCACGGATCTCGGAGTCATCTAAAAGGGAAGCAATATAGTTTTGTGAATTCGGCAGGGCGTGATAGTCGCCAAACAGCA
>JANYKL010000077.1 GCA_025361625.1 Acidobacteriaceae bacterium
CGCCATGCACGCAACCCGTGCAGCAGTCGAGGAAGGTATTGTCCCCGGCGGCGGCGTAGCTCTGGCGCGTTGCGTCAAGGCTCTCGATTCATTGAAGCTGGAAGGTGACGAGCAGATCGGTGTCAACATCGTGAAGCGCGCCATCACCGAGCCCTTGCGCCAGATTGCCGAGAATGCCGGCGAAGAAGGTGCGATCGTGATCGGCAAGATCAACGACTCGAGAGACAACAACTACGGCTACAACGCCCTGACCGGAAACTATGAGGATTTGGTCAAGGCGGGCGTGCTTGATCCGACCAAGGTAGTGCGCACCGCACTCACCAACGCCGGCTCAATCGCAGCTTTGATGCTCACCACCGAAGCGTTGGTTGCGGAGATCCCGGAAGAGAAGAAGGGTGCTCCAGCAGGCGGCGGCCACGGCGGCGGCGGCATGGACGGAATGTACTAACCAGAGCTGTTTAGCTGATCGAAGGCCCCACTCGAAAGAGCGGGGCCTTTTGTTTTTGCTCGTTTGTCCTCGGCGACTAAGACCGAGTCTTCTTCGAGCGCAGTTTTTTGGCTGTCCCGGTCACGCCCGCGCCCATGCCACGCGAACTTCCATTGTCTTCAAGGAGTTGCCTGGCTTAGTGATCGATAAATCGAGAGCCACAATCCTCTGACTGCTTCCCATCGGTATTTGGTCGACTCCTCGCGAGCGTTCTGCGCCAAGTGCCCTGCTAATGCCTTGTCGCGCAATACCCGGACAACGTTGAGAGCCAATGCTTTCGGGTCGCCAACCGCCGAGAGAAGCCCGGTGCGTCCGTGCTCTACGAGATACGGCATGCACTCCGGCGAGGTCGTGATGACTGGAGTGCCGGAGGCGAACGCTTCGATCACCGAAAGTGGCATGTTATCGAGCCACGAAGCGTTGATGAAGATGTCTGCTTGATCGTAGTAACGGCTGATTTCGCGGTGTGCGGCGACGCCAGTAAAATTCACGTCCTGCAGGTTCAGGTCACAAACCAGCTTTCGTATGTCGCTTTCAAGCGGCCCCCCACCGACTAAATCGAGCTTTGCGGCGGGGAATTCTTTTTTTACTTCGGCGAATGCTTTGACCACAACGTCCACACTGTAGTAGTGCGAGAAACCCCGTGTGCAAACAAGATGGGGACGCAGAGGAGAACGTTCCCGAAAGTGAAATTGCGAAAGATCGACAATGTTTGGAACCGCGGTGGCTGGCAAATTGAATTCGCGGAAGACGTCTACCAGATAGGCAGACGGCACCACGATCTTGTCGACACGCCTCAACACTGCCGCGGCAGAACGAAAGGTTTGCAGATGATCTCGGGCCTCGCCGCTGTGATAATTGATGAGGGCTTTCGTCCTTCCTTTTTTGCTCTTGCTGTTCTTTGAAAACAGTGCCGCTGGCGCCGGAGCGAGTAGAAAAGACCAATATGACGCAGAGAAAATGTGCGCGATGTCCACGTTCTTGAGGCCACGGCGTAGATGCCAGAAATAAATCGGTTCACGAAGAAGCGTGCGCAGACCTGGAATTCTTTCCGCCCAAGAGATTGCTCCGGGAAATCGCGGGTCGACTGCAATGAAGCTGATATCGACATCCGGATCGTTCTGCCAATGTCGCAGCAGTAAGTCAGCTTGCACAGATTGACCGCCTACATAGCGCAAACTAGGCGCCACGATGCAGACGCGAATGCGGCCGGCCGCTTCCTCCGCCACGGAAGCAGAAAGCGATGCAGCTGGCGCTGGCTCGGGGGGCTGAATCACGATGCGGAGCTCCCGCGTCTCTTTTTATGCAAGAGAGCAGAATATAAATCAGCATAGCCCTGGCACACACTGGTCAGGCTGAATCGATCGCGCGCGAATTGGAAACCGTTTGCTCCCATGCGCTCCCGAAGAGCCGGGTCCTCTATCAATGTTTCTAGAGCGACGGTAAAGGAATTTTCGTCGCCCTTAGGTATCAACAAACCTCGCGGATCGGCATTGGTGATTCGTGAAAGCAATTCTGAGTTCCCCCCCACGTCATACGCAATCACTGGCAAGCTCGACGCCATAGCTTCCAGAATCACGTTGGAGAGGCTCTCCGAGTCGGAAGGGTTGACGGCGATGTCGGCCGAGGCCAATACCTCAGGCATATCCTGCCGATCGCCTAAGAAGATTGCGGACGATTCAAGACCTAGTTCGGCTGATTCCTTCTCGAGTTCCGGGCGCAGCGGCCCGTCGCCGACAAGAACGAATTCCGTGTTTGGCATACGCCGGTGAATTTTCGACGCGATGCGCAGAAATCCGGAATGATTTTTGTAGCGATGATTCATTCGCGCGACCATGACGGCTCGCACCACTCCAGGGCGCTTCGGCAGCAGCGGCTTAGCTCGAGCGAAAGCGGCGTCCGGCAGGGCGTTTCCGATAACCGCGATTTTGTTGCGTGCAATATCGGCATCGATCAAGCGCTGAGCAGCAGCTTCGGAGTTACAGACAATCGCATCGCAGCAGCGAAACGCCGCGGTCTGCGCGCGAAACTGCCACGGCGTAATCAGGTCCCCAATCTGCCTATGGCTCCCGATCACAACCGGAATTCTTGCGAGTTTAGCCGCGGGAATTAGTGTGAGGTTGGCATAAAAGTCGAACGCGTGCGCGACCTCAACCCGATGCTCACGCAGATGTCGACTAAGCTTGAGCCGCGATCGCAGCGACTGCAATCCAAACAGACTTCTACCCAGTGGGAATCGCGGCACTCCCGGAAAATGGTGCGCAAGCGGCCCTCGAGGGTTTATGCACCCAACGTTAACTTGAAATTGAGGAGCCTTGAAATTTTGCGCGAGCAGAGTGAACTGACGTTCGGATCCGCCCGTCTCAAACGTATTAACCATCAAAAAGACGATGATGGGCTCGAGCGCAGCGGCATGACGGTTTGCGCGATTGCTTGTCTCTCCACTCGCAGCCAATGCAGAAGTCTCCGAGATCATCCCCCCACCGGGGCGGAAGCTAGAGCGTCGGAGGGAAGCCGCGACTGACGGCGGGAATCAGCGATGACCGGGAGAGTATTGAGTCCTGCTGGCTTCACGTAGTTTTCCAGAAAATTCCGATGCCAGAGTTCAAACATGAGCAAGCGCCACAGACGACCGGTCATCGTCTTGCCACGCAGCAGGTGATCATCCATCAGCTTACGAATGCCCTGAGCATCGAAGTATCCACGCGCGAGCGTGCGGGGTTCAAGCAGAATCATCAACATTTCTTTAAGTTCGTGACGCATCCAGTGAACCAATGGAAGCGAGAACCCCTGCTTCTGCCGATAGATCGCCTCATGCGGCACTCCGACGCGTTCAGCCAGCTTTCGCAGAATATATTTCTGCTGCTTGCCGCGCAGCTTCCACTCGGGAGGCAGCCCGGCAACCCATTCCACGAACAGGTGATCAAGCATCGGCACGCGAACTTCAAGCGAGTTCAACATACTCATGCGATCAACCTTGGTCAGTATGTCACCGGCCATGTAGGTTTTGGTGTCAACGTAGAGAAGCTGGTCTATCGGATCGCGCGCCGGGGCCTTCGCGAAATAACGGCGCAAGACTTCGCTCGGATCGTCACCTTGCTCCATGATCTCGCGGAACTCAGGCGACAGCAGAGGAGTATCTCGTTCGGCGGCCGCCAGAAATCCGATATGGTCGATGTAGCGCTCTTGCCATGACAGCGACACGTTATAGCTGAATTTTCGTCCCTGCATGGTATTCGGCAGACGCGGAAAAATCTGTTCGCGGAACAACTTCCGCATCCACTCTGGAATACGCTCAAAAATACGGCGTTCGTCGTGGATGCGATAGCGGTCATATCCGGCAAACATTTCGTCACCGCCATCGCCAGAAAGCGCGACCGTCACATGTTGTCGCGCCATCTGGCACACGTAATAAGTGGGAAGCATCGAAGAATCGCCAAAAGGCTCTTCCAATGAACTCGTCAAGTGCTCCACGGTTTGAACCACGTCGGGCTCAAGAATCAGTTCGTGATGGTCGGTATGAAATTTTTTTGCAACCACACGGGCCCAACTGGCTTCGTTGAAATCGTCCTTCTTAAATCCGATGGAAAAAGTCTTTACCGGAGCGGAACTCGCTCGCGCCATCAGGCCGACGATGGTAGAAGAATCCGTGCCGCCGCTGAGGAATGCGCCTAAGGGGACGTCGGAAATCAAGCGAATTTTCGTAGCCTCGAAAAGCCGAGCCTCCAAATCTTCCAGGCACTCTTCTTCGCTCTTCGGAGCGTGCGTATTGTATTCGGGAAGATCCCAGTATTGCCGGGTGCGAATTTCTCCATTTTGGAATTCGAGAAGGTGTCCGGGCGGAAGCTTGTGAATTCCGGTGAATGCAGTTAAAGGATCGGGAATGTATCCGTAATTCAGATACTCCAGCAATCCCTGTGAATTGACTTCGGCGAGTTCGGGAGCTACGGCGAGAATCGATTTTATTTCGGAGGCAAAAAACAGCTTTCCGTCATGCACGGCATAGTGCAGAGGCTTTTTGCCCAAGCGATCACGCGCCAGCGTCAGCTTGCGCTTCGTCTTGTCGTAGATGGCAAGGCCAAACATGCCGCGTAACTTTGTAACGCAGTCAGGCCCCATCTCTTCGTAAAGATGAATAATGACTTCGGTATCGGAGTGAGTTACGAAACGATGGCCGCGGCTCACAAGCTCAGCGCGGATCTCTGGAAAATTATAAATTTCTCCATTAAAAACAATCCAGGCACTGCGATCTTCGTTAAAGATGGGCTGATGGCCGCCCGAGAGGTCGATGATGGATAGGCGTCGCATGCCGAGCCCCGCACCGTCTGCGACGTGCAGACCTTCTTCATCGGGACCACGGTAGATGATCTGGTCGCACATGTTGCGAACCAATGCTTCCGTGATGTTGCTCTCCCGAGTTGTACTGACTACGCCTGCTATGCCGCACATAACTTCGGTCCTCTTCGGTGCTGTTCCCCAATCTTTAGTGCTGAGCTCTAGCCTGCACGCTTTCGACCAGGGTGCCGGCTTTGTCCTCGGGCAACATTGAGTCAGAGATTTTCTTCAACCGGTAGTCGCGATACTCGTTAGGATTACCTTCGCGACCATCGCATGCCGCAAGAATGATGTTCGTCATTTCGCGGGCGGTTGCAAAGTGCAAGGTTTCATTTCGCTCCGTTGCGCCGCCAACGAGTTCTGCGAGGAAATTATGAAAATCATCTCCTGCCACCGCATCTTTCTGCGTCGGGTCCATGCTATGACAGTGCAACTTGATGAAGAGCCAATCGGGGCGGCCCTTAACGTGAACATTGGCCTGCTTCCAAAGCGAGTAGCGACGCATGGTCGGAGGAGCCGCGCCGGTGAAAGCACTATTCTCGACTGCCGGACGGCGGGAACGAAAACTGCGCTGAAAGTCGGCTAGCAGGGGGCCTTGAATCATCAGAGGAAAAATGCGCGGGCTTCGTCCAACAGTTAAATCACGGCCTGCTCGGTGCGGAGCCCGTTGTTTTAAAGGAAACCCGCATTCGTAGAGGGAATTGATCTTTGCCGTTTGTGCCGGATGCCAGAACCCTGTGGGCAGCGTCATGTCGGCGTAACAGCCAGTCTCGGCAAGAATTTGCATCTCTGAATCGACCCCGCAGAATCGTCCCGCTGCGGAATTTGCTAAGGCGAAATTCCCGTGGACAAAGGCGTAGCGCGGGATTGAAGACCCGTCTTCGATCGAAAGGCAGCGATGGCGACGCGCAAGATTGTCGCGAAAGTCAACTAACTCGCGGCGAGTGTTTTCGGCGGTATCAGGCTGGGAAATTCCATGATGAAGATGAATTTCAATCTCGCCCCAACCGGAATGGCAGTGCTCGGCCAACGTCTCAATCAGCCCCGCATCATATTGCTCGGCGGGATAGAAATAGCTGTGTGCGAATGGACGGTCATCGTGATCGCGGAAACCGTCAATTGCTTTCGGGTACTCGCGGACCCACCACTCCAAACGGCGTTCCTGCTCAGAGCGGGGAGCATATTTCCGGCCATCCTCTTCGATGATGGAAGGTTCGAAGTGATCGGCGAGCGCCATGATTACGTGCTTTCGCCCTCGCGGTGCGGAACTCAGCGCGCGCGCGGTCGCGGATGGAAAGACTTTGCTGGCGTAAACGAGTTGTTTTTTAAGTCGCATTCGTATTGTTTAGTGGCTCAGCGAGCGCCAGATCCGCCATCCTGAACAACGACTATCGCACTGGCGACAACGACCGAGCCCTGCCTCGATCTACATAGGCCTCAAGGAAGTGCCTGAGCTTTTTCGGCGGCGACGCCACGTCCGCCGGAGAGTCCTCTGTCTCCTTAACCGTCTGCAGTAACGTGGCGGTAAATGCCACTGCGAAATAAGGGAAATACTGATAGGCCTCGGGGGCGAACAGCGCGCCGACTACGAAACCGACCAGTGAACTCTGCAATGCGCCGACGAAAAGCACTATGTCTTCTTCGAGATTCTTGGTGCGACGCAGAGTTTTTAGATTTTTAAATCCACGGTAGAAAAACATCAGATAGAGAACCAGCACCGGGATTCCACCCTCCACGCAAATCTGAAGGTAGGCCATGTGTACATCGTGCCAAATCAGCGAATAAGTATTGAAGTTGCGAATACCGAGCCCCAAGATGGGATAATGCTCGATGCCGTCGATAGCTCGCAGCATGAGATATTTGCGGTCTTCAAAGGAACCATAGGCATTTTGCTCAGTGGCACTATCGCCGGAAATGGCAGCGAAGCGGTCATAGAGCTTGCCTCCCGCAGCAGCGGCGATAACAATCCCGACAAACGCCGTGGCCACGATCAAGTAAGGGCGTTTTCCCTTGACCGAGAAAAAGTAGAGCGCGACAGAGCCTGAGATTACGAGATCGATGAATCCGGCGCGCGAGGCGGTTGCGAAAAGGCCCACAGCCATCATCAGCATCGATCCCAGCCAAAAAACCTTCACTAGAGTATTTTTGGCGCTGATCATGAAGGCGAGCGCGAAGGGCATCGACAAGACGATGGCGAAAGCGAGATCGTTTGGGTTCGAGTAAATTCCGCCCAAGACGCCTTCTAACCGCGGAGTGCCGTGACCCTTGGTGAGCGCGGCGGCGCAAACTACGACGACCGAAAATACCTGAATGAAAATAATTCTTCGTAGGCGGTCAAAGGTTGTGATCAATAAGAAAATCAGAACGAATGCGATATAGACCTTGGAAAAGTCGATGGTACGGGTGATCGCCCCGCCCTTCCAGATGGGCGATAGCACGGCTCCCAAATAGAGTAATCCGATCATCGCCAGGAGATACCCGGCTTCTTTCGGCAAATTTTTATAGGATCGCTTGGTCTTCCCCCAGGTGGAGAAAAGACCCCAGATGGCCGGGATGGCGGTAAGTTTTGCCAGCGGGAGGTACTTCAGCCCTGGAATCCAATCTTCGGGGCGAGCGCAGTAAACGACGAAGAAGGCGCTCAACCAAAAGAACGCATTCCTGGTCGGATCAGAAAGCTGGTACGGTGTGCGCTCTGCCGGGGCTTCTGCCGCTACGACCCTACCGCTGGTGTTGATAGCCACAATTCCCCTTTAAACTTCCTAAATCTAACGTCTCTAACCTAACCTTCAGGCTACGCTTTCTTTTCCGTCAAGCGGCCGGACAATGCCAACTCGGAGCGCGATTTTCTCTCTGCCACGGCCTGCAACACTTCAGCGAAACGCTCGCCAGTGGCTGGCCAGTCGTAGCGCGCGGCGGTCTCAGCAGCAGCGGTTTCATAGCGCCGCCGCATTTCCGGGTCTTTCAAGATTCTGATGACAGCTTGGGCAAATGACGGCGCGTCGTCGGCCAGCATGATGTCGTGCCCGTGAGTTACGTCGAGCCCTTCCGCACCAATGGTGGTGGAGATGACTGCCTTGCCCGTTGCCATTGCCTCGTAGATCTTTAGGCGCGTACCTCCGCCAATTCGCAGCGGGACAATGACTGCCGACGACTCGTGAAGGTGTTCAACCACCGATGGCACTAGTCCCGTGACTGAAATTGAGGCGTCGTTCGCAGCCCATTTTTGAACGCGACGATCGGGATTGCGGCCTACGATGCGGAATCGCGCTGCTGGGATTTCCTTTTTGACGAGCGGCCATACATCACTGCAGAAAAATTCTACGCCATCGACGTTTGGCTCCCAATCCATCGCCCCGACAAACGTGATGAGGGGGGAATCTTCCTTTTGCATCTTCGCAACGTACGCGGTATGCGGACGATATTCGGCAAGATCCACGCCCGTTGGAACGACGGTGACGCGATCTCCGTCAACCCACTGCGTCATGAGTTTGCGGTCGTTCTCCGATACTGCGATGGTGTGCTGAAAGCGGCGAACTTCGGCGCGCTCGTAGCGCAACATCTTCCGGAATTCAATTCGGTACATCATTTTCTTGACGGGATTTTCCGCGGTGGCGGCGTGGCGGCGCCAGATTTCGGCTTCCACGTTGTGTTGAAAGAGCACGCTTGGCAAATTGAGGCGTCGGGGAAAATTTACCGCGGCATCGAGGAAATCGCAGACCGCGACGTCAAAGCGCTGCTCGCGATACCACCTCTGAATCTGTTTTCGCACTCCGGCGTGCGCGAAGCGACTGAC
>JANYKL010000080.1 GCA_025361625.1 Acidobacteriaceae bacterium
CTACTACACCAAGGGTTACATCGTGGCGTTCCTGCTCGACGCGAAGGTTCGGAGGTCCACGGGCGGTGAGCGGACGCTTCAGGACGTCATGCGGCTCGCGTATCGGCGGTACGGCGGCGTGCGCGGATTCAAGCCCGAGGAGTTCCGCTCGACGGCCTCGGAAGTGGCGAGGACGGACCTCGAGACCTGGTTCCACCGCGCGATCGCGTCGACGGAGGAGCTGGACTACGACGAGGCGCTGGATTGGTACGGCCTCCGATTCGCTCCAGGAACCTTCACCGTCGAGAGCCGGCCGGACGCCAGTCGTGCCGAGAAGAGGCATCTCGAAGCGCTCTGGCGGCCCTGAGCCCCCGAGTGCATCAGGGCTTGAGGTCGTAGGAGGCGGCCATCGGGCCGGCGCCCGCCTTGTACTTGCGAGCGCGGGCCAGTTCGGCGATCTGGCGGATGTGGCCGAGGTCGTGCAGCGCCCATTCATTCAACATCTGTGACAGGGTGATCTCGCCGTACTCCTTATGAAGGGCGACGCGATCGCTCGCACTGGCGGGGAGTTGGCGAAGGAATTCTATGTTTTTACCGCGCTGCTCCTCGAAGTGATCAAAGGCAACCTCGGGATCGGCGTCGCGATAGAGGTCGCGATACATCTGCGCATCGTCGGGCTCAAATACTGGACGGCTCTCCGCCATGAAGCGGTCGAGGCGCATGCGGTAGCAGTTGCCTTCGGAGTGAGAGAGATGAGCCAGCATTTCGGCGATGGAAAAGCGGTCCGGTGCCGGCTTCCAGCGCGCATCGTGTTCGGTCAGTTCGATTGTGAGAGCGCTCAGCACTCCAGGTGTCGCCGCAAGCAGGCCGAGGCACGGCAGTCCATGATCCGCCATCACCTCATCCTAAATCCTAAGCTGCTCGTGCCGCGCCTCCCACGGGATCAAACCTTCCAGGTCGTTACAATGCTTCCAGTTCGGAACCAAGAAGAAAAGCTTTTTTACAAGCTTGGCGGTTTTTCATCCTGCTTTTTCTGCTCCTCGGGTCGCTTCTTCTCCTCTGGCGTCCTTTGTTCTGGTTGCTGCTTCGCGGGCCTCGCTTCAGCTGGTGAAGCTGTACGCGGCGGCTGTGAATTCTCCGCTGGACGTCCCTGAGATTCATTACGAGTCGGCTCCGGTCGATTTGACTCGGGTCGGTTATTGGGTTGTGCGGCAGTCGGTCGATTTGGCTCTGGCCGATTATTTGGCTGTGCAGCTGGCGGTCTATTCGCCTCAGGTCGATTTGGCTCCGTTCGATTCGCCTCTGGTCGATTATTTGGCTGTGCGACTGGCGCCCGATTTGACTGCTGCGCCGGATTCTTCGAGTCCTGATGTTGCTGGTTTGCCTTACGATTAGCTGGAGGGTTATACGGCGCCCCTGCCTGCTTGGCCGGTACAACCGAATGATCTTTAAAGGCACCTGGTTTGGGCGTTGCAGCGACTAGCGGCTTACCATGATTTGCGGAAGCTCGCAGCTCAGGTTGCGTGCGCGCGGCCTGGGCATGCTGAGTTTGAGCCGCGACCGGCGGGACATGTTTCTGATGAGCCGCCGCCTCTTGTTTAGGAGTCGGACGCGCGGTAATTCCTCCCGTGCCGCCGTTGTAGCTCACCCGGTTCACTGTCGTGTTGGTGACAGGCTGTTGGTAAACGTTGTGAACTGTCGTAGTGCTCACGTTGTTTACCGAACTGTTGTAATAAAACTGCCCATTCTGCCAACGTCCGCCTTCGTAGGTCTCGCCGTCGTAACCGTAGCCGTAACTAACCCCACCGTAGAAACCTACCTCCGGTCCCCAATAACCTTCGTTGAACACAAATGAATCACCGTTCCAGCCCCAGTAAGGCGGAGTCCAGAGCAAACCTGGCTCGGGAGCCATCACCCATGTGCCGGGCACCCAGTAATAATCCTCGTCATCGTAAGCCCAGTACCCAGGATTCCATAGGTACCCATCGCCGGGTACAGGCGGCTGCTCATACACAGGCAATTCGGGCGGCTCAAATGTTACTGATATTCCAATCTGCCCAAACGATATCGCCGAAGTCGCTAACACGACAAGTGCGAACATGAGTAACCGAATTATCCGCATAGAACCTCCTCCTAGTGATGCGCGCCGCAGTTTTGTTACCGACAAACCGCCAATCTAGTTCTTACTACGAAACATGCCTATCAATAGATCACTGTAGAAATTCGCTAACAACGCTGGATAGACCGCTAATATTTTTCCTGAGCGAGGACTCGCGCCAAAATCTAAAAAGAGGCCAACGAAGGCCTGCTCTTTCCGATCTGGCCTCCAGCCTTGCAGGGGACCCCACGATTTTTTGCCGAAGCATGGATAAGGCTGCTGTCGAAACAAAGCAAAATGGAGTCATCAAGTTTTCCAACATGACGTCAGCGCGAATTTCGTGATGAAGGGTTCCAGCCGGGGATCAACTGGAGGATAATTCCTAAATCAAAACTGTGAGCACGAAACCAATGACGGCAGAACGTGAGTTATATCTTTGAATGTTCAAGAACAGTTCGGGCAGATCGATATCTATGTTTTCGATCAGATCCTGCGCGGAAATATCGAGCCGGGGATGCGGGTGCTAGACGCCGGGTGCGGTTACGGGCGCAATCTGGTCCATCTTTTGAGAGAAGGTTGCGAAATATTCGCGCTCGACGCAGACCGCGAAGCCGTAGAACACGTCCGCAATCTTTCAGCTTCGCTTGAGACCGGGCTTCCAACCAAAAACTTTCAGGTCGGGCAGATTGAGCAGATTGCTTTCCCAGACTCACTCTTTGACGTTGTGATCTGTAACTCAGTGCTCCACTTTGCGCGAGATGAATCGCACTTCAAGAAAATGTTAGCCGAGATGTGGCGCGTCTTGAAGCCTGGCGGAATGCTCTTTTGCCGACTTGGATCGAGAATCGGAATGGACTTCGAGCCGGCAGGGGGCAACAAATTTGTCATAGGAGATGGTTCGGTGTGGTTACTGGTGGATGAAAAAATGCTTCTGCAACTTACCGACGAAATGAACGCAATCCTCGTCGATCCATTGAAGACGACGATCGTTCAGGACTATCGCTGCATGACGACGTGGGTTCTCCGCAAGCGGCGTGCGTGACCATTTTCGGATATAAACTGGTGCTCTTCACTTCTTTCGAAAAACTCTTACTCCTTCGCAACTTAAACTGGTAGCCTTCTTCGTCGATCTCAATCCACTAATCTACTCTACGAACGAGGGTCTTATGAAATGTCGTGTCTGTGGTCTGGTTGTTTTTCTTTTGTCGCTTTCAATCGCTGCGGTGGCCGCAGAATCTGACCGAAAGCACGTTGTGCTGGATCAGTCTGCTGCGCGTAGCGCTTTCCCCTTCAGCGATGCGGTATTGGTGGGTAACACGCTTTATGTCGCCGGCACCGTGGGCTTCGAGCACGCGACCGGCAAGCCGCCAGCAACGGCTGAAGAAGAAGCAAAGCTTGCCATGGAAGGCGTTAAACAAGTCCTCGAAAGCCAAGGCATGGCGATGGATGACTTGGTGTCGGTACTGGTGTATTGCACTGACTTTACACTTTATGACAAGTTCAATGGAGTCTATCGAACTTACTTCCATGAGCAATTCCCGTCGCGAGCGTTTCTCGGAGTCGCAAGCCTGATTCGTGGAGCTCACTTTGAAGTTACTGGCATTGCAGTCAAGCGAGCTAAGTAGGAACCCACAGTTATGAAGAACGAAGTCGGCCAGGCGCTTATCTGATGTGAAGCGGGGCGAGCGTTCCCCAACCAGCTTTCGCTGATGAACTACGTTCGTTCATGCGCTTTGCAGTAAGAGATAGATTTACCCGGAACCAAAGAGATGCGCTTGGCCGATAAACCCTGATCAAACTCTGTTCAAAGTTGGAGGGGAACCGATTGTACTGGTGTCGATAGCCGCCGCTACTTCGGCCACTCGCTGATACGAGCGGAGTCTGTCTACATGCTCATAAGTGTCGGTCGCTATGATCATCTCGCGGGCGCCCGTGCCGTGCACTAACCGCTCAAGCCCGCTTTTTACGGTTGCGTTCGAACCTATGATGGCGGCGCGGGTTTTGTTTTCTACAGTCGCTCGTTCCCAGTCGTGCCATAGCGGATCCATTGAATCGACAGGCGGCAATAGCTCCACTGGCTGGTTCCGGATCAGACGCAGAAATCTTTGCTGCGATGTTGTGAATAGGCGCAGGGCTTCGGCATCGGTCTCCGCGGCAACTACCTGCACTGCAACCATCAGATACGGCTCTTGTAGCGTTTTGCTCGGGCAGAAATGCTCCCGATAGAGTTCCGACGCTGCATATAAATAATCTGGCGCAAAATGCGCTGCGAAGGCGAACGGCAATCCCAGGCGTGCGGCCAGTTGTGCGCTGAAGAGACTCGAACCGAGCAGTGTGATCGGCACATTGCTACCCTGGCCTGGGATGGCCTTCACTGCTTGCCCCTCTTGCTCTGGGCCTAGATACCTGCTGAGTTCTTGAAGCAGTGCTGGGAAATCCTCTCCATTTTGCCCTGAGTCACGCCGCAGCGCGCGCAGGGTTTGAAAATCTCCACCTGGAGCACGGCCAAGGCCAAGGTCGATGCGGCCGGGATAAAGTGCTTCCAACGTTCCGAACTGTTCGGCGATCACCAGCGGAGCGTGATTCGGAAGCATGACTCCTCCACTGCCGACACGTATAGTCTTTGTGGCAGCTGCGACATGGCCGATTAATACCGGCGTGGCCGAGCAGGCGAGTCCGGCAATGGAATGGTGTTCCGCGAGCCAGAACCGTTTGAATCTCCAACTCTCGACTCTTTGTGCCAAGTCTACCGAGCGAGCAATAGCGCTGGCCGCGGATTCTGCGGCTCGCATGCCAACCAGATCAAGCACTGAAACATTTAGACCATCACTCATACTTGGTTGGATGAAATAGGAAGAGATGCGATCCAAACCCGGCGACTTAAAGGCGAGTTCGCCCAGATCACTTGATCGGGACAAAAACGATGCAAACAGGAGAGACTATGTTCCCAAGGTGCGACGATGGCGTCAGCCGTCCATTTTCAGCATCAACCCGAAAGAGCTGAATGTTGCCCGATTCCTGATTTGCCGCCAACAACCATTTGCCGGATGGATCGAGCGCGAAGTGGCGCGGTGCCTTGCCTCCGCTTGCGACGCGCTCTACGAACGATAGAGTTCCATCAACCTTGTTGATTTTGAAAAGCGCGATGCTATCGTCACCTCGATTCGAGACATATAACGATTTTCCTTTGGCATCGACCGCGATTTCCGCCACTTCGTTCAGACTTTTGAAAGATTGGCAGAGTGGAGATGGTCTGCTTCGACTGCAGAGTTCCAGAGCGCTCGTCGAACGAAAAAACCGTTACCGTCGATGCCATCTCGTTCGCGAGGTAGAGGAATTTTCCCGACGGAGCAAAGGCGAAGTGCCTTGGCCCGGAGCCGGGCTCTACTTTGGCGAACGCCGGATCATTCGGAGTGAGCGAACCGGTCCTTGCATTGAACCGGTAGACAAGCAGTTGGTCTGTTCCAAGATCGGCGGAGAGAGCGAAGCGGTTGTCGTTGCTCGTGAGTATTTCGTGGGCGTGCGGCCCCTCCTGCCGCTCGCGATCGACGCTCGCCCCGGCTTCCTGCTGGAACGCAGAGTGGGGGCCCAACTCTCCCGAATCTTGAATCGGGAACGCAGCCACGTTTCCTCCGTCATAGTTCGCGACTAGAACGTAACGGCTGGTTTTATCGAAGGAGATGTGCGCTGGACCTGCACCGAGGGACGCGACCTGCTGCAACAACTTCAGCTTCCCGCTCTCCTGATCAATCGAAAACGCGCTGACTGCGCCGGTCTTCACTTTTTTAGAGGCTTTCGCCTCTCGTGAAGCGTTCTGATCATTGAAATGGTCGATCTCATTTACGGCGTAGAGGAACCGACCTTCGGGATCAGACGCCAGGAAGGATGGATTTCTGTTTCCGCTGCCAGACCCGCGGGTTTCAATTCACCGGGTAGCGAGTCAAAGCGGTAAGCGTAAATGCCCTTGCTCCCTTTGCCGGTGTAGGTGCCGACGAAAACGAGATACTTCGAATCTGCGGCGCGGCCTTCAGGGGACAAAAACGCAACCAATAGAAATGTTAGGACACAAAAAAAGTTTGGAACGTGAGTGGCGAGCGACATATTTCTCCGACTATATACGGACATGGCTCCCTTTCGCGCTGCGACTCGCGACTGCGATGCCGGTCGAGATATCGTCCGAACCTAACCGTTCATTGCCCCGCTCTCTCCGCTATGCTAACTTCCGTGTGCAACGGCACCGAGGAGTATTTCATGCTCATCGTTTTGGCGGTAGTCGTCCTTTTGGGCGTGTTTTTGGTAGTGATGTACAACAGCCTGGTGCAGCTGCGGGTGCGCTCGGAGTCTGCCTGGTCTGATATTGATGTCCAACTCAAGCGCCGTCATGACTTGATTCCGAATCTGGTCGAAACGGTCAAGGGATACGCCACCCACGAAAAAAGCACCTTTGAAGATATAGCGAAGTACCGGTCAATGGCGATGCAGGCGACGGGCCCGGTTGACAAAGCGGCGGCCGAAAACCAGCTTAGCTCTTCGCTGAAAACCTTGTTCGCGGTGGCCGAAAACTATCCTCAATTGCAGGCGTCGCAGGAGTTCACGCAGTTACAAAATTCTCTGAGTGCAATTGAAGATGCCATCCAGAACGCGCGGCGCTATTACAACGCCGTCGTGCGCGACTTGAATACCAAGATCCAGTCGTTTCCTACAAATATTCTGGCGGGCATGTTTGGCTTTCAGCAGAAGCAGTTCTTCGAAACGGCTGCTGCCGATCGCGAACCGGTGGCAGTGAAATTTTAAGAGGCTTTCTAAGTGTGGAGACGGGGCGACCGCGCCCGTGATTATCGGATCGGAAGCGGGGCGGTTCAGAGTTTAGCTCAATGCACATCAGTGGAGCCTATTTGAAACGTCTTCTGATCTCTCCTTGCCTCCTACTTTGCTTCCTGCTTTGCTTCCTGACCATCGCCGGAGAGCTATCGGCAGAAGTCCGCACATGGCGGATCACCGATTTCAAAGACACCATCGCGATCGACGCAAAAGGTACCGCTCTCGTCAGCGAAAAAATCACCCTGGCATTTGTCGGAGAGTGGCACGGCATCCATCGCACGATTCCCGTCGAGTACCCTGGCGCGAACGGTTCTAATTACACGCTCTTTCTCAAAATTCTGAATGTGACCGACGAGAACGGCAAAAACCTTAAATACGATTCAAGCAAATCCGGAGCTAACCGGGATCTCAAGATCTATATTCCAGGAGCGGTCGATACCACACGCATCGTCAACATCGACTATCTTGTGCGCAACGGCATCCGATTTTTCTCCGGCGATGCGCGGGATGGGTATGCCGAGTTTTATTGGAACGTCACCGGTAATGACTGGCCGGTTCCCATCGACCACGCCTCGGCCTTCGTCGCCCTTCCTGAAAATGCAGCCGGAGGGTTGCGCGCGCAAGCCTACACCGGCGCTTATGGGTCGAAGCAAAGCGGGGCCACGGCGGAGATCAGTGGCGCGAATGTCAATTTTGAAACTACCCAGGGCTTGCCGATGCGGGGAGGAGCGACAATCGACATTTACATCCCGCAGGGTGCGATCAAAGCGCCGTCGCAATTCACGAAGCTGATGTGGTTTTTGGCCAGCAATCCAATTCTCTTCTTGCCGCTTCTGACTCTTGCGGTCATGTACGGACTATGGCATGCGGTTGGACGCGATCCCGATCCGGGCGTCTCCGTAGCTCCGCAGTACGAACCTCCGAAAGGCATTTGCCCCGCAGAGGCCGGAACTATGGTTGACGACACGGTTCATCCGCGTGATATCACAAGCACGATCGTTGACCTTGCGGTACGCGGGTACATAAAAATAGAAGAGAAGGTCGACACCTTTCTCGTCTTTCACAGCAAAGACTATATATTTCATTTGCTGAAACCACGCGAGCAATGGGGGCCTGATCTCGCGCCGCACGAGCGCCTCATGCTCGAAACCATTTTTGTTGACGGATCAGAAACGCTGCTTTCCAGCCTGAAGAACCGCTTCTACACCGTGATTCCGGCGGTGCGCCAGAACATCATGGCTTCGCTTAAGGGCAAAGGCGTTTACCTCCTCGATCCAGGTTCGGCGAACGGCTATAGCATTGCGGCGGCGATGACGATCGCGCTGGTCGTCATCGGATTGCAAGTTCTGGGGTGGGTGAACCTTTTTTATTCCGTGCCCTTGCTGCTCGGGTGCGTGTTGCTTTCGGCAGTGATCTGGTGGCTCTTTGCGCGGCAGATGTCGGCGAAAACTGTGGCCGGGGCTCGCATTAGAAGCGCTGTGCTAGGCTTTGAAGAGTTTATGAACCGGGTCGATGCGGACCGTTTGAAGCGCATGCCGCCAGATACCTTCGAAAAATTTCTGCCTTACGCGATGGCCCTGGGAGTCGAGCACCACTGGGCGCAGGCGTTCGAAGGCATCGTGCAGAACCCTCCCAGTTGGTACGTGTCCCCCAATGGATATAGCGGATTCAGCCCAATCTACTTTTCGAACTCCATGCACAGCATGGCGTCAGACATGCACCAGGTTTTCACCTCCAGCCCGCGGTCAAGTTCAGCAGGATCGGGCTTTGGCGGTGGTGGGGGCGGAGGTTTCTCCGGCGGGGGCTTTGGTGGCGGCGGCGGCAGCGCTTTCTAGGCGTTGAGCACTAGGCCGCGTCATTACTCCATGATTAACTCAAAGATCACTTTTGGGTGAAAATAACACCTGCCTTGCATCGCTTCCGTGTCGACTTCAGTCGGATTTACGACCTAACTCGCAACCCTCTTCCTTCCCTCCACCCAAATCGCCCATTTGTTGGCGCAAAACCCGGCTGGCGTGCGCAAACCTCCACGACGAGAAGTCCAAACAGAGCTCTTCAGGTTGGTAGATTGCTCTTACTACAGTTGTTCGCTTTTAGTATTAGGTTCTTCTTATCTCGCGCGCGGCGGGGAAGCAGAATTGTTTGAAGTTCAAGCCGAATGCAGGTTGAGTCGATAGTGCAAGTGATTGCTATGGGCGACACGGACGAGATTGTCAAAGAGTTCCTGGTCGAGAGCTATGAGAACCTCGATCGCCTGGACCGGAACCTGGTGCTCCTCGAAAAGAGCCCGCAAGACCGGGAGATTCTGGCGAGTGTGTTCCGCACCATTCATACCATTAAGGGGACGTCAGGCTTTCTCGCTTTCGACAAACTGGGCGCGGTGACGCACGTTGGGGAGAGTCTGCTCGGACGGTTGCGCGACGGTGAACTGGTTCTAGATGGAGAAATCACGACGGCGCTGCTGGCGATGGTCGACGCCGTGCGTCAAATGCTAGCGAGTATCGAGAGTAACGGGAGTGAGGGCGAACGCGATGATATTGCGCTCATTTCGCGGCTGACGGAATTACAACATGCTGGGGATTTACCTCGCGATCAGTGGGCCTCCGGTCCCGCGGAGGCGGCGGCGCCGGCATCGATTCCAGACGCTTCCATGCCATCGGCCAGCATAGAGCGCTCTTTTCCCGCCGGAGCCCCCGATCCTAGGTTTTCAGACACGGACGCCGCGGCGAAGCGGAGGCTGCAACCATCACCGCAGGGCACGGGCGACAGCACCATCCGGCTCGACGTCAGCCTGCTTGATCAGTTGATGAACCTGGTGGGTGAACTGGTACTCGCGCGCAACCAGATCTTGCAGTGCGCGAATACCTCTGAAGACAGCAGCCTGCTCGCCGCGAGCCAGCGGCTAAATCTGATCACGACGGACTTACAGGAGGGCGTGATGAAGACCAGGATGCAGCCGATCGGCAATATCTGGAGCAAGTTTCCGCGCACTGTGCGCGATCTCGCTCTCGCCTGCGGCAAGCAGGTGCGGGTGGCGATGGAGGGGGAAGAGACCGAACTGGATAAGACGCTGATCGAGGCCATC
>JANYKL010000122.1 GCA_025361625.1 Acidobacteriaceae bacterium
CCGAGATCGGAACCGGAGCGGTGCCGGACACCAGCCAGCCTCTCCCGGTTCGTGGAAGTGTAGCCAGCAATGGTGCTCCTACTATGCACAAATCTCGCGAATAAGAGCAGGCAGCAGTAATTTTCACTCCACGACAAGCAGAACGGCCGGCTTTGCTTGGTAGTAAAGCGACTTCCTGTTTTGCATCATCCCTCACTGCCTGTAGTTATTGAAGCATTATCTAAGTTCCCAGTGTTAACAGAAACACAAATTTGACAAGAGAGGGCTTAGAGTCATGCTGAATAAATTGAAACTATCATTAGCGACGGCCATGGTGCTGCTCAGCTGCACTGCCGCTTTCGCGCAGAAAACTAAGACAGTCGAGGCCGGAGGCACGTCCGTAGCATTGAGCAGCGATTTTGTGACAGCCTTGCAAAGTCTCGGCGTTACGCCGGGAACGGTCGAGCCTACAAAGTTGCGAAATGGCAAAGCGTTGTTTCCGATTAACGGAGGAGCGATCGACTTGAAGACGCTGAAGGGCGAAATCATTCATTCCGGCGGTTTAACTTTGACAGCCGGAAGCACACAGGTGCGACTGCAGGCATTCATCATCGACACAACTGGCTCGTCGCCCGTGTTAACGGGACTGGTGGTGTTAAACGGCGGACTTCTAGCTCGGGTACCGTTGTTCGATTTGAACCTTTCACGCAGTAGCATCAGGCTGGACGGCGACGATCTGAGGGTGAGAGGAGTTGGACTGACTCTCGACAAAGTTGCTGCCGCGGCCCTCAATCAGATCTTTGCAGTCAGCGCGTTCAAGGCCGGATTCCCGATCGGCACCGCCTCAGTTACTGCAGAAGCAGATTAACGTAATCGGAATTTAGGAAAGATATGCTCTTCGTAATCCACAGTTAGAAGTGAAAAAGGATGCCGCCCCAAATGGGGCGGCATATTTCATTTTGTAATGCCCATGGCGATGTAAAACATAGGCCATTGGCAAAAAGAGACGCCGGGAGAACTGCGCGTAACCTGTCTCAGAATTACTTGTTCAGACCTCCATTTCCGTTACACGGAAAGGTGCTGCAAAGTCCACCTCCGGTTGAGCAGTGCACTTTCTTCGGTCCGATTTTGGCGCAAGGCTCATGAAATTGCGCCCATTTCTTATTCCGCGCGGATGCGGATGGCCGGAACCATGAAGGAACCAAGGGAAAATCAGACTTTATGCCTGGTTGCTCCGCCGACTCCAAGACTGTGCTCTACGCGGATGCGGATTCATAGCTCGAGAAAGTTTCGATCGAGGACGGCGCGTCCCAGCAGTTTCTTGACTATCCTAACTTTGATCAAATCACAATTTCTCCGGACGGAAAACTTGCGGCGATCATCACGAATCGCCGGGGCGATACCAAGGAAAAATGCAACTCCTATCACTCGATTTTAACCAACTAATCCGGTCTCTCGATTTTGAGCCCTCGCGCGTTGAGTACAGCAATATGCTTGGCGATGGTCCGATCTTACTCAAGCGCGACGGCACCGGTATCATTTGCCGGATTCGCGACGGTCAAACCGGGAGAACAACCCAGTCAAGCCGTTGGGCGTATTTTAGAAAGCCTTACCGACGACGACCTTTGGGCGATTCGCTACCTGCGCACGCTGAAGCCTGTCCGCCGCCACGTGGATAATACCGAGCCTCCAATCTCTGCATGCAAACGAAGCACGGTTTGGGATCGCTAAACTGGCGACCGACAGCGTAGTGCAGCCGGCGCGTTTATTCCGTGGCACAACTGAAGCTGCCGGCTTCGTTCACGTCACCGGTCCCCTGATATTTCGGCCAGGATGGATAAACACACAGCGGCCTGGTTCTTTCGTGAGAACTCTTGTTGCTGTCTACAACCACTAAATCTCGCGGCGCATTGCCGCTGTCCAGCCAAGTATCGAGAACGGAAAGAGCGTCGAAACCGGCATCGAAGACGCCGTGCCCGTGACCATAACCTGGAATCAAATAGAAGCGCATGAATTCGTCCATTTTTTCTTGACTCATTTTGGCTTGCACCATCTTGTAGTAGAGCATCGAACTTTCGGTCGGGATGGTCGCGTCTGCGGTTCCGTGCAGCATGATGAATTTGCCGCCGTGGTTCGCAAACTCCGTCAGGTCGGCATCGCTGGCGTCAGAGGCCTGGGATTGCGGCACGAGTTGGTCGGCATATTTGCCACCGGTGGTTGTGTCGAATGTCAGAGCGTTAAAGTGGATGTCGCCGGTCAGGAAGAAACGCAGCACTTGATCGCCGACTACGTAGTAAAACGAGTTCAACCAGATTTTTGGCGGATGCTCGGCGTGGCGGAGCAGGCCCATGGATCCAGTAAGGTCGGCGCCAGCAAGAACGTTGAAGCCTGGCATGGTCTGCACTCCATTCATTAGGGGCCGATCAGTTTTCTGCTCGCTTGCAAATGTCTCGACCGTTTTCAGTTCTTGCGGAGTCAGGCACGACCGGCCCTTGCGGTGCGCAGAACAGAGAAGAGTTCTCGGATTGAAGCGACAAGCGTTGACGTTCGAGATGATTCCATCGCGAAGGCCGTCTAACTGGTCGCACGCCTGTAACACCGAACGCGCCAGCAGTTTTGTCTTCGATTTCGAGAGAAATCCGCCTCTGGCATACATCGCCTGTGAGACCCGGATGAACTGCAGATCAAGTTCGATTTGATCCCAACCCGCGTACGCACCGAGCACGCCGTCGTAGTCTTTCGGCCAACGTTGCACCACGAAGAAGGCCTCTCGACCTCCGG
>JANYKL010000128.1 GCA_025361625.1 Acidobacteriaceae bacterium
CCGATTGAGCAGTTGGCGTAAAGTTTTCGGCGTGTAATTCCCGACGTATCATTCTCGGCAGTGACTTGTTCCGCGCGTGGAGGCTTTCTTGTCGAACGAAACTGATCTTAAAGAGATAAACAGAAAAAAGATAAACAGACAACGAGATCGCCTGCTCGGAATGGGCGCAACGATTACGCGCCGCGACTTCCTTAATGGAATTGCGGTTACATTGGGTGCAGCCACGCTTCCGGCAATTGTGCCTCGCGAAATGTGGGGCGCTGTTGCCTCCGATCTGGAGCGGCAGAGTGTCGCTGGATATTATCCCCCCGCAAAAACCGGGCTTCGCGGAAGCCATGCGGGCGCCTTCGAAACCATGCACAAACTGCGCGACGGGGCCTTTTGGGACGATGCTCCCAAACCTGTCGACACGGGAGAAACATACGATCTTGTCATTGTCGGCGGCGGCATCAGCGGACTCGCGTCCGCACATTTTTTCCGCAAGCTTGCCGGCAATAATGCCCGCATTTTAATTCTGGAGAATCATGACGACTTTGGCGGACATGCCAAGCGCAACGAATTCCGTGCTGGCGATCGCACGCTACTCGGATTCGGCGGCACGTATTCAATCGAGAGCCCAGCCCCATATAGCGCCGTGTCAAAGGCCCTCATTGCCGAACTTGGGATCGATGTGCCTTCTTACTCGAAATACGTGAACAAAAATCTCTACAGTTCACTCGGTCTAAAGCCGCGCGTCTTTTTCGACAAAGAAACATTTGGCACCGACAAATTGGTTCTGAATGCCATTCGCATCGAAGGCGGCGAGAGCAATATCAAAGATGAAGTTAGCAAGGAAGAGTTGGAAGAGTTTGTCAAATCGTGCCCGCTATCCGATAAAGGCAAGCAGGATTTCAATCGCCTGATCACGGACGTGAAGGATTATCTCCCCGGGCTCAGTTCAAACGAAAAGAAAGCCCGGCTGGCGCGAATGTCTTATGCGAAATATCTGACCGACATGGTTGGAGTCAGTGACGAGCTGGTGAAATTGTTTCAGGCCCTCCCGCACGGATTATTTGGCGTGGGAATCGACGCAGTGTCGGCGCAGGATGCCTGGGGACTTGGCGCCAAGGGGTTCGATGGACTCAAACTCGATGCTGCGCCGGGGAAGGGAATGAATCGAGATGCGATTCCTGACGAGGAGGCGGAAAAGTTCTTTTTTCACTTTCCCGACGGGAACTCGTCGATCGCACGACTGCTTGTTCGCAAATTGATTCCCGCGGTCATGCCAGGTAGTACAGCCGCGGACGTGGTCGTGGCGAAGGCAGATTATTCCAAGCTCGACCAAGCCTCTTCGCCGGTGCGAATCAGGTTAAATAGCACGGTGGTTAAGGTGAAACACCTTGGAGATCCAACTTCATCGAAAGAGGTCGAGATCACTTACTTTAGTGATAATAAGTTGAAGACGGTTCGCGCCGCGCATTGCGTTCTAGCGTGCTGGCATGTGGTGGTGCCTTACATTGCGGTGGAATTGCCGGACGCACAAAAAGACGCCCTCGCCTCCGCCCAAAAAGTGCCGTTGCTTTACACCAATGTGTTGCTGAGGAATTGGACCTCGCTGCAGAAGTTAGGAACCAGCGCGGTGTACGCTCCCGGCATGTATCACACCCACATGAACCTCGATCTTCCGGTAAGCATGGGTGGATATCAATGCACGCAGAAGACGGACGAACCCATCGTGCTGCATATGATGAAAGCCGCATGCAAGCCAGGGCGCCCTGCGCGAGAGCAGCATAAGCTTGGACGCATTCAGCTTTACAGCACGACCTTCGAAACCTATGAACGAAATATCCGTGAACAGTTATTGCGCGTTCTTGGACCAGGCGGGTTCGATTCGGCGCGCGACATCATGGAGATCACAGTCAACCGCTGGCCCCACGGCTACGCGTACGAATACAATTCGCTGTTCGACCAGTTTTGGCTCGAAGGTGGGGAAACTCCGTGTGAGGTGGCACGCAAGCCCTTCGGACGCCTTGCCATCGCTAATTCGGATGCGGGGGCATATGCGTACACCGATTCGGCTATCGACCAGGCCTATCGCGCGGTGAATGACTTAAAGCTGTCTTAAAGAATGCCTTTGAGATTCTGTTATGGCTGCTGACGATTTTCTTCGTCACTTTCTTCGGATTTCGCCATTTAAGCTCAATCCCGGTGGCTATTATCTGGTGCTTCGTCACACGAATACAAGTTAGGCATTGCGGTAGATCGGATACGCTTTTTTCGCCGGCTCCCAATGTCACATCGTCTTGATATCCAGGCTCCGCCACAAATACCAACAAGCGACCGATCGGTAAGGTATCCAGTACTTTGCGATTTTCGTCATGACGTCAGGCTTTGGCCACTTGCGCTTCTTGTAGTGCTTCTTCATCGCCGCTTGCACGCCGTAATCGCCGGTGGGAAGAATGTCGGGGCGTTGAAGTGTGAACATCAGGAACATGTGGGCGGTCCAGACGCCTACACCTTTGACTTGCGTCAGGTGAGCAATGACTTCATCCTCAGTCATGTCAACCAGCCTGTCGAAATTCAATAGGCCGGCACTTGTTTTTTCAGAGAGATCGCGCAAATACGAGCTCTTTTGTCTCGAAAGTCCCACGCCCCGCATTTCTGCGTCGGTTAATTTCAGAATGCCTTCGGGAGTGAGCGGATCGCCTGCAAAGGCAGTGAAGCGATCCATGATGGTCGCGGCAGCCCTGCCGTTCAGTTGCTGATACAGAATCGATTCGGCAAGCGCATGAAATGTGGGCTCGCCGAATTCCAAGCGGCAGGCGCCAACTCGCTCGATGATCGCAGCCAGAACCGGATCAGCTTTCCTCAGATGATTGACTGCCTTGCGGTGGTGATGTACGGGAGGCACGGGATTAGTTCCAGAAAAATAGAATATCCGAGACCGGACGTTTTACGAAGGAAAGTGAAAGTGAACGTCGTGGCGTGATGCGACAGGTGTTCCGTCCAGCGTGGCGGGCTGGTAGCGCCAGCGTCGCAGCGTCGCTTCGATTTTTTCGTCGATGCCGTGTCCAATGGCCTGCACAATTTTTGTTTGCACGACTTTTCCCTGCGAGTCGATCGTCACTTCAATGATGACGTCGCCGATCAGATCGCGAGGAAGCTCCGATCGCTCAACCGGCGGGTCGGGATAGACGACAGGAAACGCGACGTGAACTTCGTGCCCGTTTATTGGGCCGTCGATGAGTGCGCCGAGCTCAGAGCCAGCCTTGGAATCGCTATCGCCCGCGTCAACGTCAACAGAGGCCACCTCGGGGTGGGGCGTAGGGGCTTGTGCTCTGGTTAACCGTTTCGAGTGTTTCGTAACGGAATTTCTCGGATAGGTCAGGTTAGCGACATCGATGACTGTGGCCTCGTTTGCCTGAGGAAAATAAAGCAATCGATAGCTGTGCGAGCTGTTACCAAAAGCCAGCAATTCGGATGTGAGATTCGTGGCAGCTGTGTGATTGAAGGCGATAGCAGCAAGCAGAATCAGGTGAGCAAAAATTGAAATTTCTAGCGATGCGCGGCGGCGAAGCGGGGAACGCGAAGGTTGAAAGTCGTTGAACACGTCGTTGAGCACAACGAGCACTATTGTAGTTGAATCCAGAAAATGCCTATAACAAATAATGGCGGTGAACCGACGTGCCTTACGCGCCCGCTTGCTTTTCTGCCAGGTCGCCAATGACGGGCAGTTTCCATATTTGACCCTGATAGGCTTTCAAGACCAGAATGAGCCAGATGATGAATCCCGCCAGGCTGACCAATGGCCACAACAAGACAGTTGCCCAACCGAAGATGGGAATGTGTCCGATGATCGATAGGCCGATCCATAAAACCGTCCAGGCGGCAGCGAAGAAGAGGCATTGAAAGGAATGAAAGCGGACGAAGCGCTTCGTGTTAAACGGCTGCAGCACAAGAAAAACAATTGCCGGAATGATCGTGAAATAAGCCAACGCGCCGGCGACATTGTCTGCCAGCCCCCCAGTGGTGGTCAAAGGAGCGGCTGCAGCGGCCGATGTTCCAGCGCATTTCGGGCAGACGGTTCCATCGGCAATTTGAGTACCGCAAGTCGGACAATAAGCCATTTAGACCCTCGGGTAGCGACGCGAACGTAGCAGAAGTCTAGGTGCTTCGCAAGGGCCATGTAAGTCTCCAGCTTGTTTCCATACGCCGCACCAGCCCGCTGAGGTCTGCTATATTTCCCGGATGTCCAGTCGCCGGATGCCAGTCGAAAGAAGTCTTTAAAACTCAGATGATTACGATTGTTTCCGGCTTGCCCCGGTCCGGCACCTCTCTGATGATGCAAATGTTGAAGGCGGGCGGGCTGACCGTGCTCTCCGATGGGGAGCGAACACCGGATGAAGATAATCCCAAGGGCTACTTGGAGTGGGAGCTCATCAAGCAACTTCCCCAAGATCCGAGTCTGATAGCGCAGGCCGAGGGGAAAGCGGTCAAAGTGATCTCGCAGTTGCTTTTGTCATTGCCTGACGGGCACGAATATCGGGTGATATTCATGCAACGCCCGTTGCCCGAGATCCTGAAATCGCAGGATGAAATGTTGCGGCGTCGAGGAAACGAGAACCTGATCGGCAATAATGCGCCAATCGA
The DNA here is from genome assembly GCA_025361625.1 of Acidobacteriaceae bacterium. Classification (GTDB taxonomy): domain Bacteria; phylum Acidobacteriota; class Terriglobia; order Terriglobales; family Acidobacteriaceae; genus Acidiflorens. The sequence continues at coordinate 4,630 of JANYKL010000128.1, forward strand.
AGACGCCTTTCAGCGGCACTTGCTGCAAGTGACCCAGAGGATTGGCGGCAAACCGAATATCCAAGCGCTGCGGGTCCACTACCACCGCACACTGCGCGAACCAGCAGCCGTAGCGGCAGAAGTCGCTAACTTTCTCGGAGCGGACCTGGACGTTTTAGAAATGGTCAAACAAGTCGATCGGGGGCTTTACAGAAACCGCATGTCTTCAAGCGCGCCGTCCCGCAAGGAGTAAGGGGAATCGTACCGATCTGCCGGCATGCAAGCCCTGGCAGCGGTTAACTGCCACCTTGCTAACCAGGTCCCCTCGGACGTTTCTGGCCTTGGACCTGTTAACCACTTAGATACTGAGACTGCCATTTCGGGTCGCAAACGCCTCGCGCCCCCCTATCTTTTCAATAACTTAGCCCATAAAATGGCTGAAAACGCAGCTTAACCCCGATTTTCACCCCTTCGTTGCCTTGTTAGTGCTTGAGGAAGCCGGATTCAATAGGATCAGTATGAGCCCTTGTACGCAGTCGAACTCGCACCAAATCAGGTCGGGGGCGGGAAGCCCCCATGGGTAGAGATTAAGGCATCGAAAGTAAGAAATTCCCGAGCAGAGGAAAGCGAGAGATTAATGCATAAGCCGATTAAATATGTTGAGAAGGCGGTAACGGTTGCAGCCACTGGCGCATGGGCGGTATTCGAGCGCATGAACCGGGTTAAGCCGAATGTTTCGCCGACTCCGAAGTGGTCTGACAAGCCCTTGCTCAAATCTTGGGAAAAGACGAAGCCGCCACTCGGGTGGCCGCGCTCAACCGATTCGCTCTGCCCGAAGTGCGTGCCTGAAATCCGGCAGCAAATTCTTGACGGCCACCTGCCAGTTGACGTTCTGATGAATGAGAAAGTGGGCGAAATCAAGGCCCAGATCATTGAGCGTGACGGCAAAATCTTCATGGTGAAGGATTGCGAAAAGCACGGACACTTCGAAGACTTGATGTCGATTGACACAGAATTCTCAGCCCATCTCGAAGAGGTGTTCCCGGGCCGCGATATCCAGGCTCACAACGATGAAAAGTTGCATCACCACGGCTCTTCGACCGTGAAATACGGCCGTGGATCGGTCCTTACCGTCGACCTTACTAATCGTTGCAACATGATGTGCGATCCCTGTTTCATGGATGCCAACCAGGTTGGCTATGTCCACGAACTGACTTGGGACGAAATTAAGACCGTGCTCGATAACGCCATCACCATCAAGCCGCGCCGCCAGATGTCGGTGCAGTTCTCTGGTGGAGAGCCGACCCTTTCGCCGTACTTTCTGGACGCGGTACGCTACGCTCGGAAGGTTGGATACAACAGCGTGCAGGCGGCAACGAACGGAATCGAATTCGCAAAGAGCTTTGAGTTCTGCCAGCAGGCGGTTGAAGCGGGTATGCGTTATGCCTACCTGCAGTTCGACGGAATCGGCAACGCGGCTAACGATCACCGTGCGGTCGGCAACTTGTTCGACGTAAAACTGAAGGCGATCGATAACCTGCATCGCGCGGGCTGCGAAATCGTTCCCGTGGTAACGATCATCAACGGTATCAATAACGAGCAAGTGGGGCGCATTATTCAGTTCGCCCTCGATAACCCGAAAAAGATCGGCTTCCTGAGCTTCCAGCCGGTTTCCTTTACCGGACGCGATGAGGCCATCACCGACGATCGTCGTCAGGCACAGCGTTACACTCTGGCGCACCTCGCGCACGACGTTAAGAATCAGACCGGATTTGGCGTTCCAGCCCGCGACTGGTATCCGATTTCCTTCATGAGCACCTTCAGCGATTGGGCTGACGTCATGCACTCGCAGGATAACAACAACGATTGGGGACAGTTGTCATGCGGCTGCCATCCTAACTGCGGAACCGGCATGGCTCTGATGATCGACAAGGAGACGAAGGAAGCCGTTCCGGTGACCGCGTTCCTTAAGGGCGACCAACTGGCTAAAGATATCGCCAAGGTCAACGATGCCGCCCGTTCGAAATTTTGGACCGTATTCGGCATGGCTCTGGCGTTGATGAAAAACTACGACTCCTTCCAGTCGCCGACCCATTTCAAGATGACTGATTTGCTGAAGAAGTTCGACAAGAACTTTAACGCAACCGGAAAGAATTACGGCAAAGTTGGTCCGGACCGAACGATCGACGACGTGATGAAGCGCCGTCAGGATCGCTGGAACTTCCTGTTTATCGCGGGAATGTGGTTCCAGGATCTGTTCAACTACGATTTCCGCCGCACCGAGCAGTGCATCATTCCTTACGCCACGCAGGAAGGCGAGATCAGCTTCTGCGCCTACAACACCGGCGTGGGATGGCGCAACATCATCGAGAAAATGCACATGACGTCGACGCTTACGAAGTGGTACGAGGAGCATGGGCGCCACGAAATCTTCGCAGGTGGTAAGAAAGTGAAGATGGAAGATGAACAACACGCGCTCTATCTTCGCGATGAAATCGTGACCCACGAAGTGCAGCATGATCTGGACAAGCTTGGCATCGCAAAGACGGCACGCGAAGAGAAGAAGCGCGCCCGCGACCTGAAGGCCGCTGACGGGCGAGCCCAAGACAATCGAGTGAAGAACGATGCCGCTTACGACGCGCGCATGGCTCAGCTCTATCGGGAGGTCGTTCTGAAAGAGAAGCCGGCTACGTCAAACGAAGGCGGATTTATTCCGCTCGGTGCGATCTCAGGTGCGATTGCCCCGGCAAACGGCATTGGCGGCGCGAAGCAAAGCGAAGAAGTTGGCGAACCGGTCGCCGGCGACTAAGCCGCGTTTGCGGAGCAAGCAAAAAGGCCGCTCAACTGGAGCGGCCTTTTTTATGTTGCGCTTATCAATAGCCACTAGCGTAATCGAACAGCGGAGTCAGCTAGACTCTAGCCATCTTGCTTGGCGGATGAAACAGCAGCGCCCGCATCGTGGCAATCAAGCGGTCCACACCAGCGGCCGACTTCGAGATCACCTCGTTGATCCCTGCCTTCTCAGCTTCTCTCGCCAACTGGCTCGATTCCTGCATTGTGTACATCAACAGAGCGATGTGAGGGGCGGTCACAGAAATTTTCCTCGCTGCCTCAAGTCCATTCATGACGGGCATGGAGAGGTCTAAGATCACTAGATCGGGACTTAACTCGTCAACCAGCTTAATTGCAATCTGACCGTTTTCGGCCTCGCCGCAAATCTGCCAGTCGGTCTTAGCCTCTACGGCGGTACGAACCAAGCGCCGAACCAACGGGCTATCGTCGACTATGAGAATTTGTTTCGCCATCGCACCTTCCCGAGCCTCAGCAGGTTGCTAACCGCGCCATATAAACGGCAGGGAGCGACGTACAAAAGCTAACTCAACCTTAAATGCAATTGCCCACCAGTCAATCAAGCGAACTCTGTACGGTCCCTTACATTTGTTGTACTTGGATAGCCAACGCACTGTATTCCACTGTCCCGGGCATCTTTGTAGGTAACCGTTAACGCATTCGTTTCGGAAGGTGGCGCAGTGTCGGGTACAGGACTGACGACTCGATATAATTTCCGTAACATTCGCGTTTGCGATATGCAACTAGGGAGGGCACAATGTCAATCCCAAGGCGTATTCGATCAATTTCGGACGCGAGCGCTCTGCCTACCAGTGAGTTCCAGAACTCTGAAAAGCTTCAGCGCGCCCCAGCAGTTTTACCTTTAAAACAAATACAATCTGAAGGAGCCAACGCCGCAATCGCTGCTCTCAAAGATTTCCTCAGTCAAAATGCGGTAGGCGCGAAGCCGTTACAGCCCTGCGAAACTTGCGGCGCGACCATGCAGTATCTCGATGCTTACTTTTGGCTGGACGGTACGAATGTTGCTTCGCACGTGCCGCTGCCATTTTGCTCCGCGTGCGACCCCGATGTACTGACTTCGTTACGCCGCAAGCGCGCTGTCGCGTTGGACCTCGCGAGTTAGGGACTTGTTCTCCTTTGTCGTCATAGTTCGCTCGATAATTCGCTCGATAGTTTCGCTCGATTCCTGCCTGCTATCCTTTTCTCATGTCTCAAGCGAAGGTGTTACGGGCCGATTCCGAGTTGATCCAGATAGTGGATGCCGTGCTAGCCGAAGGCAGTCGACGATGCGGGCCGTGGCTGGTGTGTCGGCCTGGGTGCTGCCAATGCTGCACCGGCGTCTTTGCGATCAATCAATTGGATGCAGCGCGTTTGCGCGAGGGAATTGCCAATCTCGAGCGAAGCTCCCCCTCTCGCGCAGGCGCCATCCGAACTCGCGCTCGCGATGCAGTTCTTCGATGCGCTGCGTCATTTCCCGGTGATGTCAAAACGGGGATACTGGATCCGGCGATAATCGAAAGTGGTTCGGTGACCGAACTGCGCTTTGCAGAATTCGGCAACGATGAAGTGTGCCCGGTGCTCGATCCGGCGAGCGGCCAGTGTGAACTTTATGATTCTCGGCCCCTGACCTGTCGAACATTTGGTCCTCCGGTGAAATCCGAGGATGGGTTAGGCGTTTGCGAATTGTGTTTTCATGGTGCGAGCGATGCTCAGATTGCGGAATGCGAAATCGTTGTCGATCCTGACGATCTCGAAGCTGAAGTTCTTGCAAGGCTGGAAGAAGAGAGAGGCAGGTGCGGGCAAACTACTGTCGCATATTCTGTTCGGTGATCTGTAGTTCATGTCAGCCGTATAAACCATATGAATGCGACTCGCGAATGCCGGCGACGACTGCTCTGGTCCTGTTGTCACGTCAAGCGAAGATGAGAACCGCTGCCGCGATGACCGTTGTCCAGAGTCCGCGTTTGTCGCCGACGGCTGACTGCGTTACGTTAGCGGTGCGAACGATTTTGTTGGAGATGCGGTAGATTTCTTTTTTCTCATCCCACGAGCGGTCGGAGTCGAATTCGACGTTCAACGTGGTCGCCAGCATCTCAGCCGCTAACTCTTCTGCGTAATCTCCGGCGGCGTCTTCAGTTTCTCCGAACGAATGGTGCTCGCTCAAATATCCATAAGTATTGCGGTCAGAAGGAATCGCTACGCCAATCGACGATGCCAGCAAGCGGTGCGGCTCATGTGTTGAATTTTCTGCGACCACTGAAAATACAACCTCTCCAGGCGACAAGAATTTCAGGCCTTGCGAGCGGGGAATCAGCTTGCAGTTCGGCGGAAAGATAGAAGAAACGCGAACCAGATTTTGTGCGGCGATTCCGGCGTCGCGCAGGGCCAATTCAAATGACGTCAGGCGTTCCCGGTGTTTCCCCACCCCTTTGGTGAAGAAAATCTTCTTGGGGACCATGTCTTTTCCCAATTCGTGTCCTCCGATAAACAAATGAGTTAAGCGCAAATCTAACACAGCAATTTGTGAAGGTTGTATGAAAAAACAGGAAGGCGAAAGAATATGTATGACACCAAGGATCTGGCAAGAAAAGAGCGCGGAGTCGACAGAACCTAAAGCGCGCAGCTTACGATGCTTCTTCGGTACGTAGAACTTGAGCTGATTCCTCAACTTCGTTTGCCACTATTTTCATTTGCTGCCAATCGTAGGCGAACTCCTGCCCGCAATCGAGACACGTAACGTATGTGCCGGTTCGATGAGCAGCGGCATTGCGACGCGTGCCAGGCCTTACCGACATAGGAAAACTGTAGCGCGAATGCTTGCACCCAAAGACGGTATTGAACAGCCTGGACAACATCAAATTGCCTCCACGGAACTTTGAGCAGAGAGGATGGTGCGTGCTCTACAGTATCCGAAGAGCATACCTACTTGGATCGCCGTAGTCCAAGGAAAGTTGCGTGACTTAATAGGCATACCCACACCCGCTTTCCACTTGTGAGTTGCGTGCCAAAGATTCGCCACCGGCACTATCACGGGCCGTAGCCACTTCGATCAAGCGACTGTCTAGTCTTTGGGACTTTTTGGGTTGGACTCTTTGGATTGGTCAGCTTTGTGGCTGGCGCACTTGGTCATGATCGCGGAGCGGAGACGGGTACGGAGATCGTCGGGCAGTTCATAAAGCTCGGAATCGCGGTAGATCTCGATCGTCTTGCGAGTGGTATCGCAGACGACATAGCAGTTGTGGCACCAGGCGAGGTGGTCGTCGAGTTCGGTCTTAGTGCGGGCGTCCAGCACGCCGTCGAGGTAATTGGTTAGCTCGTTTAAAAACTCAGCACACTTCACTGGTCGCCGTCTCCACTCGCATTTAGCTCCAAATCGCCATCTACAGCCGCTTTTTTCTGAAAGAAGCGGTTGAGCCGTTCACGCAATTGCAACCGTGCTCTCAGTAACCTCGACTTCACTGCGGGAATACTCAACTCCAGCGCCTGTGCCGTCTCTTCAGTCGAGAGGCCTTCCACATCTCTTAATACAAACACCGTCCTGAACCCAGACGGTAATCCTTGAATCGTGCGGGTAAGAATGTCCCGCAGCTCCTCTTGGTTGTACATCTGCTCCGGATTGGGACTCCAATCCGCAACCTCGCGCGGCAGCGAGTCGTCTTCAGTTTTTACGTCTTCGTCCAGGGAAACCGTGCGCTCCGGTTTCCTCCGGCGCAACTTCATCAGCGCTTCGTTGACCGCAATCCGCACCAGCCAGGTATAAAATTTCGACTGCTCCTGAAACTTTGCCAGGTTGCCATACGCCTTGAGGAACGCCTCTTGTACTACATCTTCCGCGTCCTCGCGATTCTGCGTAATGTGCTGTGCAATGCGGAATACGTTGCGATCATAGCGTCGAACCAGCTCTTCAAAAGCCTGATCGTCGCCGCGCTTGGCACGCCGGACCAGTTGCATTTCTTCGCTGACCGGTTGCTCTATGTTTGGTTGGATGGTACTCATTCGTAACTTGATGCAGATTTTTCTATGAGTTCGATTAAATTCCCAGTGCTATTGTACTTCCTGAATGCCGTTTCCGGGGCGCGGCGTGACGGTCATTTGCGGGTATCTGCCGGACTATGCGTCTTCCCCTTACCAAGCCGGACCGCAGATTTTCCGGTTACTAAGGTTTTCGAGAAATGTCCGTGGCCCAACATATAATTAGCCCTTAGAAGGGTGACCCCCTTTTCCCTAGAATTTCTTCTTGGAGCAGAAATGCAGGAGCGCGATTGGATTGAACCAATTGTGGAACGGGTGGTTGGCCGAGTCATGGACAGCCACGTGGCGCAATTGCGTGCCGAAATTGTCCGGCAGGTTGTCGAGGAAATCGCAGCCGCGCCAGCGATTTCGCAAGCGTCGAATTCCGCAGCCGCCGCAGCGTCTTCTACGGCTGACCTTGCCCACGCCGTTTCTGAAATCCAGCTGGGATCGTCACAACGCGAAATCCTGAAAGCTCTGCTCGATGCCAGCTCGCGCTACGCTGAGCGGGTCGCGCTGTTCGTGGTTAAAGGCGCGCATGCCACGGGATGGCAGGGACGCGGCTTCGCAAACGACGGCGCAATCAAAGATTTCTCGCTCGACGATTCCGCTGCAGCGATTGTAAAAGCGATTCACAACCGCGCGGTCGTGGACGCGCCGACCGCCGATCAGGACGCGCGCTTCATGAAAGAGTTCGGCGCGCCCGCCAGCGACACCGGCCGGATTTTACCACTCCTCCTAAAAGACAAAGTTGCCGCCCTCATCTATGCGGATGGCGGAGTTGAGAACGGCGGCGTATTCGATCCCGGCTCGCTTGAACTCCTTGTAATGTCAACAAGCGCTTGGCTTGAGATCAACTCGTTGCGGAAGTTGGCACAGAAAGAGCCAGGAGCGCCGCAGGCTGACAGCCATGCGGTTTCCGCAGCAAGCTCGGCTGCTCCTGCGGTACAGGGTGCACCCGCTTTTAACGATCCCTTTGCAGCGCATAATCCCGGACAGTCGATGAATGACCCTTTCGCATCGCACAATGCTGGACACGCCATGGCAGCGGCGGCATCCGCTGCGCCAGCGCAGCACTTCGATGCTCCGACTCCATTTGCGATTGAGCCTGAGCCTTTGCCGATCGCGCAAGCGCAGTCAATCCCGGTTGCTGAGATTGAGCCCGTCGTGGAAGTTCCTCCCGGGGTATCTCCGGAAAATCAGGAAACGCACCGCAAGGCACAAAGATTCTCACGACTGCTGGTCGACGAGATTAAGCTCTATAATCAGGCTAAAGTCGCGGAAGGCCGCAAGAACAAGGACCTCTACGATCGGCTCAAAGATGTGATCGATAAGAGCAGGGCAACGTACCACAAGCGTTACGGGGGCACGGTTGCAGCTTCTGGAAACTACTTTCAAAATGAAGTCGTACGAAGTCTCGCAGAAGACGATCTGTCGATCATGGGTCCCAACTTTCGGCAGTAGGTAGGGTTTGAGTGCGTCGTTTCCTGGTCGCCGTATTTGCTCTGAATCTATTTATTCTTCCGTTCGTGTTCTTGCCGGACGCTGTCGGTCAATCGCAATCCACTTCATCATCCGATAATTCAGACCCTTCAACCAAGAAAGCCCCAACTAAAAAAGCCCCAGCTAAAAGAAGCTCAACTAAAACTTCTTCTTCAAAACAAACACCAGCAGCAGGTTCGCCGAAAGCGTCGAACAAGACTGCTCCGTCGAAGGCGGGTATATCCGCAAAGACAAAAAACGTACGCGTTAAAAAGAAACGCAAGCCACCCTCTCCGCATGTGCGGCGGGTCCGGCAAGCGTTTGTCGCCTCCTCAAGCCTGCGCCCGATGGCCCAACAGTTGTTGCAGGACCGCACGCCCGGCGCGTATGAAGGAGTCGAGGGTTACGCCCGTCGGAATAGCAAAGAAGACGCGGGTGCGCTGGCTTGGCTGGTCGTTGGCTACGCGCACACGCTCGATCACGACTACGCCAAGGCAATCGATCCGCTCACTCACGCCAGGGCCGGGGCAAGCGAAGTTGCAGATTACATCACCTTTTACCTCGGTGACGCCTACCAGCGAACGGGACACAGCGCGCAGGCCATCGCAACGCTCGCCGATTTCAGTAATAAGTTTCCCGACTCGCTGCTGATTCGCGACGCCCACGTCGTCTACGCGAATGCTCTCTTCGACGAGGGGAAAGCAGCCGAAGCGGCGGCCCTTCTTGAGAAGGATAGAACTCCGATTCGCAGCGATCTCGAGTTGGCTATCGGACGGGCCTATGAACTTGCCGGCGACAAGCCCAAAGCAGTCGCTGCTTTTAAAAATCTCTACTTCAATCTTCCGAACAGCCTCGAAGCGGAGATGGCAGGACAGGAATTACGAAAGCTGAACGCCTCTGGAACGTCCGCCGAACGCCGCACTCGCGCCGACCTGCTCTTCAAGGCCAAGCATTACAGCGATGCAGCCAATGAATATCGTGGGTTGCTTGCGGATGAAAGCGGTGCCGACAAAGTATCGGTGCAACTTGCCCTCGCGACCGCGCTTGTCAAAACAAACAATGAAAAAGAAGCAAAGCCCATCCTAATCTCGCTCGGTACCCAGACCGGAGATGCCGAAGCGCAACGCCTTTATTTGCTCAGCGAAATTGAGCATTCAAGCAACGACGAGCAGTCAGTGCAGCGCACATTAAACGATTTGCGGCAGTTTGGGCCCTCGAGTCCGTGGCTTGAGCAAGCTCTGCTTTCAGCTGGGAACATGTATCTGCTGAAGCGGGACTACGATCATGCCATCGAATCTTTTCACGAATTGCAGCAGCGCTTCCCAAAAGGAACCAAGGCCTCATATGCGCATTGGAAGTCGGCGTGGCTGAGCTTCCGCCAAGGCCGGACTGACGTGGCGCGCCAAGGCTTTGAGAATCAGCTTGTCCAGTATCCCGATTCAGCGGAGGTTCCGAACGCTTTGTATTGGCGGGCGCGGATCGCGGAAGAAGAGCACAACCCCGCGATGGCGCGGGCATTCTATCAAAAACTTTCTGAGCGCTTTCATAATTACTATTACGCAGAGCTGGCTCGGCAACGCCTGAAGACCCTACCTGGCGTCGACGCGTCGGCTGAGACCGCGGCGAAAGAGATTGTCAAGGACGTTGCGCTACAGCCGACACTGACCGAAGTGGCGGCGAACAAGGACGCGCCGAAACAGGTTCCCGGAACAGGGGACCCGGTTCAGGATCTCTCGAAGGGCGATCCCAAACAATCTGATCCCGGCTACTACGCGCTTCTCGATCACGTTTCTGCTTTGTCATCAAAGGGGACTGTTACAGCGTCCGAGCCTCCCGATGACAATCTGCGAGTCGAGCGAGCTCGCCTGCTGTCGAACGGGGCGCTCGCTGACATGGCCGTGCGTGAGTTACAGGCCGCCGCCAATGAAGAGGGAGGAGCGTGGGCTCCGCCGGAGATGGCGCGTGTGTACCAGGAGGGCGGGCGCTACGACCGCGGCATCGAGATTATGAAACGCTCGACGCCAAATTATTTTGCGGTTGATATTCCCGATCTGCCGCGGCCGTATTGGGAGGCGCTGTTTCCGAAAGCTTACTGGTCAGACCTGCGCAAGTATTCGCAGCAGAATGGGCTAGACCCGTATCTGGTGGCTTCGCTTATCCGCCAGGAATCCGAATTCAATGCCGTCGCGTTGTCTCGCGTGAGCGCCGTGGGGTTGATGCAGCTCATGCCGAAAACGGGTAAGACTGTAGCCAGGCAGGTGAAGTTCAAGGGCTACGATGCAAGCAAACTTTTCACCCCAGCCGTCAATTTGCAGCTAGGAACGTATTACTTCAAAGAGATGGTCGACAAATATAACGGCCAATTCGAATATGCCCTCGCGGCCTACAACGCCGGCAGTGACCGCGTTGGAGAATGGCTTGGCAGCGGGCACTATCGCGACCCGCAGGAGTTTGTCGAGTCGATTCCGTTCACCGAAACGCGCGAGTACGTGCAGGCCATCATGCGGAACGCGAACGTATATCGGCAACTTTACGGGACGCCGTGATCAGAGCTACGCCGATTGCTGGCTCGGCGCTTTGGTAAACATAATCTCGATTACCAAAAGCCCCGCTCCCACAACAATGGCGCTGTCGGCGACATTGAATGCGGGCCATTGGTGCCGGCCGATGTAGAAGAGCAGAAAGTCGACAACCTGACGGCTGACGAGACGATCCCACAAGTTCCCAATTGCTCCGCCCAAAATCAGCGCCAGCCCAACAC
>JANYKL010000131.1 GCA_025361625.1 Acidobacteriaceae bacterium
TCTGGCCGCCGTCGCCGCGGTTGTTCTGAACAAGGTTTTGGAAGAATACGAATCCGCATTTCGCGATGCCGGATACAATCCAGGCTTGGTGATGCCTTCGATGCTCGCCGCAATAGGCGCGGCCGATGCCGAGCATCCGACACTGGTGGTCAAGGTCGACGCGCGCACCATCAGCCTCGCCATTCTCGATCATGACAAGCTTTTGCTATTCCGAACCTTGGAAAATGTTCGCGGCGTAACAATCTCTGGCGATCAACTAGCCGAAGAAGTTTATCCGTCGGTGGTATTTTTTCAAGACACCTACAGTTTGAACATCGAACGCGTCTATGTAGCCGGCCTGCCGGAGTCAGGTGGTGCGGCGACGGCGCTCAAGAGCCAATCTGGGGCAATGGTGGAAGATCTCATCGGCGCTTCGCAGATCGGATCGACAACCGGCACAGTCCCGAAGTGGCGCATGGCGGGAGTCGTTGGGGCCCTGATCTCCTGAATAGATATTAGAAATAGGACCCTCGATTTAGACGCCTGAATACTTGAAGGGCGCGGGCTTACAGCAAATAACTTTAATATGCGTCTAGATATCAATCTCGCTACCCGGCCTTACGAAGATGCCCGCCAATTTTGGCGGCATTGGGGATTAGGCGTCGGCTTGCTCGGACTCTTCAGCCTCTTGCTTCTCGGCTTTGCTGTCCGCAGCTGGATTTACGCCGGAAGGGACCGGCAAGACATTCGCCACCTCCAGCAGGAGATCGCAGAGCGCGACCGCGAGCGAGGCACGGCCCAGTCTTTCCTCGACCAGAACGTGAATCGCAGTACGCGCGATCAATCGCAATTTTTAAATGGATTGATTCAGCGCAAGTCCTTCTCATGGACTCGCGTCTTCGAGGATCTGGAGCGCGTGATGCCTTCCAATCTTCACGTCGTCTCCCTACGTCCTGAAGTGAACGAACAAAATCAGATGCAACTGGACATGAAAGTCGCTGCCGATAACCGCCTCGCCGCCGTCGAACTTGTGCATCGCATGGAAGGTTCCAAGCACTTTCAAGGCGCGCAACTGGTGCAGGAAAACGAAGCCGGACAAGGAAACGGCGTTGCCGCCTCTGTGATCGCAATCTACGTTCCGGATGCGATAGAGAGGAGCGCAAGATAATGCCTGACCTTGGCGGCTCGCGCCGAAAGCTCAAAATCGTTATCGGCGCGATGATCGCTATCGATGTCATCGCCATTGCCGTCTTCTTTTCTCCGCTGGTTGGCTCCGCCGATTCGCGCAGTTTGCAAATGAATTTGCTGCGTGCCGACCTAACCAAGAAAAATCGCGAAGTGGAACCGTTGCGCGGCATGGACAAGAAAATCGTGCTGGCGAAAGATCAGATCGGAAACTTCTACAAGCAGCGCTTTGCCGCTACCGATTCTGATCTCACCAACGAGTTGGGAAAACTGGCTGCGCAAAATGGAGTAAAGATTCAAACCGTACGTTACCGGCAGGAAGATCCGGAAGCGCCGGGGATCCTGCCGGTCGCTATCGAAGGAACTTTTTCCGGCGACTATCTCCAGCTAGTGCGCTTCATCAATACGCTGGAGCGCTCCAAAATTTTCTTCACCGTCGACGCCGTCGATCTCGCGGGCGAAAGTGCGGGGCCGGTACGCCTGCAGATCACCATGCATAGCTACTTGCGGATGGGTGCCTGAACGTGAATGTGGGAAACGAAAGTCGAGGCAAGCTCTACCTGCTGATCGGGCTGGGCGTAATCGCCATAGGCTCGCTCGCCTATGAGTTCTGGCCCTCCGAGACTGCGACGACGGCGCCAGCGACGGCACCGGCCACTGCGTCCGCCCCCGCGCGACCGGGAGCGCGGCGAGGCGCGAACGGCAAAGTGTTGCGCCCGACAGCCCCGCGTCTCGACCCTACCCTCGATCTCGCCTTGCTCAATCAGAGCGAGCAGATTAAATACGCGGGCAATGGACGAAATATTTTTGTCGCCGGATCGGTCGCGAAGATTGAACGCCCACGGAAACCGGCGAATACCGATACCGAGGCACAGATGCGGCAGTTGCCAACGATACCTCCGCCCCCACCCATCACTTTAAAGTTTTTTGGCTTTGCCAATCGTCCGGGAGAGACCAAGAAGGTTTTCCTGTCTCAAGGTGAAGATATTTTTATCGCTGGCGAAGGAGACATTGTCGACCGCCGTTATCGGGTGCTGCGCATATCAACCAGTTCGGTCGACGTCGAAGACGTGATCAATAACAACCGCCAGAGCCTTCCACTCACACAAGGCTAGGTAGATGGGTGATTTCAATTCTTTTGAAATTTCGTGTTTCGAAGATTTCCTGGGGCGGTTATGCGGTGTAATTTGAAATTCGGAAAATCACAAATTACGAATCGCAGCTCGAAAGGCTCAGAGCGCGGTTATATGCTGATCACGCTGATGCTGGCCTTTGCTTTAATTGCGATAGGCTTGCTCGCCATTCTTCCAGAGATTGGACAGCAGATAAAACGTGATCGCGAGGAAGAACTTCGGCACCGCGGTACCGCTTACATGCGGGCCATTCAGCATTATTACAAAAAATTGGGTCGATATCCTACTCGCGTTGAAGAACTGGAAAACACAAACAACATTCGTTTTCTTCGCAAGCGTTATAAAGATCCGTTGACGCACGATCCGCAAACCGGCAAAGAACAAGATTTTAAATTCCTGCATCAGCAAGACATCAGCTTGAATAGCGGCATCGTGCTGCCGGGGCAGATGCCCAGCCAGACGGGCATTCCGGGG
>JANYKL010000152.1 GCA_025361625.1 Acidobacteriaceae bacterium
TACGCCACCCACATCAACAAAACAATATGAACAATGCGTTGTTTGGGTAGGCAGGCGGCACGGCGCGTCCCCGATATTCGATAACTGTTGATAAATCGCCTCTCTAACAATGTCGGCAGTGTCAATGACTTTTGAGCGAACTAGGGCGTGCACTCGAAGCAGAGCGCCATTTCTTCCGAGGTACCCGGCGACGGATCTTCCTGGTGCCGAGCAGCGCCTCAGAGATTTCTTGATCGGCCGGTTCGGAGGGCCGCAGACCTACATCGAACAAAGAGGACATCCACGTCTTCGCGCGCGGCATTCTCCGTTCCATATAAATCAGACTGCGCGCGACCGATGGATGCGCTTGATGAATAGTGCTTTTGAGGAAGCTGCGCTGCCGGCGGGGCCCGAACAAATTCTTCGGAAATTCTTCGACGAGATGTCGAGCTTTATGATCAACCAGATAGAGCCTTGAGTCCGCTAGCGCAAAGCGATTGGAACACTGCGAACAAATTGCCGCCGACCTATCAAACTCTAGCCGCTGCCCGGAATGATAGTCATGCCGGACGATCGTGTAACAAGTAGCCGCCGCTATCCGGGTTCTGCGGTGTCGGTGTCCAGTTCGCAGAATGGCGCGAAGCTGGTGTCCTGTTTGTAGGCGCTGTGCGCGGGAGTCAGTTGCTCCCGCTGCTTACACTTCGCCGCCATCCCTGTTGCGCGGGGGTTGCGGATTTTGCAGGACTTTGCCGGACTCTGCCGAGGTATCTTGTTGGAATCCCGTCGAATCAGCGGTGGGAATAGGACTCTTAATCAGTAGGTTGTAGGTTCGATTCCTACCGCGCTCACCACTTAAACCATAACTTTCTCCAGAAAGTCTTCCGTTAGCAGCTATTTTTATAACGTGGGGCGGTTGGTACGACCATGAAGCGCCCACTATACTTTTTCATAAACGACAAGCGACCGCCCGAGCCGCCCGGCTATGATTTGCGGCTTCGAGCTTTCAAAGCATTATTTAATCCGCTGCGTTACTGCACCGTCACCAAGAAGCTGAGTGGTTTGACTACGGACGACGCAGTAATATTTGTCTTCCCTGTCGTTGATCCCGTCGTATATTGGGCTGAAACAGCTCCCGTGGCGTCGGTAACGATCGAACTGGCAGCGAAAGTCCCTCCAGCTCCGTTGTCGGTAAAATTGACCGTGACCCCAGGTACAGGGCAGCCAGCAGCGTCACGCACCTTCACCACGAAAGGAGCCGGCAGCTTCGTCTTGGGCGCGGCGATCTGACCGCTGCCGGAAACGAGGTTCATACTCGCCGGGGAGCCCAGCGTCGCCGTCTCCTGAAACGAGGCGGTCGTGTAGCCGAAACTCTTGCAAGTGACGGTTACTAACCGCGGCTTGCCCGGCAGTTTGTAGGTGTACGTTACTTGCCCTGAAGAATCGGTTGTTTGAACCATACCTGGAGTAAATATCCCGCCTACTCCGCCGTCGTTGCAGGTGACAACCACTCCGGCCAAAGGGTGGGACGTATAGGAATCGGTGGCCAAAACTCTCAAGGGTACGGGCAAAACCGCTTTCTCAATGCCGGATTGCTTGTTTCCTGTCACGGCCGACAGTGATGGCAGCAGGCCATATACCTCAAGAGCGGCCTTTCCACCGATGAACACCTTACCGTTAGATATGGTTGGCGTCACGAACCGGATGACAGGAACCAACGTGTCTCGCGCCTGGAGAGCCTGGGTGCTGTCGTAGAATTCGTTCGCAAGATTGGTTGCATCGAAGGCGAACAGAGCCGCGCCCGTATGTCGAATCACCCAGAGTATTCCATTCGTGTTTCCGTTCGAGGTGACAGAAGTAGATTCCGCGCCGGCGCCACCAAACTGCAACGTTGTCTGGGAAACTGGCTGTTGTGTGAGAAATCCGTTGACCAGCGAGAATTGCCTGACATGGTCAAAATCTCCAGACAGATAGAGGTTGCCGTTCCAGTACGAAGGCACGCCATGCATTTCATCGATCGTAGCGCGAGGAATGGACTGGATGACGTTGTCAGCGGTAGAGTTGAATTTCCCGATGTCGTCGCGGTTAATCAGATACAGAGTGCCCTCCTTCCCTCCCGCTACCAGTTCGTGGGGGTAAAGGCCCGGCTGATCGGGAAGAAGCAGCGGACCGACGGAACCCAAATCAAGATCATCCTGCGCCAGTTGCTGTTGATTAAAGGGTGTGAAGTAGTCGCTCACACCGAAAACGCCCGCGTTCCATTCCATCTTGAGCAGGCTGTCGCCGAAGTCGTCGCCACCAGTGGGCCCGTCATACGTCCCGTTCGCGGTGGCCACGTAGATGTTGCCGCTCTCGTCGGCTGCCGGACCGCTTCCGCCTTGCCAGATCGAACTCGAACGGCCATTGGGACTCACCAGAAAGGCGGCTTCCTGTTGCAAAGTCTGGGAGTCATAGGCAAAGAGCCAGCCGTGATAAACGTATACGTCGCAGCCGTTTCCGCCAAAACCTATATACACGCGACCGTCTTGCAGAAGCAGGGCGGGGCGCTGCATTTGGGTGATCGGATTGAAAGTGACCGTCCCCGATTGGGATGTCGCAGACCCGGTGATGTTCACGGGGCCCCCCAACTTCTCGGCGCCCGTGGTGATGTCCAACGCGTGCAGACTGAAGGCGCGCACAGTACCGGTCAAAGTTTTCGCCACGACGTAAAGAGTCGTCTTGCCAGGATCGATCACTGGAGTGCTCATGATTCCGATTTCGGTGAAATGCGTCCCAGTACAACCAAAATCGGTGATCGGATCACTCGTTCCGCCGTCATTGAGGCTAACGGCCCACAGGGGTGCAGCATTGCCACCCCGTGTGTTATCGGCATCGAAGGCATAGACGCTGTTATGTTGTGTCGCCACATAAACAACGTTGTGAGTCAAACCGTCGTTCATCAAAACATTGCTGGCATAAAGCGGTTGACCAACGATTATGCCGTCAACGCTCTGCGTGAAGAGCTTTCCGAACTTACTTGCGTTTACGTTCGCCGGCGTCAGCACTGTCTCGTTCGCGTTCAAGCCCGTTCGAGAATTATCGTTGTGCTGTGTCAACACATCGGTCTGCCCCTTGGCCAGGGAGCATCCCAGGCAGAGGATGAAAAAAATAATGGCGAGCGTTATGAACCGAGGTGTCTCGGTGCCGGGAGTCACGAGTATTGTCCCTTGAGGATTCGTAGAATCCTTGCTGTCATTTGGTAATGCGGCAGGCACAAGTCGGTCACACTTCATATTTCCCTCACAACAGTGGAGATCATCCGCGAGAAAATCGCCTTTTGAGCAAGATTCTTCGCAGCACGCACATTTATTCCGGGGAATTGCTGGGGCTAGTACGCATATCTCTAGTACGCAAATCTAAGGAGGGGAGTAACGTCAACAGTTAGTAAACGAATCTAAGGAGGGAAGGACTTCAACAGCAGAGTCCATTTTTCCATAGCAGCCGTTGAAACGCAACTCTAAATTATGATTTTTTAGGCCTCAGCGGTAGCCCGAAACCCTTTACCGGCGCAGGTTTTCGGCTCCATCGCTTTGAGAGGAGGCTCTCGCAAGGCTTTGGCCCGCCTTGCTTCGCTTTCAGTCAGCTAGTAGCAACTCCAAGGGCCACTCGACGTCTGGACGGTTGCGTTCTGAGGACTAGGACATGGTCAGCCGGTAACTGGCAGTCAGATGGGGATGACGAGGTTAGTCTCAAAGGGATGCGGCAACGTTCTGGCACCGTTGCAGTGGACACGACCTGCGGCGCCGGACTGACACTGGGCGACTGTGCCGTGGCGGCAGGAATGGAATGAAACGAGCGGCCCTTGCCACCGCACGCAAGCTGGCGCTCTGCTGCGTCCGTTGTGGAGAGCGGAGAGTTCCACGAACCGTTGCTGCCTTAGAACGTGAGCTTCAAAACAAACTGTGTTCCTCTCGGACCACCGCCTCCCAGGAACGGGTTGCCGATTCCAACGTCACCTGTGGCGGAAAGATTAAGGTTGCCGACTCCCCGGCCAGTTCCGTCGAGTCCGTTGCTCGCGGGGTCGGTGATGAAGTTCGGCAAGTTCGGATTGGCGAAGTTCGGGTGATTGAAAATGTTGAAGAACTCCGCGCGGAATTGCAGGATCGCGCGCTCGGTCAGGTGCGTGTTTTTGAAGATCGAAAAGTTCATTTCCTTGAAAGAGGGGCCACGCAGACTATTTCGCCCCATGTCGCCGAAGTGCCGGGTGCCGGCAAGGCAGTTGCTGTCGCCGGACGACGATGGTATTGCAGTTGCATTCCCAAAGGTGCACGGGACTTTGAACGAAGAAAGATCGACGCTCGTCGGTCCAGATCCATAACGAATTGGCCCAACCACGTCTGGACGGTCGAAGCCTTCACCGGAACCTGAGTAATCGCCCTCGAAATTGTAGTTGAGCTGGAAAGGTTGCCCATCCTGTAGGTTCAACACACCGTCGATGCCCCAACCATTTTTTAATGCCGACATCGAGCCATCCATGTGCGGAAGCTGATAGCCGAAGTTCCAGCTGAAGCGACGGCGGATATCGAAGTTCGAATTTCCTCGTTCGAGATTGGGTGCAAAACTGTTGTTCGGCTGCGCCGCGTTGGGAATGAAATCCTCGCTATCGCTCGCGTTATCGATGGAGTGAGACCAGACAAAATTTACCGCCGAAGTCAGACCGCGCCAGTTGTTGGTACGAAGGCTGGTCTGAAAGGAGTGGTAGTTCGAACTCGCCGTAGATTCCTCGCGATTGACGTAAAAGAGCGCAGGATAGGCGGTGCGAGGCACGTTGGAGACGAAGTCAAAGCCCGCGATGGGACAGTTCGGCAAAACAAAACCAGTAGTGCACTGGGCGGCCGATGTGTCATATGCAGTAATCTGCGCTTGCGTGGGCTGGTTAATATCGCGGAAGCGGAACAGCTTCGTGCCACGCGCGCCAACGTATCCAACTTCTATGACCGCCTTGCCGAGTTGTTGCTGGAGGTTGAAATTAAAATTTTGCGTATAGGGAGTGCGGATATTCCTATCGGTCCCGAAGAAATCGGTCAGCCCGTTGAAGTTCGAAAAGACTGGGGAATTAGGAGAGATCGTCGCCACGGGAGAAGTCGATGACAGGATGGGGGCTGGCCCAATCCCGGTGTAGGCGGGACCGGGACAGAATGCGCAATTGTAGGGAGCGTGACCCAGAAAAATATCCTGGGCAAAGGCATCGTAGAACAGGCCCCAGCCGGCGCGGACAACTGTGTGTCCCTTGCCACCGATATCGTAGGCCAATCCGATGCGCGGAGCGAAATTGTTATAGTCCTTGTTGTAGAGCTGGTTTGTCGGCGACAGGTCGCTCGCAGAGCTCGGGTCGAGCTGATAAAACAGGTGGCTCTTCTCCCCGACCACGCCAAAGTAATCCCAACGCATGCCGTAATTGACCGTCAGGCGGGGTGTCCAGCGGAAGCTGTCCTGAAAATAAAATCCATGGTTATTCTCATACGAGTGGCGCTTGCTGTTGCCCTGGGTTTCTTTCCCCCCACTCACATTTCCTTGCAGAAAGTCGAAGAGGGTCCCAAAGCTGAGACGGCCTCGGAAGGTGTTGTTTTGGATCAGTGAAATTGTTGTGCGCCGGTACTCATAACCCACTTTGAAGTCATGACGCCCTCGTTTCCAACCGTAGTTGTCGATGAAATGCCAGTTGGAGTCAACACGCGAACGTGGCACAGAGTTGGTCGCGCCAATGACTGAAAAACCTGCGACCGAAATTTTTGGCAGACCGAAGTCGAACGGCGACGTCACCCCGGTATCTAATCCAATCGAAGAGGGATTGAAATTGTGATCCTCAGGGAAAAACGATTCTACGAACCGGTTCCAGCCCAAACGAGCTTCATTTAATGAGGTGCCCATGACCTTGACGTACGACAGCGAGACCAGTTGGACTCGCGTCGGGGTGATGGTATTAAAGCCGGGCAGCAGCCCACCCGCCAACTGCGCAAAAGGGAAGCTCTGATCGCTATCGCCGAAATAATAGCGACCTGTTACAAGATTGCTGGAGTTGAAGTTGTGATCGACCTTCGCAATCATGCTATCCACTCGATTTTTAAAAAGCGTTGAAAGAGCGAGATTAGGGCCGTGCGGGCAACCGCTCTCAAAGGGGTTTTTCAGAGGAGGCGTCGGCGGATCGTAAGGAACAGCAATGTTCGGGGTCGGGTACGGGTTGCGCGCTAAAAGCGCCGCGATCACCGGATTAGGCGTTCCGTCAGCGGCGATCTGTCTCGGGTCAGGCACGCAACTCGTCCCTGACTGTGCTCCTGATTCGCGCTGCCCTTCATAGTCGACATAAAAAAATGTTTTGTCTCGAACGATGGGGCCGCCGAGCGATCCGCCGAATTGATTGTTGTGAAACGGATCTTGTGAACCCTGGGTGTTGAAGAAGTTGCGGGCTCCGCCGACGCCGCTGGTGCGGTTGTATTCGAGCAGAGAGCCGTGCAGTTTGTTGGTGCCGCTTTTGGTGACGATGTTAATGACGGCGCCGCTGTTGCGGCCGTACTCCGCTTCGTAGTTTGAGAGCACGCGTAATTCAGCAACCGCATCCAGCGGAAGAATCGTGGCGGGGTCGCCGAATACTCCGGCTTCGTTAATGGCGGGGTCGTTACGAAAACCGTCGTTCATGTCGGTTCCGTCGAGCAGGAAATTGTTGGCGCGCCCCCGCGAGCCGTTCATCGAGAAAGTTCCGAAGGAGCCCGGAGAATCGGAAATCTGGTCGGGTGATCCGGAGACACCGGGGTTCAGGTAAATCAGTTTGGTGTAGTCCCGACCGTTTACCGGAACATTCTCGATCTGCTCCGTTGTCAGCGTGCCGCCCAGTTCGGCGGAGGTTGATTCGACCAAGGGCAGTTCGTCGCCAGCGACCTCGACTCGGGTCGCTACGGACCCCGCGCTCAGCATGGCATCCACACGACGCTCGGCACCGACATCGACCGTAACGTTCGTGGCGGCGAAAGTGTTGAAGCCGGACTGCGTGACAGTCACGGTATAGGTTCCGATCGGTAATTCCGCTACCGAGTAGCTTCCATCGCCGCTGGTGGACGCAGTGCGCTCCTGCCCGGTTCCAACGTTGAGAACTTTCACAGTCGCGCCGCCAATTACCGCGCCTGAAGAATCGGTCACTGTACCGAGAACCGTGCCGCGAAAAGTCTGACCAAACGCGGCCACCGCTATCAACAAGAAGCACAGCATTAAATGACGAAGTTTCATTTTCAGTTCTCCTTGGCAATCACGCGAGCGGATCGAGCAGAAATTCGCGAGCATCCAAATTTATCTGTTGGTTGAGATTCGCGGAATTATATATGAGTCTTTGCTCAAAAACATCGGCGAACGTGCTGCATAGAGTGCATAGCCGGGATCAGCTATGAGAATGGAAGGCTAGGAAGCGTGTGTGTAAAGGTTAGAGGGCCTATTCAGAAGTTAAAGGCCACGCCGCCGCGCACAGACCGTGCGGATTGCACGAGATAAACCGTCTGCCCGTCGACGCCGATGACCGGCACGTAGCCCTGCGCCAGCAGATTGCGGAGGTCCATAAGGATCTCCATGTGACCGGCTAGAAAATTGGCAGGAATAGGTTGGCGCAAACAGATATTGAGGTAAGGATCGGCCCGGCCGGCGGACCGATTGAATTCATCCACTGGAAGCAACGGGTGACCACTCGAGTGGCGATAAGAAGCCGTCCAGCGCGTCTTCGACTTGGGCAGCGTTCCGCTGAACTTAGCCGCGATTGATTGATGACGATCGGTGCGCATGTAACTGCGCGCATCCAGCAGTTGAATATCATCCTGGCGGAGGTCTAAGGAACCGCCATAGCCGTAATCTAGGGTAGCGGTCAAGTCAGAGAGAAGCTTGCGCTGCACTACAACTCTCATTCCACTCGCCGAAAAGTTATTTCCCTGATAACTGAATGTGCCCGAGTTTAAGTCCGGCAGAACTGCGCCGGATTCGGTCGTCATATCGCCAACTCCAGCCAAGACCGGGTCGGAAAAACTGTCGGAATAGTAGGCGACTTGCAAATTATTCTTTCCGAAACGTTGAGAGAGTGAGACTTCCTGGTGGCGCCCACGCTCTACTGCTGGAAGGAAGCCTGTAATGCTCATTCGCGGGGCTGTTTCGCTCAGTTGCGAGAGCCCCGCCGCGAGCCGATCACTTGAATCGTCATCGAGACCTGCACTCGGAACCGAACTTGCGAACTGGTACTCGATGACCGTGTTTGGAGTCACGTGAAAATCGGCCGACCCGAAGGGCTTGAAAGCGTGGGCGCGGCCCATGAACTGGATCGTCTGTAACTCGCTACCCAGCTTGACCTCGAAACGGTCGCCCAGAACTACGCGATCCGTGGTCATCATTGAGAGCGCTTGTAACGAGGCACCCGGCATCGCGGTGTGATCAGGAGAATTCAGTCGAAAGGCCGTAATCGACACGGAAGGTTCGAAGACGCCGTTAAAGCGATTGGTATAACTGGTTCGTAAAACCGCAGCCGGCATTCCCTGGGGTTCGCTTCCGTACCCAACATTACCATTCAAGCGCAAAGTGCCGCTTGAAAGCACCGACCGCTCGACGTCAAAGCCCGCACTCATGTCAGACGTACTGCCGTAGCCCTGGCTCGGGGAACCGGCCATCAGAGTGACCGTTCCCTTCAGATTGTGATCTGCGCCTTCTCGGCTGGCAACAACGGTTGACCCGTCTTCAAGCACCCGCAGGATGGGACGGTTAGACACGGAGCGTAGAGTCCACTTCCAGTCGTCGTCGTCAACCGGCCCTCGCAGCGGCACAAGTTGAATCGCTTCGAAGAGCGTGGTCAATGTAACGTTGACGAGAGCTTTAGCCCCTCCTCGCACATCAATTTTTTCACGAAGCGAAGGCAGAAAAGAAGGAGCGCTTACTTTGACACTATATGTACCGGGAATGATGTTGGCGGCGGAATAAAACCCGCGATCGTCGGTAAAGACTTTGAGGGCGTGAACGGCAGAACCCAGAATCTCAACAGCCGCGCCCATCTGCGGCGAGCCCCGGCCATCTCGGACGTAACCGCTGATCGCTCCCGACAATATACGAGAGTTTTCACACCACGCCGGAAAAGCCATGCTCATAGCAATGGCAGAGACCAGCGCGAAAAAGCTAATCCTACGCAGCATGTCGCCTTCTCTATCCGAGACAAACAGTCTACTCTACGGCGAAGGTTGCTGTCGGCCCTACTGTCTGCTTTGACAGCTTGTCGTTCACCTTGATCTCGATCTTGTACATGCCCGGCTGCAGGTTCGCCGCGGAAAGAGTCTTTTGCAGCGTTACCTGATCACCCAGGTTCCCCATCGTATCGGTCGACTCGACGGTGTGGATGACTGCTTTGTTATGGGCGTCAGTGACATTATATTCGAAGGTCGCCGACGGTTTGTGAGTTTTTTCATCCACGCTCAGGTTGTAAACCTGCATCCAGAAATTGAGCTTCTGATTGCGTTTGAACAGTATGGGCTGGCCGTTGGATGGAGCAACCCTGGGCCGAACCTTAGTAGTACCTATGACGAAATTTCCTGTACCCACGTTTTTGGTCGGCACCGGTTCCATCTGGTCCGCAATGATCAATGTCGAGTTGCTCAGCTTGTCGTCGCTGAAGTCTGGGATCACTATAGCGTGACTCCAGCTCCCCGTCCGGTCTCCGTTGACGTCTTTTACCACGACGTCAAGCCGGTAGCGATTCTGTGCGATGCGCAGAGGTAACGCCTTCCAGTATACGGACGAATTTTCAGCAGTTTTTGCCAGCAATTCCGCGGGAACATCGACCTGCACGGTATCTTCGAAAGTCTGCACGATTTTGCCGGCTAGCGTAGTGACGCGCCCGAAAATATTGACCGTGCCCCGCTCGATGCCATCCTTATTCTGAAAAGTGACGTCGCGGTTCTTGATCTGGATTGTGACCGGGACCAAAGCCGTATCGCTTGTAACCTTAACGTAATCGGCACGTACGTCGAAGGGCATCAGGTTGACGTTAATCTTATGGCTGACTACTTCTTCCAGATCCTTAAACTTAACCGCGGGTGCAGCCTGCAATTTCGCAAACTGCTCGAGTCGGTCGAATTGCTTAGTCTGAAGATCTTTGTTGAAAGGTGACTGCCCTAGTTGCTCGAGCCCGCCATTGCTAAAGCGGCTTGCCTTGTTCGACATCCCCATCTGCTCGTACATGGTCAACCCGGCATTCGGGGTGTATTTAAGGGCATCTTTTTCGGAGCGATCAAGCGTCATGTGATAGTCGCCGCACATGCAGGAGTCGACGAACTCGATCATGATCTCCTGGCCGATTCCCTCCAGATAACGGTAACGCCACGTTTCAAAGGGAAACGTAGAAGTTTCGCCGCCGCCTTCCTCCATCGGTCTTTCATAGCTCCCACCGGAAGGATGCGATTCAATTTCGTCAGCCGGCCCGAAGACAATATAAGTACGTCCGCGATCCGTCTTCCACCCCGGAATGCCGGCGGCGTAGTGCTCGTTTGCATACGCGATACGGCGGTAATGCTCTTCCTTGAATTCGTTTTCTTCCGTGTCGGGCGTCGGGTCGCGACGCTGCCAGAAAGCCTCGATGAACTGGTCGCGCTCCTCGTCGTTCGAAAGCTGCTTGAAGGCAGATTTTTCCTGGTCGGTGATGATCCAGCGGACGTCTTCGTCAAGCCACTTACGATAGGTTTTGCTTAACTCGACCTTGAGGGCCTTGGCGTTGGCTTTTCTCTGCTTGTCGGGAACCTGCCTCTTGAGCGGGTCGGCTTGAGTTCCCTGTGGCGCTGAGCCCTTGTCATCAGAGCCCTGCGCGGTCTTATCTTGCGCCGAGGAAATAGTCGCACACCCAAACGACATGGCGGTCGCAAGAGCGCTAACGAAACAGCGTTTTCGGAAAGCTGTGGATAACAAACCTGAGTACAACATAGAGGGGCCCGCCTTAAGAAATACAGCAGTTCCCTTATTCTATGATCTTTGTAACCCTCTAGGCAAGGAGAAGAGCCGGGTCCCAGCACGTTTTACAATTGAGGATTCTGTGACGCTGCACTCCGCGTTCTGGACTGCGGATATTCTCTCTGGAACGGACTCCCCGGCGACAGCAAGCTATCCACAACGCTATAAAGACCGGTAATATTTCTTCGCGAACAGACCGGTTCAAGGCCGAAGGTTGTGGGGAGAATCGCCGACGTGGAACTTTCCTCGACCCCCTCTCGTAACTACCCATGGGCAAGCACCCGCTTCATTCCAGTTTCAGACACGGTTTTGTTAACTAAGTTTCTGTAGACTAGGAAATGAACACTGCGGCATCAGCTGGTCGGTTTGACAGACACATAGGGTAGAGCTCAGCTAGTTCGTGACCCAACGTCAATGTCTAACTTCTGCCATCTCGCAACGTCTAAATAGGCTATAGGAGCGTGCGTGGCTCAGACCGGCCCGGAGAAGGAGAGCAAGATGGCAACTGCCGAGGTTCATTTATCGATGGCTGATCGCGCGCGCGACCGGCCTGCGGATTTGGCCCCTGAGTCCTGCATGATCTGCACCGAAGACCTGTGGAAGAGCTACGACATGGGCGCCGAACAGGTGCATGCCTTGCGCGGCATTAACCTGCGCATTCAGCGCAATGAGTATGTGGCAATCATGGGCCCATCGGGTTCCGGCAAGTCGACGCTCATGAATTTAATCGGATGCCTTGACTCCCCAAGCAAAGGCCAGTATTGGCTGAATGGCCAGCAGGTAGCTGAACTCGACGACGACGAACTGGCCCGTATTCGCAACAAAGAAATCGGATTTGTGTTCCAGACCTTCAACCTCCTAGCCCGCGCGACTTCCCTGCATAACGTCGAGTTGCCGCTAATCTATGCGGGAGTAGCATCCGAAGAGCGCACCAACCGCGCGAAACAGGCTCTGGCATCGGTGGGGATGGAAAACCGCATGACGCACAAGCCCAACGAATTGTCGGGCGGTCAAAGGCAAAGAGTTGCGATTGCTAGAGCGCTGGTGAACAAGCCTGCCATCATTCTTGCCGACGAACCTACCGGCAATCTTGATTCACAAACGGGCAACGAGATCATGGCTTTGTTTGATCGCCTGCACTCCGAAGGAAACACCATCGTGCTTGTAACCCACGAGCATGACATCGCCGAATACGCTCATCGCATCGTCTACATTAAAGATGGCGTAGTTGCTAAAGATGAAGTCAGGCGCTGATTCATGCGAAAGTTGGTCGCACGACATTGCGGAGCGTGGCCGTTTTCTATCGGGAATTCAAGACGATTTCAACCGTTTTCCCTGCCTTCGCGGTGAGTCGGGCGCTCGACTGACCTTTTTTTGCACTGACTTCCACGGCCTGACCGTTGCCGGCATGAGCGGGAATTACGAAGTTGCCTCTGCTATCCGAAGTCACAGCTTGGGAATTGCCCTCGACCGAGACCGTCGCGCCCGCCACGGCTCTCATATCTTCATCGACCACGACCCCGCGAAGCATGGCTGATGTAATCGCCGCCAATGGAACGATTGCAGTTGGGTAAAAATCGTCTGTAAGAATTAGCGATGACTGGCCGGTCAAAAACTCGTCTTTGACGGAAGCCAAAAAAGTAATCCTGCCATCGGATGGACGTTCCTTCGCGGGAACATCAAGCTCCCATCCGCCGGGCACCATTTTGAGCTCTCCCGCTTGCGACGAGTGCAGTTGGGCAACGTCGGCCAGCGACTGATCGGGGCGCAGGACTTCGATGTGAATCTGATAGACGGCGCGCGACTTGGCGTAACTTGTAGCGGCAATAGGAGCGAGGCCGAGCCAAACAATCCCAACGGCTGCGAGCCACCCGGCTTTGCGCCTGTCTGCTCTCCACATCAAGACAAGGACGGTCGCGGCAAGCGCAACCGACCCAGCAGCAACGATAGGAGGATGCGGAATTCGGCTTAGCACTTTGAGTATCTCATCTTGCATTTTTCTTTTTCTCCGGCGATGAAATTTACGACTAAAATCCTCCACCGCTTTTCACTTTCCGGAATGTAGCGAATCAACCAGCGCTCTAGCCGCCGTCAGATTCGGGGATAGCCGGTTTACGCGTTCGTTAATAATTTTGCCGTCGGCGGCGCGGCCCGCATGTTGCAACGCCCCAGCTAGCAGAAGAAAGCCGACATCGGTGGGCTGCACGGTCATGGCCCGGTTATATTGGTGGATAGCTTCCTTGTAGTCTTCGCGCTTTTCAGCGATCAGTCCTAATCCAATCATGGCTGAAGCCATATTGTGATCGAGCTTCAATGCCGCCTCGTAACATGTTTCCGCCTGTCCCAATTCGCCCCTTTGGCGATATGCGGAGCCCATATTGCCGTAGGCAGTGGAAAGCACCGTGACATTCGTCGAGCGCAGGGCGACCGCCTGATAGCGCGCAATCGCGCCCACTAGATTGCCTTTGCCGTGTTCATACGTACCGAGATTCAGTTGTGCGGGCAGATCATCGGCCCGGATGGCGAGAGCATCACGGAATTGTTGAGCGGCATCCTCGATTCGACCTTCTCCGGCGAGATACTCACCCAGTTCATCGTGCGCGACGTAGTTATCTTTTGTGACGGCGAGCGTGTGCTGCCAAAACGTTGCCGTGTCATGCCAATAGCTGACTTGCCGCAACGTTAATGCGCCAAAGGATATCAGGCAAGCGGCCGCAGGAAGTGCTAGCCACGCAGTAGATAGCTTCCGGGCACGACACCAATCGCAGGCACCCCAGACCATCATGATGAAGAGACCTATGAACGGTTGATAAGCATAGCGGTCGGCCATACCCTGGGCCCCCACCTGTACTAATCCGAGCATCGGAATCATGCTCCCTAGAAACCAGAG
Source organism: Acidobacteriaceae bacterium (assembly GCA_025361625.1). Classification (GTDB taxonomy): domain Bacteria; phylum Acidobacteriota; class Terriglobia; order Terriglobales; family Acidobacteriaceae; genus Acidiflorens. The sequence goes on from JANYKL010000152.1 coordinate 13,859, forward strand.
CCAGCCCACAACAAGATATGGCGCCGAGGAGCGTAGATATATAGCGAGGCTGGTAGTCAAAATCAATAGCAGAGCAGACGCGATCACTACCCAATAAGGAAACAAATGAGTCGGGTGGGGATACATCGCCGCCAGATTGACGGGCCACACCGCCTGCCGCATATATGTCACATAAGAGACGATTGCAGTCTCAATTCGAAGCGGCACGCTATAAAGCGAGAAGGATTGAATCGCTTGGCCCGCAGACTGCGCCTTCATGGTGACATAGGCGCTGAGAACGGATAACAACAGCAACGGAGACTTTTCCAATAGCAGCCACGAAATCGAGTATTGTCTCCGGTCCCCTTGTGTCGCTGCGGATTGATTTTGCCTCAGGGCCAGTCGCTGCATAGGCCAAAAATCCCATAAGAGCAACAAGAACGGGAAAGTAATGACTTGGGGCTTGCTCATCAACGCCAACGCGAAACTAACGAAAACCAGGAGATAGCGCCAAGCCGCAGGCCGACGCGAGTAGAACTCATAGGCGAGAAGCGCGAGCAGAAAACAGAACATGCTCAAGACGTTTTTGCGCTCCGCAGCCCATGCAACCGATTCCACGTTAATCGGATGAAGGGCGAAGATCGCGGCCACTGCGAAAGCACGCCATCTAAGTCCAGTGGCAAATTCTAAAAGAAGAAACAGCAGAACCGCATTCGCTGCGTGGAACAATACGTTGACGAGGTGAGGTCCTGCGGGCTTCAGACCAAACATCTGATAGTCAATCGAGTGCGACAACCAAGTGAGGGGATGCCAGTTCGCCAGGTCGTAGGTAGTAAAAGCCCATCTTACCGTGGAGAAGTTCAGACCAGTTTTGATGTGCGGATTGTTGACGATGTACTGATCGTCGTCATAATTGATAAATTCGTTTCGACCCACGGAGTGGCAAACCGCGAAAACCATCATGACCAATAACAAACAGAGAAGGACTCCCTGTTGAGACCGTGGCGGCCCAAAACGCGACGCCGCAAATAGCTTCGGATAAATCGCGCGCGAGCCTGAGGACGATGAATACATGAGTCTGACTACACTTCACTCACAACGGTTGTAAGGCAGTCACCGGCTCCCGATAAGCTCCTTCACTTCTTGTTGCGACTCCGCCAGTTTTGGCGAGGCTGCCACTCGGCTGTAAATTGTTTTGGCCTGGTCTGATCGCCCTGCGGCTTCGAGCGCCCTCGCAAGAAGAATGTTTATAGTGTCCGAATTCTGCAGGGAGGCAGCTAGCGAATATTGTCGAATCGCTTCCTCTACGTCACCTCCATCTTGCGCCACGAGACCGAGTCCAATTCTTGCCCTGGCTCTGGAGTCATCGAGGCGAACCGATGTTTCAAAGCATTGCTTTGCCTTTGCCATCTCTCCCCTTTCGCGGTAAACGAAGCCAAGACTGCCGTACGCGGTAGCCCTCATGCCGACATCTCCCGCGTGATCGATAACGACTTGATAGTGTTGAATCGCCGCTGGAAGATTACTGCGGCGGTCTTCGTATGCGCCGAGGTCGAGATTCGCAACTAACCCATCCGGCCTAACGGCGAGTGCATTGCGGAAGTGCTCGGCCCCCTCATCCTCTTTGCCGTCACTGAATAAAACTTCTCCGAGATTGCCCTCGGCAACATAATTCTGGCTCGTGACGGCAAGAGCATGCCTCCAGAAAGTAGTGGTGTCGTGCCAGTATCCAATCTGCCGGTGAGAAAGAACGCCCAGAGCTAATAGAGAGCAGAGCGCTGGGACCGCAAGCCGGAGGTTCGAAATTCGGCGCTTTTCAGCCCAATCCGCAACCGACCACACCACCATTACAAACAGGCCGATGAAGGGAATGTAAGCGTAACGATCGGCCATCGATTGAAGGCCGACCTGCACCAGGCCGATCATAGGCACAAGGCTGCCGAGAAACCATAACCACCCGACTGCGAGATATCGCTGCCGACTGCTTTGTAGCAAGAGGAAAGCCGTGACCAGCAGCAACGACAAAGTGGCTGCAATGATTTGCCACACTGGATAGAGAGTTGTCGGGTGCGGATACAGGCCGGCTAACTTCGACGGCCAAAACATTTTTCCTACATAGCGCGCGTAAGAAATGAGTGCGGTTTCGATGCGCAAATTGAGACCAAACTCGGTTAATTTTTTTACCGCTCCTCCCGCCTTTTGCGCTTTGATGGTGATGGCCGCACTCGCGGCGGATAGCAGGAAAAGTGGGACTTTTTCCAGCAAGAGACGCCCCAGCGATTGGGTTGCGCCTGCGGCTGCATGTTGCTTTACCCTTTGTTGCTTTACGGCATCCGGGGCAGCGGATGGCCAACGGAAAAGCGGCCAGTAGTCCCACAGCAACAGGAGGCATGGGAAGGTGACGACTTGCGGCTTACTCAGCAAGCTCAGCACGAAAAATCCGGCCATGGTCAGGTAACGACTGACACCAGGTGTGCGCGCATACCAGGAGTAGGCATACAGCGCGAGCAGGAAAAACAACATGCTTAATACATTCTTACGCTCCGCCGCCCAAGCCACAGACTCGACATTGATCGGATGGAGCGCGAACAATGCTGCGACCATCAGGCTTCGCCATCGTAAGCCGGTGGCATATTGCAGGAGCAGGAAGAGCAGAATCGAGTTAGCCGCGTGCAGCAAAACGTTCACATAGTGATGCCCTGCCGCATTCAAGCCAAACAGCTGGCAATCGAGTGCGTGAGAAAGCCAGGTGAGAGGATGCCAGTTCGCTTCTTCGTAGGTGGTGAAGGCCCATTTCACAGCATCCCGCGTAAGGCCGGCTTTTACGTGCGGGTTATCGACGATGTAGCGGTCGTCGTCAAATGTCAGAAAATGGTTTTTTGCTACCGGGTTATAGCACGCCAACACCGCCGCAGCCAAGAGCAGGCAGCTGAATAAAGTCCGGAATGCAGGCGATGGGAGCAAATTGCTTGCAGTCGTCCGCGGAGCCTCCATACGCTGTGCTGTGGCCGCGGAAGTAGGCGGATGCATGGCTCAATTATCGACCAATCCTGAAGCGATCCGCGAGCGCTAACTGGAGCAGGAAGTGTCGATGGTCACCGGAGCAAACGGCCCCTTCAAGAGGGACGTTCATTGTAGGTCGCGAGTCTGGCGGAGAAAAAGCTATTACCGGGTGGAGGGAATGCTAAGTTTCTGGAGACTCGAGCTCGCCGTTACCCCGTTTGCCCCTGCCACAAAGAAGTTGTGATCGTAAAGGCTGCGATACATGCGGCCGGCAATCTCAGCTGCTTTCGGACCGAACGATGGGCGTCCACCTTGAATAAAGACCACGGTCACGATGCGGCCCTTATCGGTATTGGCATAGGAGGCGAACCATCCATAGCGGGTACCCGCATGGGAACAGGTTCCGGTCTTGCCGAGAATCGCTTCCTCGTTGAAGTTCAGGCGCAGCTTGCGAGCGGTGCCGTATTCGACCGCTCCAGCCATCCCATCCGAAAGTTCAGGAAGCACAGGCCCGATATTCAGCTGCCGTTTCACGCGCGGCGTGAAATTCGTGACTTCAACCGGATTCGTCGGATGCTGCAGGTAATAGAGCGTGCCTCCGTTCGAAATTGCGGTGACGAGAGCCCCAAGTTGAAGCGGGGTCATGGAGATGCCCTCGCCAAACGAGCACATCTTGCCTACGCCGCCGAGTTTCGGAGAAATTTCCGCCTCGGGATACGTGCCGAGCTGCTCGCCCAGAATGTGGTAGCCCGCAAGTTCGCCGAGCCCGAACTGGTGGGCGTAATAGCTCACCTTCTCAAAGCCAAGCTTGAGGCCGACAGCTTCAAAGTAAGCGTTATTCGATTTTGCAAGAGCCGTGGTCAGGTTCATACGTCCGCCACTGCCGAGCGCGACTTGCGTATCCTCGGCGATTGCGCCTTCGGTAAGGGCGGCCAAAGCGACGGAAAGCTTAATAGTCGAGCAAGGTTGCGCTCCACCAGAAAGCGCGAGTTTCTGGTTGACCATGGCGAGGACGCGTCCGCTGGTCGGTTCGATCGCGACCACCGTGCCGTTCATGTTGCCAAGAGCTTCGATAGCGGCCGCGCGGACGACTGGGTCTTCTCCCCCGGTCAAGTCGCCTTCCGTTATGTCGGTCGCGAAAGAACTGGTATAAAACCGCTCAGAATAACGATGGCGATGTCTTCCTTTGGCCAGCATGCGGGCAGCGGTGGGAGTTGGTGCCGGGGTAGCCGCAAAGTGTGATCGGGGCGCGCGACTGCGGGCGAGCGTGCGCATGCGCCTGCGCGCATGTTGATTTTCGGTGACCTTGCGGGTCTTACTATGGCGCGTCAGGGCAGGGGGATTGACGCTGGCCGCGATGCCGCTCGCCTCGAGCAAGACTGATACTGCAATTAGATATGAAAAACGAAGAAGGCAAGCCCTGAACTTCACTAGTATTTTCCCCGGTTACTCTCGCTGAAATAACGACTTATCCGAAAATTCCGGCTAAATTGTCTAGATCGGCTGAGTATGCTGAGTATTTAAGATGCAAGAAGGTCGCCAAATCCTCTCGGGATCGGCGCAGATCCAGTGCAACTGTCCGATAATAGGCGGTTTATAGATTTTTAATCAAGTTGAAAGTGTAAGTTTTTGATTAACAGAAAAATGTCCCTAACTAGATGATTAGATTACCCTTAACGATAAATGCCACGTAGGACACGCACCCCCGTAATCGCTACATTGTTACCTTAAAAGGTACCTCTCGAGCGTGCAGAGGTTTGCACTTCTTACCATAGATTGCGGCGTTCTGCCGTCCTAAATTAGCCGCGATATGACCGAAATATGACGGAAACCGGCCGCGGTTTGACAAAAACCGGTGCCAAAATTTCAGGAAATGACATTATCTGCTATTTTTAACGCCGAATTCAATTGAGTTTTGAGGTTTCAACTTGCGGAATCTTTCTGTGGTGGTGCCTTTCGCTTTCGCTTTTCTGCTCCCACTTTTCGTATTTGCCGCGGAGCCGAGTCTCGATTCCAGGCGGTCCGAACTCAATCGCTTGCTCGCCGAGGAGTGGGAGTACACGCTGCGGACGCAACCGGAGCTAGCGACCCGCGTTGGCGACAACCGCTTCAACGATCGGATCAGCGATTTTTCGGACAAGGCGGTTGCCGACGATCTCGAACATTCTCGCCGGTCGCTCGCTCGCTTCGAGAAAATTGACGTGGCCGGATTTCCGGAGGCAGACAAAATCAATCGCGACTTGATGGTGCGCGGTCTGCGGCTCACGCTTGAGTCCGCAAAATTTAAGAGCTGGGAGATGCCGGCGACGCAGTTTGACGGCATTCATCTTGCCTACGCTAACTTGACGTCCGATTCCCCTTTTCGCAATGTGAAGGATTATCAGGACTATATTTCCCGGCTCCATCAAATTCCGCGCGCGCTTGATCAGGGAATGGCCCAAATGAGAAACGGCCTGCGCGACCATCTGATGCCGCCAAGGTTCTTGTTGGAGAAGGTCTCAACCCAGGCACAAGAAATCGCCGACGACCCGCTCGACAAAAGCCCGTTCTGCCATCCCCTGAAAGATTTCCCTGAGGCGGTTGCTGAGGCAGATCGCAAGCAGCTCCGCGAAAAGATTCAAGCCGCTGTGAAGAACGAAGTCGCGCCCGCATATGCGAGGTTCGCTAAGTTCGTGCGCGAGGACTATGCGCCGCACGGGCGCCTTGATCCAGGCACATGGGCCTTGCCCGACGGAGAAGCCCGTTACCGCTTCGCCGTCCGTTACCAGACGACGACGGATATTCCGGCGGAACAGATTCACGAACTCGGCCTCAAGAGCGTGGCGGAGATTGAAACGCAGATGCTGGCCATCGCCAAGGCGCGGGGGTTCAGCGATCTAAAAAGCTTCAGCCAACACATCCTGCAAGATCCAAAACTGCGCGCGACTTCGGGGCAACAATTGTTTGATCTGTACTCCCACTATCGCGATCAGATGTACCCCAAGTTGCCAGAACTGTTTGGGCGACTGCCGAAAAATAAACTGGACGTCGTTGTCATGGAGGCTTACCGCACTGCTTCTTCTCCTCCGGCTGATTATTCAATTGGAGCGGGAGATGGTTCGCGACCGGGGCGCATCAATGTGAACGAATCTGCACCCGAGAAAAGGCTCTTGCTCAATGTGGAAGCAATTGCCTATCACGAAGGAGTCCCTGGGCATCATCTGCAATTTTCAATCGCGCAGGAACTCACGGACCTGCCTCCGTTTCGAAAATTCAATCTCGATGTGAACGCTTACACAGAAGGATGGGCGTTCTATTCTGAACGCCTGGGAAAAGAAGTTGGTTTTTATCAAGATCCTTATAGCGAATACGGACGCCTGCAGAACGAGATGTGGCGCGCGGTGCGCTGGGTGGTCGATACCGGCGTGCACTCACAGCATTG
>JANYKL010000158.1 GCA_025361625.1 Acidobacteriaceae bacterium
GGGCGCACCGCACGCTGGCAAAACACGCGAAAGACAGACGCCCAATTTTGTATACCGCAACGCAATTAGAGAATGCCGAGACATACGACGACTTGTGGAATGCCGGACAAAGGCAATTGGTCGACACCGGCTGGATGCATAACTATTTACGCATGTATTGGGGGAAGAAAATTCTGGAGTGGAGCCCGTCTCCGGCCCAGGCTTTCGACGTTGCCGTATACCTCAACGATAAATATCTGCTCGATGGCCGCGATCCGAACGGTTATATGGGCGTGGCTTGGTCGGTGGTTGGTAAGTTCGATCGTCCGTGGTTCGAGCGGCCGATCTTCGGGCAGATTCGGTATATGTCAGGGGCGAGTACGGGAAAAAAGTTCAACAGCAAAAAATATATTGCGCAGCAATTGGGGTCACAGGAGAAGTTGCCATTTGAGTAGCGGCTTTTTCAAGCGGCACTGGTTGTGTCAAGAATTAAATTGTCGAAAACGTGGTCGCATGGAGTTCACACGATGCGGCGCTAATTCTGGGGTAGAGTGCATCGTGAGAACGCCTTGCTTTGTGCAACTTTCTGGCTTGAACCCAGGCACCCCGTTACTGCGGGAGAGCTTCACTTTGTGAAGCTCTCCCGTCGCTCCGCGGGCGCGCTTTCTTTGGACCCACCCTACCTTCCGGGCCCTTTCTTCTCTTCACGCGGCGGCGGTTGCGAGTGATCGGGCGCCGGGTGATGGGCTGGCGCTGCCTCATGTGCCGGTGCGGGCTCGCGAACCGGCGGCGCTTGGTGCGCGGGGGCAGCTTGATGCGGAGCTTCCTGCCGGGGTGCTGGCTGGGATCGCGGCGCTGGCTCGGGTCTTGACCCACTTTGACGTGCGGGAGCCTCAGCTCGAGGCGCGGGAGCGGAGTGACTCGCACTCGGAGGACGCGTTGATTCCGTCTGTGCCTGGCGGCCGGTAGGCGCTTCGTGACTTGCCGCGGGCCTGCTTGCCGTTTGGTGCGTCGGCTCATTACGTGTCGGCACGCTATGCGTCCGCTCACTAGGAGAAGAGGAAGAAGAAGACGTGGGCCGATTTGCCGAGGACGATGCCCGATTTGCCGACCGAGATTCCGCTGGGGGTCGTGGCGATTGCGATCGATCTGCGGCTTGTGAGCGTGCTCCTGTTTGCGCACTTGGCGGCCGATCTGCTCGAGCAGAAGAACTTCGGTTATCTCTTAGCGGAGCCGCATTGTTGCGAGTGCCTCTGCTATCGGCGGAGCGTGCCGCGCCCGGACGATTGTTGCCCGTTGCCCCTGCGTTCCTGGCATTCGGTTGTTGAGCGGGGGGGTGATATGGAGCCCCTGCTTGACGGGCGGGTACAACACCGCGTCCGTTAAATTGGCCGGGCTTCGCTGTTGCGGCTATCGCCGGACGCCCATGGTTCACCGAAGCCAGCAAAGCTCGGTTGGACCGCGCCGCTGCAATGTGTTGCGTCTGCATCTGCGTGGGGCCAGTTCTACGGCTTCGCAGAGCCGTCTCTTGAGCGGGGGTAGGACGCGCGGTGATTCCACCTGGTCCGTTATAGCTAACGTGGTTCGTGGTTTGATTGATAACCGTTTTGTTGTAAACGTTGTGGATGTTAGTGACATTGATGTTATTCACGGAGCGGTTGTAGTAGAAAGCCCCGTTGTTCCAATATCCGCCCTGGTAGCCTTCGCCGCCATATCCGAAACCGTAGTTCACGCCACCATAGAAGCCGACCTCCGGCCCCCAGTATCCATCGTTAAAAACGTACGAATTATCGTTCCAGCCCCAGTACCCCGGCGTCCAGAGCAGGCCCTGTTCGGGAGCTTCGACCCAGGTGCCCGGCACCCAGTAATAGCCCTCATCGCCATAAGCCCAGTAGCCTGGCGTCCAGATATAGCCCTCAGCGGGCGCGACCGGCTGCGTGTAGATGGGCAGCGCGGGAGGAGCGATTGAGACTGAAATACCGATACCGATCTGCGCGAAAGACGCAGCAGAAATAGCCACCATTGCGAGTAGTAACAGCAAACGGATTTTGCGCATTGTCGTTTTCACCCTGCCGTATAGATTCCAGTACTTGCTGGAGCGTTGCTCGGAGAAAAATCGAGGTCAGGCCGAAAATCTATGCGCACCAGCCGCTTCCCTGCAATCGAAATTAAAGCGTTGGGATGGATGACCGGCCGATCACACATCAAACGGCAAACCTTTGTTGGCGCAATTCACAAGCGACTTTAACCTCATTTGTTCTGAACCCTTAGCCAGTTTGAAAGTCGCGCAGAATGGGGTAATGAATGAGGACGTTATATATCAGAGAGGCTTTAGCTGACGCGGCCCCAATGAGGGAATAAATGATAAAGAATTTGCATTTCATCGAACTGGCGCAATGTTGGTCGCATATCATCAGCAGAAGCTAAAACTTACGCCTGCGAACCTTGCAGTGACCTACACAAATGATTAAAACGCTCGACAAGTTAAGCGCCATCCTCTGGCGAGACCTGCTCACGGCCATCCGACACCGCAGTGGGTTTGTGATTACGATAGTTGGCGTGTTCACGGAACTGGCGGCTTTTTACTTTCTTTCGCGCGCGATCGGTCCCTCCTTTCGCCCAGGGGGAGAAGACTATTTTCCCTATTTGATGGTAGGGACAGGGCTGTATACGTTTTTCGTGATGAGCGCACAGGCTTTTCTCAGCTCCGTGCAGCAGGCGCAGCAGACGGGCACTCTTGAGGTGTTGATGACTACGTCGACTGGACCTGCCGAACTTATCGTTCTGAGTTCAATTTCGTCTTTCGCTGGAAATTTATTCCATCTTTTGATTTTCGGCCTGGTCGGCACGACGGTCTTCCGGGCCGCTACTCACGCGAACTGGGCGTCTTCCCTGATCGTCTTGGCCTGTTGTGTCGCCATCGCTTTAGCCATAGGGATCGCCGCGGCAGCGATGCAAGTCGCATTTCAAAAAGGAGGAGCGCTACTGTGGCTTTTAAGTTCCGGACTCTGGTTCGTGAGCGGCACATTATTCCCAATCACGACTTTGCCGCCGGCTCTACAATTTTTTGCCCGGAGTTTTCCACTCAGCCATGCCATAGATGGAATGCGGAAAGCTTTGCTGGATGGGCAGCCACCAACATTGCTGCGCATGAACCTCGCGATACTTGCCGGATTTTCAGTTACGCTACTGCCGTTATCTCTTCTCGGACTTTCACTCGCGCTGCGACGGGCCCGCCGAAACGGTACCCTCTCTTTTTACTAGGCGCTTGGCACAGTCTGGCGGCTTGAATCCCATGTGGTAAGGGTCGGAGCGCTGTAGTAGACTCCCGATATCTAGACATCATCACTTCGACGGAGAAGCCATTTCTCCAAAGACGCGGCGTACACAACTATGGATACTCAAAAGCCTCTCGACGATCAATCAGCTCCGGTCATTGGCAAGAAGAGGGTTTACAAGAAACCGGCCTTCCGTTCAGAGCGCGTTTTTGAAACACAGGCGCTCTCTTGTGGCAAGATCGCTAACTCAGTTATTCATGGCTGCGTCGGCGTTCGCAAAAGTTCTTGAAGATGAAGGTAAATTTCGAACCTGCGCAAGATATAGCGAGCCTCCGTTATCTTCTGGTGCGGGAGAGCTTGCTTCGCAATGATTGTATTCAATCGACCAAGGCCTCGATTTTTCGATTTAAAGCCGCTGGCGAGAGCATGCTGCCGGCGATATGGCCGGGAGATACTGTAGAGATCGCAGGCTGCGCAATGAGCGACCTTCGCCTCGGCGACATTGTGCTCGCCGCTCGACATGGCCGCTTTTTTCTTCACCGCCTAACCTCGATTTGCGACGACTCAGGTTTTATTCTTCTCGGTGACTCGATGCCCGCGCCGGATGCAAAATATCCCGAAGATGCGCTGCTTGGTCGCCTAGTCACAGGCATCGATGACGGTTATTTTTTCCTGAACGTGTTCCATCATCGCGGTGTTCCGGGGAAAATCTCCCGTATTCTCGGCGCTCTTCTTTGCCATTGGAATTTTGCCCGACGAATCGCTCTCGGGCTGCACAGCCGACGCAAGAAGTTTCTGCTCAGCCGTCGTTCTTTGGCGAAATCTAGCTGTCGCGAATCAAGCTTTGGCGAAGCTAACTGATGACCGTTAATTCCCAGGTTGCCTGTGTAGAGATCGGAGCCGTTCCGGTAACTTTCACGAGTGACGACCAGCAGTTTCTCGACTTGCTGCGAAAGCGCTACGACGGGTTTCTTAGCTCTTCCGCTCCTGATTTCGAGCTCGAGTTCGACGTAGCTTCACCCGCAGCGGAGTTAAATGGTGATCTTGTCGTTCGTCGCGAGAACGGGGAGTGGCTCTTGCGACGCGGAGACTTTGTGGCGCGCCTGGATACCGAGAAACGCCGTGGCCAAGTAAAGCAAACTTCAAATCCTTACTCGCTCGATTCCGTCATGCGCATTTTGCATAGTCTGATTTTGGCGGAACGCGGCGGGTTTCTGTTGCATTCGGCGAGCGCGATCTGCGACGGCCGCGCCTATCTTTTCTCTGGATTGTCCGGCGCAGGCAAGACAACGATCTCGCGGCTTGCCCCAGCGGGAGTTACCCTGCTGAGCGATGAAATCTCGTACGTGCGGCCGAATGGCAACGGATATTCGGCCTTTGGTACACCGTTTTCGGGCGAACTTGCAAAATCGGGAGAAAATTGTTCGGCTCCAATTGCCGCCTTGTTTTTGCTGGCGCAAGGGGCAAAGAACAAGTTTGAAGAATTGCCCGGCGAAGAAATAGTGCGGCGGCTGATGCGAAATATTTTATTTTTTGCCGAGGACCGCATTTTAATAGAGAAGCTTTTTGATACCGCGTGCGATTTTGTTGCGAGGGTCCCGGTACGGCAGCTGACTTTTTATCCGGACGCTAATGTTTGGGAAGAGGTCCGAAAGTTTAAAGAGGCGTCGCAGTATGTCTGAAGAGTGCGTCTACATCGCTCGCAGTAAGGCCATCGCGGCTCGCGCGCTGGCGGGAGAAATGATGGTCATGAATTCATCCGACTCCACTTTTTACACGTTGAACGAAGTCGCAAGCATCATCTTTCAGGCCGCTGACGGAACAACTCCTTTGCATCGGATCGTGCAGGAGCGAATTTGCGAACAATTTGATATTGATCCGGCCGAGGCGCAAGCCGATGCGGAGCGTTTTGTCTCTGAGCTGTCAGCACGCGGAGTTTTGATCATCTCAAGCGAACCTGTTGTATCGGAGTTACAGTGATGAGTCTAACCGCCGAAGTAGGTCAGAAAGCCCTTGAACTCGGGGTGGCCATTTCCGTTCACATGGATGTGACCTATCGATGCAACGAGCGTTGCGTGCACTGTTATCTCGATCACGACGATCATGGCGAGATGACGACGGAAGAAATCAAAGGCGTCCTCGACCAGTTGGCGGAGGCGGGCGTCTTCTTTCTGACATTCAGCGGCGGAGAAGTTTTTATGCGCCGCGATTTCCTGGAGATCGTGGAGTACGCTCGCCGCTTGATGTTTAACGTCAAGATCAAGACGAACGGAGTCATGATTCACGAGAAAGAGGCCAGCCAACTGCGCGAACTGGGCATCGATTCGCTCCAGATCAGCGTCTATTCGCACCGAGCCGAAGTGCACGATGCCATCACCAAACTTCCGCATTCGTTCGAACGCACGATTAGCGCTATCCGTTTTCTTCACGCACAAGGGCTGCGGGTTACGATGGCAAACGTGTTGATGAATGGCAATTTTGACGACCACGCCGGAGTGCAGCAACTGGCGGCTGAGTTGGGAGTGCTCTACACCCTCGACCCGACGATTACGCCGATGATGGACGGAAATACTGACGTCCTGGCGCTGCGCATTCCGGGGGAAGAACTGCCGCAGCTCTTCCGGAACTCGACTTTGGTGGCGAATCCTGAGGAATTTTGCGCTTTGCCAGTACCGGTCACAGACGCGGATCTTGAAGGCTATTCCTGCAGTGCTGGCCATTCTGCCTGTTACATCTCTCCCTACGGAGATGTTTTTCCCTGCGTGCAATTCCCGCTGCCCACGGGGAATGTCCGTGAGCAGAAGTTTTTGGACATCTGGAATTATTCTCCGCAGATGACGGAAGTGCGCTCCATCAAAGTAAAAGACCTGACTACCTGCTCGTCCTGTTCGCACGCAGGCAGTTGCTCGCGCTGCCCCGGCCTCGCATACATGGAAGGCAATATGCGAGGACCTTCCACCTCAGACTGCGAGAAATCTTTCTATAAGACCGGCGTTGCAACCGCGAACATGCTGAAGCACGGTCTCACAAAACCTCGAACCAGCGCTCCACTGGTGCAAATACAAGCGGTGCAGTAACAAGCAATCGCGGTGCAGTAACCGGCTATCACGGCGCGTTCTCACATTAATTTTGTGCTATCCCTCCCGAGCAATAGTGGGAGTCGATCGTAGGTGTCGATCGTCGGGTGTCGATCGTTGGGAATCGATCGATGGGAGGTTTTACAGCTTCGTCGCGGCAGCGGCCTTGTGGCTGCGGTTGAGATCTACGACGCCCTCCGCGGCAGCCAATTGCTCTACGATGCGTTGCAAGGAAGCGCGGGTTTCGTGGTTTGCTTCGCTGAACTTGATTGCCGCTCCAATACCCATATCCATGCGCACAACTTCACACTCGATGCTGATTGCAACGTGATCGTACGAGAAGTTCAGCTTGAAATGGGAGCCGGGCAATAACATGCCGCTGGTCTCGACGTAGCATCCGCCTAAACTCAGGTTGGTAACGATTCCGAGCGTAGCTAGAGTTTGTCCGCCGCCGGAAATTTCTGTGGTCATTCGGCCGCGAACCCGAGGGTAGAGGCGGCGATTCTTTTGCCCGACCTGGCTTTGCTTCTGCAAATACATTCTCTTGTCGGCTTCCGAGAGAATCTTCTCCGCATCCATACCGTCTTCGGGATAAACCGCCTTGCCGACGCTTAGCGAAAGAATGGGCTCATTGCAGACTTCAACTCCCGCTTGCTGCGCGAGCGCTCGCATCTGTTCAGTTTTGCGTGCGGTAGCTTCGGGGGTCAGGCCGGGAGCAATGACGACAAACTCGTCGCCGCCCATGCGGGCCACGTAGTCATATTCGCGGCTCGTGTCTTTGAGTGCCTGTGCGAATAACCGCAACACGCGGTTCCCTTCCAGGTGTCCAAACCGGTCATTGATCTGCTTGAAACCATCGAGGTCGGCCACCATCACGGTGAGAGTTTTGTTGTCGCGCTTGCAACGCGCTAATTCTTTATCGAGTTGCAAGAAGAGAGAGCGAGCGTTGGGCAAGCCAGTCAGGAAGTCGGTGACGGCCGAGCTTTCCGCTTGCTCGTACTTCAAGGCATTTTCGATCGCCAGAGCCATCTTGGAACTAACAGCCAGCAAGATTCGTAAGTGGTCTGAAGTGAAGAAATCTTTTTCCGCGTGATAGAGCGCGACCACTCCGACTACCCCCTGTAGGCCTTCGAGGGGCACAGCTAGGGCCGAGTTCAGCGTGCTGTACTTTGAAGAATCGTTGAGGTAGCCAGGCTCGACGGAAGGATTGCCGTTGAGAATTGGCTTGAGATTTTGCGCTACCCATCCCGACAATCCCTGGCCAATCGGGATGCGCAAAGATGCAAAGAGGCGAAAGTTATCGCCATTCACGTATTCAGGGACAAGCTCATCGCCATGTCGAACGTAAATTGCGATGGCGTCGTACGGCATGGCGCGACGCAATTTGACCGAGAATACTGAAAGCGTTTCGCCGAGGCTGAGTGAGGCGCCCAAGTCCTGGCTAAGTTCGAAAAGGGTCTGTGCTTCCTGCCGCGCCGCTGCGATGGAGCCCAAGAAACTGCGCTCTGGGCCTTGCCGCTTGCCCTGCGTCTCAAAGCCAGCGTCGGGCTTAATGGTCGGCTCCACGGAAGGATCCTGATCTTTTATTTCGGTGGATAATTTCTGCTTGTTAAGATTGTCCGTTTTCTGATGGACGAGTTGCTCAAGCTCGACGTACTTGCGTTCCAATACCCTTACAACCTGCGGGTCAAAAGACTTGCCCGATTCATCGCTGAGGCGCGCCATCGCTTCCCTCAACGGCAGGGCGCGGCGGTACTGGCGATCGGAAGCGAGCGCATCGAGAAAATCTACAGCGGACAGGATACGTGCGCCAATCGGAATGTCGGTTCCCTTAAGACCGTTCGGGTAGCCGCTTCCGTCAAACTTTTCGTGGTGGGCGCGCACGATTGGAACTACTGGGTAAGGAAAGCGAACCCGCTCCAAAATCTCAGCGCCGACTAGCGGATGGATCTTCATTTTCTCGAACTCTTCCGGGGTTAAACGGCCGGGCTTTGAGATGATATGTTCGGGGATAGCGAGCTTGCCGATATCGTGCAGTAAGGCGGCAGCCTGCAGCGCTTCCATGCCCTGTTTGTCAACTTTCAATTCTTTGGCTACTTCTATGGCGTAAACCCGCACTCGCTGCAGGTGATCATGGGTCGTTTGATCCTTTGCCTCGATGGCGAGGGCCAGAGCTTCGATGGTTCGCATGTGGAGGTCAGCCATCTCTTCCACGTGCCTTTTCTCATCTTCCAGGCTGCCCAGGTAGAGACGGTAAGAGCGGTAGATCAGATACACGACCGGCAAGGTCAACAATGAAGTCTGCCAGTCGGTGAAACCGTGGAGCCAGCTCATCATGCCGGCCAAGCCAGCTCCGACGAGGTAATACGGAAAGCTCCAGAAATAGCAGCTCGACCAGACCTTGCGGAGCGACACGCGCTCATTCAGCGACGTCATGATCGAGACTGGAAGCGTGTTAGCTACGAAGTACCCGCAGGCAGCCAGGAAAAGTAGTGTAGATGGGTTATTGATCGGGTTATATGAAGAAGCGGCTCGATAACTGGCAAAAGTTGCCGCAATCGCGAGAGCGGCAGCGCAAACGTTAAACGCAACTTGAATTGGACTTGGACGCTCGCGGTCCAGGCACTCGACGACAGCGGCGGCGCAGCCTAGAACCATGGCTTCAGACAAACTGAGTTCAAGTACGCCGAGCAGTACGAAAAGAAAGTTTACGGATGTAGTCTTGCTGATGCCGGGAAGATTAACCTTAAGTCTTGATGCCGCCAGAGCGATGCCTAAATAACAAAGAAACTTTAGCGGGTTTTCACTTCTGCCATACCAGATGGAATGAAAAAGCACGACCGTGCCACAGAGCATAATCACGCTGACAAACAGGCGTGGCAGCGCGCTCAGTTCCCGCCAAGCTAAAGGGCGAGTTTTCATTCAGGCATACTCCTGGCCGAGATGCACAGACAGTTCCCGGGGCTTGACTGCAAGGGGATATCTATTGATAGCAGGCAGGGGCTGGGCAGCAAAGCACAGGCCGCCCTAGTAGCAAACTTCCGTAATGAATGGAGTGACTTACGCGCTAACGTCTCGTTTGAGGAACCAACTTGTTCACGTAAGCGTATGAAACAAAACACCGAGTGGACTCCGATGTCACCCGTCATGAGTGCTTTGTTTCAGACAACGTTGGTGGCGAACGATCATATCGAAGTGTTCTTTTATCCCGGCGTCGCCAGCCACACCAATCTGCTCACAAAATAGATTCTTCTTCTGCCGCTCGTCTTCGTATTGGCCTATCTCCTCAAAGCGACTGGGTTAGACTGGCTGCGTTTGGCTGGCTGCGGACTCGCGATCCTGCCTTGATATACTCACGCACGAATGCCTATTCTCCGCCTCGGTCTGCTCGGATTCGGAAAAGTCAATCGCGCTTTGGTCGAACTTTTGCTAAAGAAAGATTCCGAATTGCGCGAGCTTTACGAGATTGAATGGCTCATCACAGGAATTGCTTCCAGACGCATCGGTTGGCGCGCCAGCAAAGAGGGAATGAAAGCACGAGATCTCTTACTCGCGCAGAGCCCGGAATCGCTGAAGGAATTAGATGGCGTCGAAACCCGCGATTGCTCAGAGTGGCTTGAAGCGTCTCGGCCCGACGTTGTCTTCGAAGCGACATCTCTGAATGTCGATAACGGGCAGCCAGCAGTTGACCATATTCGTAAAGCGCTCGAACACGGAGCCCACGCGATCACAGCCAACAAGGGCCCGATCGTCCACGGGTACGCAGAACTGAGAAAAGTAGCAAAACAGCACGGCCGCCAATTTCTTTTTGAGTCGACCGTGATGGATGGCGTTCCGATCTTTTCACTTTTTCAAAATTGTCTGCCCGCTTTGCAGGTAATCGGATTCAAAGGAATACTCAACTCCACTACGAACGTGATTTTGACTGGCATGGAGCAAGGATTTACTTTCGCCGATTCGCTGGCGCGCGCCCAGGAATTGGGGATAGCGGAGAGCGATGCGACATATGACATTGACGGTTGGGACGCGGCCGTAAAAGTGTCAGCCATCGCCACGGTAGTCATGGGCGTGCACCTTCCGCCGCAACAGGTA
>JANYKL010000006.1 GCA_025361625.1 Acidobacteriaceae bacterium
CGCTCCAGGGAGCGACGCGGAAGTCATATTCAAGCTGTCCTTCATGGCCGTAAAAAACGAGGTCGATGCCGGGATAGACCGACTGATATTGAACACGAGCAAACTGCGGAACATCGCGATGCCACTTAGCTGGATTTCTGCCGATAAAGTAGTCACTTTTCCCGGGCAGTGGCTGCTCGCCGGAAGTTGCTGCGGAAACGTTGGCTCCGTCAAGGCGCATGCGAATCACAGCGCTGGAGTCAAGATTCGCGACTACAGGACGCGTCTTCGCCGAATTCTTATGCAGCTGCAAAACGACTTCGTTCCCCGTGAGAAACACTCCGTAGCCTGCTCCGTGAGCCAGGAACCGAACCTGCGGAGCGGTCTGGCCCTGATTGGGCTCAAAGAACAGAGGAAGGGAGAGAGTGCTAGCCCTGACGGAGCCAATTCCAGCGGCCGCTGACGAGCGGTCTTTTGCGGCACCCGCGCCGATAGAAAAATATAGGGCAAGACTGGCGACGCTTGCGATTAGAACTGCCAAGGATGCTGCCCGGAATTTATTTGTAGAATTGCTTGCGCTCGCCAAGTTTATTGCCAATTTTGCTGTACGTCTCACCGAACCTCCTACCGACACAGGGTAATTCCGATTCACTAAGCTCCTCCGATTTCCCAATTTCGCGGGGTGAGAACAAGAATGGCACACAAACACCGCGGCTCGACGCCGTTAGAAAGCGGCTGCGTACCTGTCACCAGAATACTGGGATTGAACCAACAAATACTTTTACATCCATCAGATACGCTGTCAAGCCGAGCGAACGAAACGCACCGTAGGGGTGAGAAGCGTTGTGCGCTAGAAATGGTTGCACGCGCGAAAAAAGGTAATCGCTTTTGTTTAAAATTTGTGTCGCTGCAAAATGCCTGGACGGAAATCATTCGCGGACGAAACTCAGTCTCTCGCGCACGAAATCTACGACGTCGCGGGTGACGTAGTTTGGAGGGCAAATCTCAAAAATTGAACGATCAAGGGCCAGCTTCAGGGAAACTTTCTTCCATGAGGGCTGCTGGTCACGCCAGTCGCGCTTTTCTCGCGAAGAATGCAGCAGCACGGCGTCGGCGCGATCTAGAAACATTTGCGCCGAAGCCTTGAAATCTGCGGTGCCGGGATCGAGGACAGTGAGATAGAGGTCCGGCTTTAAAAATCGCATCACGCTGTTCGATTCAATAATCACATTTTGCGCACCGACTAAAATCTTGCGCACTCGCGGCATCGCTTCCGCAAGTTGCCCTTGCTGGGTGCGAACCCACCATGAATGATTGGCTCCCGCCAAAAGATAACGCGAGCTATCGGAATCGCCCGACCGACTTTCTTCCTCTGAAACGGCCAGGGAATGGTCGGCCGTGACGCAGTCGCAAGCCTCGCCATTCGCGGAGCAGATCCCGTGTCCATATTGAGTTATTTTGATCGCGGTCCAGTGCAGATCGGGGAGGGCCGAGATAATGCCGGCGACGACGCTGGTTTTTCCCACGTTGCGAGAATGTCCGCCGATGACGATCGTAGGCATTGTGATTGTAGCTTCTAGCTTTTGATTTTTTTCTTAGCGGCTCGGGCTACAAACGCCAGCTCTTTGAGATACTCGCGCACCGGTTTTGCGGGCGTCCCCCAAAACACAACTCCGTTGCCGCGCAAGACTTTTTTCGGCAGGATACCGCATTGCCCTCCCAGCATCGCTCCGGCTTCGACACGCGCGTGATCGCCGATCCCAACCTGCCCGCCCATGACGACATTGTTTTCGATGGTTACACTGCCCGAAATTCCAGTCTGCGCAGCGATGATGACGTTCTCGCCGATCTGTACGTTATGGCCGATGTGCACCAGGTTGTCGATCTTTGCTCCTCGACGGATGCGTGTTTCATCAAGCGCTCCACGATCAACCGTGGAGTTCGCTCCGATTTCGACATCGTCTTCAATAAACAACCGGCCAATCTGCGGAGATCGCTCGTAGCGTCCAGTCTCGGCATCGCGCACGTAGCCGAAGCCAGCGCTGCCGAGTACCGCGCCCGCCTGCACTACGACTCGCGCCCCTAGCTTGGTCGACGGATAAATCATGACACCCGCATCAATACGGCAATCGCTCCCTAACTCCACGTCATCGCCGATCACAGCGTGTGAAGATATGATGCTGCCGTCCCCGATTTGTGCACGCTCTCCGACAATCGCCCCGGCCCTCACGCTTACGTTCTTGCCAATCTTTGCAGAGATCGCAACCACAGCGGAAGCATGGATGTGCGGCTGATCATTTGGCTCCTGCAATAAGATTGCCGCGCGCGCGAAGGTGAGCCTCGGCTGCCCGCTAATCAAAATAGACTTGGCGCCACATGGAGTTTCGCGAGCAAACTCGCCCGCAATGATCAGCGGTGCGGATGAGCGAAGCGCAATTTGTAAGCGTTCCGGGTCTTCGGCGAAAACCACATTTTCGTGGCCTGCGGACTGCAGACTTGAAACTGCGGAGATCAGAACGGAGACGTTTCCAGCTAAACGGCAGCCCAATTTTTCGGCCAATTCGTGCGCGGTGCAGCTCATGAGTTCTTATTGTCGCCTGCTGAACTGGCGGTGTACAGGGCAGTTGAGTTTTACTCGTTTGGGCGGGCAAACATACTGCCGTTTCTCGCTCTTAATCTAGCTATAAGTCCATTAGTAATTAATAGAGGGCCGCTTCACCCGGCGGCCTGGTTTTCCAACGGCGATGGACCCACAACCACTGTTCTGGGTACCGGCGGACAATCCCTTCGATCACGCTGGTGAATTTTGCGGTGTTAGCGACGATGTCTGCTTCGTTATTGCTACTGCGTACCAATTCAACGGGTGGCAAAAAGTGCAGGATGTACTTGCGCAACTTCGAATCCCAGACCGTGAATCCAGGAACAACCTCGGCATCGGTTCGCAGAGCAATACGAGCAAGACCGCTCGCGGTGCATGCCGGGACGCCGAAAAAATCTACGAAGACGCCTTGCGGAGGCGTCATATTGGTGTCCATTAAAATGCCCGCGGTTTCGCCCGCCCGCATCGCGGAAAGCAAGCCGCGCACGAAATCATCTTTGTCGACAGTACGATTTCCGTGCATGGTGCGATAGCGTTGCAGAAGGCCGTCAACATAAGGATTATCAAGCGAACGCATCACGATCGAGAGCGGATGCCCTTGCAGAGAGTGGGCGAATGCGGACAGTTCCCACGCTCCGATGTGTCCGGTGAGAAATAAAACGCCTTTGCCGCGGGCGTAAGCTCGCTCGAAGTTTTCGAAGCCCTCGTACACAACCACCTGTGAAACGTTTTCGCGGGTGTAGCGCGGAAAGAGGCAGACTTCAGCGAGTTGTCGTCCCAGCGAAATGAATTCGCCTCGAAGCAGTCGGCGCCGTTCATTCACGGACATCTCAGGGAAGGCCAGAGCAAGGTTTCGCAGTCCGACTTTTCGGAGACGGGCGTGAACCGTATAAATCGCTAATCCAAACGCGATGCCTAACGCCCTTGCCAGTGGACGAGGCAGCATGCCCAGAAGCTTTACCCAGGGCCAGACCAGAGCGTATTCGAGGCGTTCGCGCACTTAAGAGTTTAGATTTCCATTAACGATCGCGCTGTCAGAGAGCAAAGGAAGTCCGTAAACATGAAACTCGGCCATTCTGACTGATAACTTACTTCGCGGCTTGCTGCGCCCATTTGGCTAGTGTGCTCAAAAAAGGATAAGAGCCTTTCGGGGGCTCAACTTCGCCCGTGAGCGAGTTGCTGAAGGGAACGGTTTTTCCGTAAAACTCGCGTGTGCTGCTGATGTCCTGCTTGATGACCGCTCCTCCAAGTTCCAGTCCCGCGAACAAGCCACGCGAACGAGAGTACGTTAGCACTTGCGCCCTTAACTTCCAGTCCGTGTCGGCGGCGGCGTGGCGCCCAATAGGACCTGCAGCGGCACTGGCATCGGCACCGAGCTTAAATTTGCTGGAAAGAAGACTGTCCATGCCGCCTTTATTCATAATCAACATCACCAGATCGCTGGCTTGACCGCCAATCTGCAATCCGAAGCTACCTCCTCCAATAGTAAAAAATGCCGGGGCGCTCCAACCCTGTTTCGTGCGGCAGCTCGCCACGCCTTTACCGTAGCGTCCTCCGAAAACGAAACCGCCGTTCAGCAACGAGGGCACCACCGCCACGCACTCTGCAGATCCCAAGACTTCTTCCGGGATGCGTTGATCCGGAGCGCCCTGAATTTCAGCGAGTACTTTACCCGCGGCTGCAACGCGGCCCGCAGACTTGGTCGTGCCACGCCGAGAAGATGGAAGATCATCCTCGGCCGAAAGGATCGACGTAAGAAAACAGACGAGCAGCAGCAGAACGAAGGATTTTCGCATGGAGCCTCACTTATTAAACCTATCTATTTATTGGCTACGATTCTATTCGATGAAGCGAGAGCGTGCGCAGAGGGTGGAAACAGAGTAGTCATGGGCCACATATATGATGATAGCGACGCTAGGCTGATTAGAGTCTCGCAATTTAGTTCGCTTGCGCAGTGCGGATCAGGTGCCATGCTGAACCGATGCCCGGTCTCCAAGGTCTTTATTCCGCACTAGAGATTGAATCATGATCCGCCGAACGAGGTGAGGGCAAAAAAGAAATGAGGGCAAAAAAGGTGAGGAGAAAACGGTGAGGGCAAAAAATGCGGGGCTGATCTCGGCGACCCTAATCTCCGAATCCAGCCCCGTCTCCCAGGTTCTGTGGTAGGTGAAGCGAGTATGCGGCACATCCGAAGGACCATCAAGATTACTAGGGTCACTGTACTTTAGTAACCTGCGCGTTATCGCTCATTCATAACGTTCGAGCGTTTTGCATCATGGAGCAGGGCGGTTGCGAACAGCTGTGCTGCGGATTATCGTGGGTGATGGCTACAAATAGCGTGTGCCGCAGAATTTCTTCATCTTTGTTCGTACCTTCATGTTCGTACCCTTAATCCTCGCCGATTCGGTGCTACTCTTCGCCAGCCAAGATTTGGTGCGCAATCGATATCAGATTCGACCCGAGAAACGGGCAAACCGTACACCGGAGATCTGACGATTTCCGATTCTCCCGGCAGAGAAGATCGCTTACAAATTAGCCGCTCTTGGATTTTTTGAAAATCGGGCCCGGTTGCATTGGCGTAAGTTAGAGAGAAGGGTTTTGCGAATGCACTCCGCGGAATATTTGAACGAGAGCCTAGAGACCACCTGCTGCATCGTTGGAGGAGGTCCGGCCGGAATGATTCTCGGCTCTCTCCTCGCCCGCGCTGGTGTCCCCGTAGTTGTACTCGAAAAGCACGCGGACTTCCTGCGCGACTTCCGTGGCGATACCGTCCATCCCTCGACTTTCGAAGTGATTTACGAACTTGGCCTCCTTGACGACTTTCTCCGTCGCAAGCACCAGGAACTGCCGAGCATCGGCGCCGTCATCGGTGATCGATCGGTCACCGTCGCCGATTTTTCCCACCTGCCCACGCATTGCAAGTTTATTGGCCTGATGCCGCAGTGGGACTTTCTCAACTTCATCGCCGAGAAGGCGAAGGCCTACCCCGCTTTTCGCTTGCTCATGCAGACGGAAGCCACCGAACTCATCGTTGACCAGGGCGGAGTTGTAGGAGTGCGCGCTAAGAATCTTAAAGGCGAGGTCGCGGTGCGCGCTCTCTTGACTGTAGCCGCCGATGGACGCCATTCAATCATTCGTCAGAAGGCAAAGTTAGAGCGCATCGATTTGAACGCTCCGATTGACGTGTTATGGATGCGACTCTCGCGAAATCCTGACGACCCCGAACAAACATTAGGCCGGTTCAGGGAAGGGAAAATTCTGGTCACTCTGAACCGGGGCGATTACTGGCAATGTGCCTACGTCATCGCGAAAGATGGGTTCAACGCAATTCGCCAGGCTGGCCTCCCGGCCTTTCGCGCCAATCTCGAAAAAGTTGCTCCATTTTTTCGCGGCCGGACGGAAGAACTGAACAGCTGGGACGACATTAAGCTTTTGTCGGTCGCAGTCGATCGTCTGCGGAAGTGGGCGAGACCCGGCCTCTTATGCATCGGCGATTCCGCGCATGCTATGTCCCCCGTCGGTGGAGTCGGAATAAACCTTGCCATCCAGGATGCGGTCGCGACCGCGAATTGCCTTGCCGAACCGTTGATGAAGCGCACTGTGACGCTCAAACAGTTAAATAAAGTGCAGAAGCGTCGCGAGTTTCCCACCCGAATGACGCAAAGCATGCAGATCTTCGCCCACAAACGCTTCATTTACCCGGCACTCCATACCGTCGCCCCGATCCAGAAGCTTCCCTTGCCGCTCCGCCTGCTGCAGCGCTTTCCATTCTTGCGGAGGATTCCGGCGCGCGTTGTCGGCCTCGGGATCCGTCCCGAGCACGTTCATTCCCCAGACTCCAAAAGCGAGCGGCCATCAACTCTCGAAACCTGATCTGCAAGCCGACTTTCATCCAGCAAAACTAAAGCTGATTCTGGAAGTGCAGCAACTTTTGTCAGCACGAATTTCGCATTCTTCTGGCATCTGTGGATCGGCTTCAGTATTCTCGTCTTGGCATGGCCACCGTTTCACTAAGCGAATTGTTGGGTTCGATGGTATACGACGCTTCTGGCGCCGCAAGTGGCCGTGTGCGCGAAGTCGCCGTATCTCCTCAAGAGGATCACTGCCGGGTATCGCTCGTCATCGTGAAAACTTCGTCAGGTGACCGTCTTCTCCCTTTAAGCTCGGTTTCCAATATCAATCATGGCTTTCATGCCGCCACCGCCGCTTCGGACTGGGCTCTGGCCAATGGTTCGGAAGGCCTGTTGCTGCTCAGTCGCGATCTCCTGGATCAGCAGGTGATCGATGTACACGGCCGCAAAGTCGTGCGCGTGAATGATGTCGATTTTTATCACGACACTCATCAGAGTCGTTCCGTTCTGAAAGTTGGAGGCGTCGACGTAGGCGCTCGCGGAGCTGTCCGTCGCCTGCTAAAAGGCATTCTGCCGGCTAATGCGCTTCGGGCACTGTTGCACCGCGTGCCGCCGCGAGAAATTCCCTGGGAATTCGTGGACATCATCGAAACCGACCCGGCGCGTCGCGTCAAACTCAAAATTTCGAACGATAGGCTGGCGAAGCTACATCCCGCCGATATTGCCGACATCGTCGAAGAACTTGCTCCCGACGAACGCGAAGCCGTGTTCGAGACTCTTGACGAAGGTGTGGCGGCCGACGCGTTAGAAGAGCTTGACCCCAGAGTGCAAAAGTCGGTCATGGAATCGCTCGACTTCGACCGCGCAGCCGACATCGTGGAGGAGATGCAGCCCGATGCTGCGGCCGATCTGCTCGCCGACTTATCCGATGAGCGCTCCTCCGCCATCCTGGTGCAGATGGAACCCGAGGGCCGTCAGGAGATCTCTGACCTGCTCGAGTTCAAAGAAAATTCAGCTGCCGGACGCATGACCACGGAATACATCGCTGTTTCAGTCGATGCAACGGCCCACGATGCAATCGAGGCCATGCGAAGGTTCGAGGGGCGCATGGAGAATATGAGTACGATCTACCTGACCGGTTCGGACGGAAGGTTGGCCGGGGCGGTTCCGCTAGTCAAAATCGTGCTTGCGCCTTTAACCGCGCCGCTGCGCGAACTGGTGCAAGAGCCCTTGATCAAATGTACCGAGTCGATGAAAGAGTCGATGTACGTGGAGCTTTTTGACAAATACAACCTGCTGACGCTTCCCGTGGTCAATGCAGACAACCACCTCATCGGCGTCATCACGCCTGATGATGTTATCGCCATGCTCCGGGCCCAGTTGTAATCGATCCCAAATTAATTCTTGCCGTGTTTTTGCAGATTCGCCTATCCAGATTCTGCTTTCAACATTTATTCTGGTCGTTCTGTTCAGACATTCTGATCTTGTCCTGACCTGTGCGCATGAAATTCTTCAAAAGCTGGAAATTCCGGATCGTGCTGTTCTTCGCCGTCGTGGGTCCAGGCTTCATCACCGCGAACGTCGACAATGATGCCGGAGGGATCCTCACCTACTCGCAGGCCGGCGCTCAGTTTGGATACACCTTACTTTGGACCATGATTCCGATCACCATCTCTCTGATTGTGATTCAGGAGATGTGCGCTCGCATGGGGGCGGTGACTGGAAAAGGGCTGAGCGATTTGATTCGCGAGGAATTCGGCCTTCGCATCACCTTCTTAATGATGCTCGGCATTCTGATCACAAACTTCGGCAACGTGATTACCGAATTTATCGGCATCGCCGGAAGTATGGGTTTGTTTGGCATCCCGAAATATGTTTCCGTCCCAATTTGTGCCTTGATTGTCTGGCTCATCGCTGTCAAAGGACAATACAAGAGTGTCGAAAAAGTTTTTCTGGTCGCATCGTTTTTCTACGTTACCTACATTTTTGCCGGAGTGCTTTCGAAGCCCGCATGGATCGAGTCGCTGAGGGCTACCATCAAGCCTCCTTCTATCAACTTGTTTCACGGCGCCTACCTCTACATGGTGATCGGAGTGGTGGGCACCACAATTGCCCCCTGGATGCAGTTCTATCTTCAGTCATCGATCGTAGAAAAAGGAGTGACCCGGCGGCAATATAAGACGTCAAGGCTCGACGTGATCGTAGGCTGCATTTTCACCGACGTAGTCGCTTGGTTCATCATTGTCGCCTGCGCTGCCACCCTCTACGTTCACGGGGTGCGAGATATTCGTGATGCCGCCGATGCCGCGCTTGCGCTGCATCCTTTGGCGGGCGATTGGGCCTACATTCTTTTTGCTCTGGGATTATTCAACGCCTCGCTCTTTGCCGCCTCCATCCTTCCGTTGTCTACCGCTTACACGGTCTGCGAGGGCCTCGGACTGGAATCGGGCGTGGAAAGAAAATTTTCTGAGGCGCCAGCTTTCTACTGGCTTTATACGGCGCTGATTATCGCCGGGGCGGCCGTCGTAATGATTCCCGGTCTTCCTCTGATCAAAATTGCCGTGCTGTCTCAGGTCGTGAACGGAGCGGTACTGCCATTTGTACTCGTCTTTATGTTGCTCTTGATTAACAAGAAAGAGTTGATGGGAGAATTTGTAAACAAGGCTACCTTTAATGTGATCGCCTGGGCCACCACCGTCATCATGGTCGTACTGACCCTGCTCTATCTTTACGGCCAGCTTACCGGAGCCGCAGGTTAGGCTCAGGATCGCCGTCCGCTGACCGGCTAGAGAATTTTTCCCGCAGCCAGGTCTTTGACCAAGCCCAAATCTGCTTCCAGAAAGTCCATTGCCAGAAGTTCATTTCGCGTCTTCCACTGTATATCGCGAAAAATCCGATTCTCAATTTCGCCTTCATACTTTCTCACTTCGAAGAAACGCAGCTCGACCGCCCCGCCGTTTTTGTACTGGTGCACGATTCGCGCGACTTCATTTCCAATCTCCGCCACGATCCCTAGCTCCTCCTCAAGTTCACGGCGCATGGCTTCGCGAGGCTGTTCACCTTCTTCGATCTTGCCGCCAGGAAATTCCCACTTCAGCGGCATGGGCTGATGCCGTGTCCTCTGGCAGGCAAGCACCAGATCGTTCTTCAGGATGAGTGCAGCGACAACTTGTTTCATAAGTTCGGTTTCGTAGAGATCGATCAGGCGATAAAAAAGGCACCAAGGATTAAAGGTGCCCGTCCTGTCGGATTAGATGCTCGCTACTTCCTGTCGAGTCTTGCGCTCTCGAGTTTTGCCCCCACAAGTTTTGCGCAGTATTCGACGAGTTCGCGGTCTTCCGGCGTGAATGCCGCTGAAAAATGGCTATCAATGTCGAGTTCCCCTGCGACTTTGCCGTTTACAAAGATTGGAACCACAATCTCTGATTTGGTCTCAAGAGAACACGCAAGATAGCGCGAGTCATTTTTCACGTCATCCACAACCACCGTCTTTCCGGTCGATGCGGCAGCACCACAGATTCCTTGATTAAGAGGAATTCGGGTATGAGGTGTCATCGCCCCTCTATAGTGGCCAAGCACCAGCATCGGTTCTCCCGTACTTTCCAGCAGGTAGAAACCGACCCAGTTGTATTTCAGCATTTTCGCGTTTAGGAGGGTCACAATCCCTTCCATCAACTGATCAGCAGAGCCGCTTTGCTGACTTAAGCGGCGGGCTTCCTCGCGAATTTCTGTGAGTTTCTGAGTCTTTGTGACGGTTGGCATGCCTTTTATCCTAAATCAATTTGACCGCTTTCAGCTTCCCAGCAGGAACGTTGCCGAGGTACTTGCGTAATGCAACGCAAGCCGCGCTGGGCAGCAAATGAGTTCGGATGAATGGCCGCAGCCAAAGCCTGCAGGCCCAAAACCAGCGTCGGTGCCGGCGTATTCAGAAGTTCATCTGAGATGCAATAAACTTGCGACGTCTGGGCCGCACTGGTTCCAGACCATTCTCTTGCGCCGACTATTTTCGTCAGCGGCACGCGATCACCCGCCCCGCACCACGAGGCGATGATCACTTCAGGATCCATCTGCGCGATGTCGGCAGCCAAATAATGCTTGCCCGGGTCGCCGAGAAACTGTCCACCGGCGGCCTCTATCAACTCAGCAACCCAGGGCTGCGAGGCAATAATTGGTTTGCCCCACTCCTCGCAAAAAACCCGTCGTCGCGGCAAGTTCGCGCAGCGATCCCGCACAGTTTCGATTGCGCTGCGCATGTCGTCTATCACTCGCTCGCCTCTTTCGCTTGCTCCAACTGCGCCCGAAATCAACGCGATATCGCCATAGATATCCTCGAGCGAATGCGGGGCAAGCCCGAGAAATCGTATACCAGCTTTTAGAATCTCGACGACTGCTGCTTCCTGATAGGGAACCGCGGCAATCACCAAGTCTGGCTTGGCTGCAAGAATCTCACTGGATTTCGAAGTCCACGAATCGGCCACGATCAGCCGCTTCGTCTTGTCCATATCGCGTTGATCCCGAACCGCACTCATCTTTGGAGCTACGTCAATGCAGTATCGTGTGCAAGCGACGACGCGGTCGAGTTCCCCAATGCTCGCCAGGATCGCGGTCGCACTAGGCTGCAGGCAGGCGATACGGCGGGGATAAGAAGATGACTTCACCATTCATAGTGTAGGTCAAACGTTTAGGCGAAACCTGTAGCGAAAACGTCTACCCGAAACGTCTAGGCGAAACATCCAGTCGTTTAGGTGAAACGTTCAGGCGAAACGACAATTTAGAATGGATGAGTGTATTCCGCCGCTCTTCTTGATCACTTTGAAAATCCTCGTAATGCAGGGCAAGTGGCGCCGCCCGATGCCTCGGCCCAACTTGAAAATCCTGCTTGCGGAGATGTGCTCGAACTTACGGCGAAATTTTCTGACCAATCGATTGTCGAGATCTGCTTTCGGGCCAAAGGATGTGTACCGGCAATGGCCTGCGGATCGGCGATAACGGAAATGGTAAAAGGAAGAACAACCAGCGAGGCGCGCGAGCTTCGCACCGAAGACCTGGTCCAAAAGCTTGGCGGATTGCCACAGGGCTCAGCCCACGCCAGCCACCTGGCCATAGACACCCTTACCGCTCTGCTCCAAAACCGAAATCAAAACGGATAAAGAAGAGGGCTCGCCTTCGAGTACGACACCCTATGAAGTAAGTACCAATTCGGGATTATGATCTCTCCGCCCCTCCCGCTTTAGGAGGGTTAGTTCGGGCCCGGATTGGTATCTTTCCACCATCGCCGAACGGTCATGCACGCCCATCTTGCAAAAGATGCGATGCATATGATTTTTTACGGTGTATTCAGAGAGATTCAGTCGTGCTGCGGCTTCTTTATTCGTTAGGCCCAAACGTACAAGGTTGACGAGTTGCTGCTCGCGCCGGCTTAAAACCCCTTGGGGAAATGTAACCACTTCGGGAATCGAGGCAAGATGGATGGCGGCATAGCCGAAGATGGCTTGTGAAAAACAGGGCGGGCACACGGCCTCGCCACAAGCCACGGCGCGAATGACATTCACCATTTCCGCAGCGGAGGCGTCCTTGAGCACGTAGCCAACAACACCATCGCGCACCGCGCGAAAAAAAGTCTCCGCATCAGCTGCCATCCCAATCAATACAAGACGCGATTGCGGCAGCAGGCGCCGAATCTGTGTAATCAGTGTCGGCCCCTGAGCCGCCATGCTGGACGAATCGAGGAGAATGATTTCCGGATTGCTGGCCGCCAGAAGATCGACTACGCCTGGCGAAGCCGAGATCGCGCCCGCCACCCGCAGGTCGATCTTTTCCGCCAGAATACGCAGCAACGTCTCCCGCAGCAACCGGTTTTCGGCCAGCAGAAACAATACCGCGGGCTTAGAACGCGGCTCGCTTTCTAAAACCTCCTGCATCGATGCTCCTTCAAACTCTCTCGCTTTTCTTTAGAATTCTTTAGCAATCCTGCAGCCAATGTTTGTCAGCGGCGTCGACCCCTCCCATACAACTCCTGTGCCTGCTTAACGCTCGGTCCTTCTTTCTATGGGCTCTCTGCAAAGAATTCTGTCTTCCTAAGCGGTTCTATTTCATTTTCGGAAGCGGCGCAACGCAATAGCATCATTCTCCGCTGCAAGACCCGTCTACCAAAGGATCGTCCTCTTCGGTTGTCTGCTTAGTACGAGCGATTAAATTTCGTGCGCTTGCATTAGATCGAAATTGATTCTTGTGCAAGAACACGCCGAGGCAATACCACTTAAGGGACGAGGTATGAATTCTTGAGGCGCACTCGAGTGCTGGTGGCGAATCGTCCGAGGTTGATGCGTGAGTTAGTGCTGGCTGCCATACACGGGCAGCCCGATATCGAAGTAGTGGGCGAAGTGTCGAACGAAAATGACCTTGCGGATGCCATCGAAGAATCGCAGCCCGACGTTTTGATACTGAAACTAGATACCTCAAAGCCGCGCGAAGCCCAATGCGGCTTTCTTTTGGGCCGGCATCCGCAGATGCGGATTCTGGCGTTGGCTCCGGAAGAAATCGCGGAATGTTCTATTGGGCGATCGTCGACGTGCGCACCAAACCTCTGGAAAGTTCAGAGGCGGGAATTCTAAATGCCCTGCGAGATCCGCCATCGCTCGTCGGCGTCAGAACACTGTAGTCGAATACTCGATTCATCGAACGGGCAATTTTGTTCGCATATTTTCTGATCTATGTTTCTGCCATGTAACTAAGGTGGCGAAGCTCTATCTCGGAGAGGCCTTAGCCTGGACAGACTTTAACCTGGACACACCTTGGCTTTGCAATGACTTTGACCATCGCAAATGAAATCTCGAACCAACGACCGTTGTACCAGCTCGTTGGGCCCGCTCTGCGCGGCGATGAACCCATCAGCAATCCGCGCTGGTATGCCGTCTGTGTTTGTCCGCGCCACGAAAAAGCGGTCACCGCAAATTTCAAGCTCCGCGAAGTCACTCATTTCCTCCCTGTGTACCGCAGCGTGCGCCGCTGGAAAGACCGCCGCAAAGAGCTCGACATGGTGCTCTTTCCAGGATACGTCTTCGTCCACCTTGACCTGCGAAAACGCTTGCAGGTCTTGCAGTCTCCAGGAGTGGTCTCTTTTGTTACGTTTCAAGGCCACCCGGTGCCGCTCGAAGACAGCGAAATACAGTCCCTCTCTCTTGCCATGAACGCGGGCCTCAAAGCCGAGCCCCATCCCTACCTGCATCCCGGCCGCCGGGTGCGCGTCGTACGTGGGCCGCTCGCAAACATGGAAGGAACGCTCGTGCGGCGCAAGGAGCGATTTCATCTCGTTCTCTCGATCGAGTTGATCATGCGCTCGGTACTCATTGAGGTGGATGGGGTGCGCCCGGATGGCCTCAAGAACATCCTGCAGCATTTGATAGCGCACTACATCGGCGCTCCCGAGGTTCTCGACGCCTGCGGCTTCGAAAGTATTGATCAGCAACCGGAAGCGCCCGATGGCACCTTGATCTTCGACGGTCGTTTCGCCGGAGAGGACGCCTGAATACTGTATGACCATGAGAAGCGCGCCGAAGCCGATCGTCGCGATGACCAGGAAGCGGAGGAGGCTGCGTCGCAACCGGCCTGCTTCGGCAGCAAGCACGATCACCACAAACACGGCGCCAAGCAATAGCAGAAGTAAGACGGTGCGGGAACCGTCCACATAGACGAGAAAGGTGCTCGCCGCAAGCAACACGAGGGCAGACGGTGACCGGCGTTTTACGACCAGATAAGCGGCATAGACCCAGACCGATCCGGCGACCCGCGAGAGCGACCCTGGCCAGCTGATAAGAGTGCCCCATCGATTCGCTGCCATCTCTTCGGCCGTGCCCAGTCCGAGATAGCCGCCCATGAGGAGAATAAAATTCATGCCCACAGCAATGATGAAGCCGCGAAAGGCATGCAGCGCCAGCCTGCTGCGAGAGACAAAGATTGCTGTCGCGCCCAGCAGGATGACCGCAAGTTTGCCCGCTTCCGCCAGCGAGTACAGCGCTCCCAACCCGTAGATCGCCGGCAGGCAAACCGCGGCCACAAAGAGGCGCGCCGGAACCTGGGCAGGAAACTTGTGCGCGCACCTTGTCTCGACGAGGTATGGCCACAAAACGCCCAGAGCCAGCGCCGAAACGATCCAGTGAACATAAGCAAGGCTTACTTTCAGTTCGGTCGCGAGCATCAGGACCGCCCACCCCGTGGCCACGCGCCCAGCCGAGACTTCTCGGTTCTGTGCCACGCGGAAGGTTGAACCCAGGGCAACGGCCGAAGTGGTCATGACCGGATCCAGCCAGTCGCACGAATCTTGCTGCTTAAATTACGCGTAAGGGCGTGGATAATGAGCTGATGTCGTAGGCGCCCGCGCGCTCGACATCCCCGACCACGTACACACGGATACTTCTGAGACGCGCGAGCGATACTTCGGCGCGCACATCGCGGAACTGGCGCTGCAGCGTGGTCTGCACAAGCTGTTGCACGTCCCCGAGGCTGCGCCCTGAAACCTGAAGAGGGCCAGACTCCGGCAGAGCGACCCTGCCCTCGCGATCGACAACGCGGCGCAGGCGCTCGGAGACTCCGCCTGAAAGATTGATGCTAAGGCCGTCGCCTGGTCCAATCACATAGTCGAGACCGACGGGCAAATCCATGGGAAGCTGGTCGGAATTGCCGGTGCCGTTGCGGAAAATGTCTTCGGCAAAGCGAGCGAGCGTCGGCGGGCGGTTGCCATACTGGGCATAGAGATCGTAGAGCGAGGGCACGTCGGCATAGGGATTGACGCGGTGGCGAGCGGCGAATAGTCGAGGCGAAGGGATGATCGCATCGAGAGGTCGCGGCGAATGGCATTGCCGGGACCCTGGTTCGAGGGCGACTGCTCTGGCATGGGGGAGGACGTTCCGTTTGCTAGTGCCCTGGGCCGGTCGAGGTCCGCTCCATAACTTCGCTGGCGATCGGTTTCCGGCCGGGGCGCTTGCGCTGCGCCCAGCTCACTTCCGCCGATAAGCTGGCTCGCCGAGCCGGTGCGAACCAGGCCGGGTAGATCTTCAGCCTCGACGCGACCCGCGGTGGGAGGCGGCGGCGAAATCATTGTGTTCGTATCATTCGGCTCATCGGAATCGAACCCAGCCCGTTCGAGCGCGCGGCGCTCCTCGAAGTCGACTCTGGGCAGTGGCTCGCTACCCGGTGAGTTAGAAGGCGGCGTTGGCGAAGTTTGAGGAGACGCCGCCTGGTTGCCTTGGGCTGACCAGTAGCGATCTTCAAGGTTGAGAGTTCCCCGCGACGGCCTCTGCGGCGAGTCTTTCTCGCCATACCTGCGGGACAAGCCCGCCGCTTCGCGCCTGCGTTCCTCGTCGGTCGGCAACACGCGAATGTAGAAGCGGCGAGTCACCTCCTGCGTCGCCAGCACTCGAACCGACTCGTCCTCACGCAGCAGGCGGAAGAGGGCCTCGTCGTTCAGATCTCGCGATTCGAGGATTGCTCCTTGTTCAAAGGCCCTGCGAAACAGGTCTTTCTTCACTTCGAGGAGTAGGCCCGGCTCCTGATGCAGCAGTTCAATCAACTTTTCCGGGGAGAGCGATGCCGAGTCCTCGGCTCGACGCTCGGCCTGCGATTCAACAGTGTCAATCGCCTGAGTGCGGTTCGGCGACGGAGGAACCTGCGCTTGAAGGATGATCGGCGCGAGCGCGATCAGGAGAGCGACACTTGTCCAAAGGGGAGGCCGCGCAGCGCCGGGGTGAAATGTGCCCAGGCTCGATCGGATTTTCGCGAAGCCGACGGTCATAGATCAGTGTTCATTGATCGTTGGTTAATTGATCGTTGGTTCATTGATCGTTTGTTCATAGATCGAGGGTCATGGCGGAGCGATGGATGGTCATGAAGGTGGTGATAAAGATGTCAGATTGGGCGGACGTCGCCCTCATCCTCGGGACCGGGATTGGAACGACCGTCACCGAAACGAAGGTCGGTCCCATGGGGACTCACATGACGTATTTGCAAGTATGGGCCGATCTTGGCATCGCCGGCTTTCTTTCCTATATTTGGCTCGTCTGGGGATGGCTGCCCTGGGTGCCGAGAGTGCTGCGCCGGGTGCGGGCACTTCGTGACCCCGTCGAGCGCGCGATTTATTACAACGCGCTGTACGTGCTGCTCTTCTTTGCCGCGGCAGGATTTTTCAATCCATTGAGCTCGGAATGGTCCGAGTGGGTTCTGTTTGTTGTCGCCTACGCTCTGGTGTGGAGAATGGCTCGCCCCTGGAGAACGCCGTCTAAAAGTCACGCCGTCTCTTTTTAACCTTTCGGTAGCGCTCTGGAAATGTTCTCCACGAAAAAACTTTTGTTCTACAAAACAGCTCTTCCCATCCCCGTCATTCTTTGAATGGACGAAATGAATCCCACTCCGCGCCCTGCCCCGCCGCTAGATGAACCCTCGAATTATTACTACCCGCTAACCAGGGATGAACTTTTCTCTCGCTTTGATACTTCTTCGTCAGGCTCGAAGCACCTGCTCATCCTCTATTCACTCGTCATCGGCTTGAACGCCAAGATGATCGCGGAGATTGGATTGGGGCAGACAACCGGAGCACTGCGGGCGGCCGCTGCGCTGACGGGTGCGATCGTCCACACCTGTGATTTCGATAGACGCCGGCACGAGCATCTGCTGGCGCAGCAGGAAGAGCGCTGGCGACTCTATCTCGAACCTTCGACATCGTTTATCGAGCGTTTGCCGGCGCCGCTCGACCTCGTCTTGCACGACGGAGCCCACGATTATTCGACTGTCTACCGGGACTTGCGCTTGCTCCTTCCGAAAATGCGCCAGTTTGGGCTTATCTGCGTGCATGACACGCAGGAAACAGAATTGTATCGGGACATGCTGGCAGCGTTGAAAGACGCGGTCGCGGGTTTTTCGGTCTCGATTACCAACCTGCCCTTCAGTTGCGGACTGGCTATCATCCGCGTCGAATCGAGCTTGTACCCGCCCATCACGCCGAGCGCGGGTAGTTTGCGCGACGGCCGCCCCGAGACGACGCTCGTCGAATTTCCCTGTCTGCCGTCGAGTGAGGACTTCAAGATGGCGCCCCTGCGCGGCCGTCTCGTCGCCGCAAAAATTAAATTGGGGCACATGCTTCGGCAAGCCGGGCTGCGCTCGTAGCTCGCGGCGAGACTCAAATCTCCCGTATTCAAGTCAAATTCGATTGCAGCAAGGATGATTCAATTGTTGGAACTTCTAAAGTTTCAGTGCCCCAAACACAAGTCCGAGAGTGGAATTCGCGCAGCGTGACGGAACCGGCGTCCCTAGCTTTTGAAATATCGGTCGTCATCACGACCTATAACCGCTGTCAGTTCGTCGATCGCGCTATTCAATCGGCCTTAGATCAACATTGGAATGGGCTTGAAGTTTTGATTGTCGACGACGCTTCGACTGATCAGACGGCGGAAGTTGTAGAGCGGCGCTTTCCGGGCGTGCGTTACGTTCGGCAGGAAAAGAATGGTGGACTGTGCGCGGCCCGGAACCGGGGAATTGTTGAGGCTACGCGGGCGTGGATCGTGTTCCTCGATGACGACGATACGTTAGAGCCCGGAGCGCTCCAGAAGATTGCGCAGAGGATCGAGGCCTTCCCCGAATCTCGGAATTACCCTCTTTTTCAATTCGCGCGCACCAATGCGCGCATGCCGGCAGATTTCATGGTGGTGCGGCTGAATGATTATCTGACGGAAGAAGTAGTAGGAGATTTTGCTCCGGCCATCTGCAAGCGGCGCTTCCTGGATGCCGGCTTAAGTTACGTTGAAGCGCTCCGCAATGGCGACGGGTTGCTCTTGTGGCGCGTCGCAGAAGATTACGGCATTCCAACCTGGGCTGACCAGGTGCAGAGCCTGCACGCCGACGCTCCGCTGCGTGCGACCTCCACCGGCTACCAACTGCGGGATGCCGCACAGTTCGCTGAGCTGCAGGAGTACACTTTGCGCGAATTTGGCGGTCTGCTGGCCGCTAGATTTCCCGCCTACTATGAAAAAAAACGTTTTGGGGCGGCCGCCTATCGCCTGCTCGCAACCGACCGCCAAAAAGCTCGTGCCCATGTGCGCCTCGCCTGGAAAGAGCGCATGTCGGCACCGGCTGCCGCTTTGTGGTTGTGTACCTTCCTGCCTTTTGTCATCGCACGGAAATGCTTTGTTGCCTATCGGCAGCATACGGCGCGAGCGCCGCACTGATAAGCGCAACACCGATACCGCGTGGGCAGGCGAGTGAAAGACAAAAACCAATATGCCGATTAACCTGATTCACAGCTGGCTGCACCGGGTAGAAGAAGGATGGGACCCGATCCCGGCAGACTATGCCGAACTCTATGCCGAAAAGGCCTGGCACATCTACAACAGCGAGGCCTTGGTTGATCGCCTCTCCGAACTGGCCCATGGGCTCGAAAATAAGCGCGTGCTCGATCTTGGAGGCGGCCCCGGGCAGTATAGCGTGCTCTTTGCACGGCGAGGCGCGCGCGTCACCTGGCACGACGTCAGCCGGCAGTATGAAAAGATCGCCAGCGCCCGCTTCCTGGCCGCCGGAGTTCAGATCGAGCGTTCACTCGGCTACCTCGAGGACGCGCAAAAGTTCGGCCCGGCCTCCTTCGATATTGTGTTCTCCCGTGTGAGCTGGATGTACTGCCGCAACGATCAACACTTTGCCCGTCTGCTTACGACTCTCGTCAGGCCTGGAGGTCTTGCCTACATCGAGTGCGACACTCCCACGAACGCGAAGCCGGAAGGTTTGCGTTGGTGGCAGCATCGCTTGAATGAATACGCAGGATGGAAAATCGGCCATCCCCTTCCGCCGCAGGGGCGCATTGGACGGCTCATCGCGCAATACCCATTGCGCTTCCTCGAGTTCGATTACTCCTCTCCGCTGCAGGACAAAGTGATTTTCATCAAGGCCTGAAACGCCGTGCCTGAAAGCCGTGCCTAATAACCCGTACCTGATAACAATGCCTGACGCCGTGTCCGTATCCTTCCTGACCGGTTCGACTCGAACCTCATGTTCAAACTGAAATCGTTACCCGCAGACGCTCCCCGCCCAGTAGCCGCATCCAGCACAGGATGCCGCAAAACGGGTCTCGCTCCGAGTTACCTTCTGCGCTTCGACGACCTTTGTCCGACTATGAATTGGGATGTCTGGAGGGAACTGGAAACCATGTTGCTCGAGTTTTCCGTGCGGCCGATTCTTGCCGTCGTCCCGTCGAATCAGGACCCGGACTTGATGATCCAACCGGCGCGAGCAGATTTTTGGTCCGAAGTGCGAAAGTGGCAGAAACGCGGCTGGACGATCGCGCTGCACGGCTATCAGCATCTCGCTCTTACGGCCGAAGCGGGCGTGGTTGGCATTGCCAAACGAAGCGAATTTGCCGGGCTCTCCGCCGGACTTCAGGAAGAAAAACTTCGCCTTGCCTTAAAAATTTTCGCCCAGGAAGAAATCCACCCCGAGCTCTGGATTGCCCCCGCGCACTCGTTTGACGCGCTCACGTTGCTCGCGTTGCGAAAATTGGGTTTCACAACCCTGAGCGACGGTTTCGCTCTCCGTCCCCACCGCGACGAGAATGGCATGCTCTGGATTCCGCAACAACTTTGGAAATTTCGCTGGCGCCCGGCCGGAACCTGGACAGTTTGTTGCCATCACAACAGTTGGCGCGCTCGCGACCTGTCGCTCTTTCGCAAGGCGTTGCAAAAATACCGCGAGCAGATCACCGACCTGCCGTCGGTCGTCGCGCTCGCCAGCCTCTCGCAGCCGAGTTTGCGGCTGATCGATGGACTCTAGCCAAAGAAAAACATCTGGAGATGGGCGCCTTCGCTCGCGGCGAA
Organism: Acidobacteriaceae bacterium; assembly: GCA_025361625.1. Taxonomy (GTDB): domain Bacteria; phylum Acidobacteriota; class Terriglobia; order Terriglobales; family Acidobacteriaceae; genus Acidiflorens. Next base: position 20,280 of record JANYKL010000006.1, read on the forward strand.
ATATATCAAAACGACAGGTAAA